>CASEEG010000106.1 GCA_949286885.1 uncultured bacterium
AACTGCAATTTGGCTCGGTTCGTCCGATGTTGAGAGTGTACGCATAGACATTGAAAGTACAGGATCTTTGTCATACCAGCGTTGGAAATGTTCGTTCATTAATTCTCCTTTATTTAACTTTGCTTATAAACTACACCACAACCTGCTTTAGGATATTTCCAATCTATGGCCCCCAAAGGGCAGGCTATACGGCATGCACCGCATTCAAGACAATTTTCATAATCAACATTAATCATGTTATTGTTTTCGTCATAACTGTACACTTTTGCAGGGCATATATATGTGCAGCAATGAGATTCACAGCTTTTACACAACTGTGTGTTTAATACAAGATGTGACTCACTGTCACAATTATACTTTATTGTGGTTAATTTGTCCTCAATTGTTTTTTTCTTAACATTATCATTATTCATTTTAAAACCCCAAAAATAGTAGAAATAAAGGCGTAAAAATCCTTAAAGAGTTCCCTTATACTTCTTTCTTTGAAAAAACCAAGTAAAAAGTTTCTAAACTCATCCCTTTTTGGTATACAACTTGCCCCCGAGAATATTTCAAAAAATTCCGATGCTTTTTTCGGGTAAAAATTCATAAGAGAGTTAGCCCGTAAATAGAGATTTTCCATAACATTTTTGTATGATTTCAAGTCTTTTAAAATGAAGCTTTGTTTCAGTTTCTTTTCATAAAGCTTAAGTGTTTTTTTAGAATAATCCTTAATTTTAATTGCATATAAAGCTGTTTCACCGGCTAATTTTCCACTTATAAATGCAAAATTTGTACCCTCGAAATGTATTGCATTTACAAAACCGGCTGCATCGCCAACGACCATAATGCCGTTTTGACAAAGCTTCGGAAGCTTTTTATACCCGCCTTCAGGGATTAAATGTGCACTATATTCAAGCATTTCACCATCATTAATCAATGGTTTTACAACAGGGTGTTCTTTTAGCTTTTCAAGTAAATCAGAAGGGTTAAGTCCATATCTGTTTAAATCTTCCAAATTTACACCAATACCTAATGAAATAGAGTCCGTATAGGTATAAATAAAACCAAGAGCAAAAGGCGCATTTTCAAGTTTTAAACCACCAAGAAAATTTCTTGCAGCGCCATTTTTAGAGCCTTTTTCTATATTAAAACGCTCTTCAATTACATCTTTTGGAAACTTAATTGTTTCCTTAACACTCAAAACCATATCTTTTGCTTCGTAGTCATATCTAAGACCGTACTTACGGGCAAGCAGGGAATTAACCCCATCAGCAAGTATTACAATATCGGCCTCAATTTCTTCCAATTCGGTTTCAACCCCGCAAAAATATCCGTTCCTTTTTATTAATCTTTTAACAAGTGTAGAAGGGGCAAAATAAACACCTTCTTTTTTTGCCATTTCAACAAGCCAAGAATCAAATTTAGAGCGGTAAATACTTGCACTTTTAGGATTTTGAGGGAAATCACAAGAAATATCAACACTTGAATTATCACTTAAAAGCGACCAGGTATGTTTATTTATATACCTTTCAA
>CASEEG010000107.1 GCA_949286885.1 uncultured bacterium
ATTCAAGCCCTAATTCATCCCTAACACCTTTTATAACACCGTTTTTAACAATAATTTCAGTAATTTGAGTTTGTTTTAAAGAGATATTTTTTTCACTCTCAAGCAAGTGTCTAAAATATCTCATATATTCTTTTTTATCAGACTGCGCTCTCAGTGCACGCACTGCAGGCCCTCTGGATGAATTTAACATTTTCATCTGCACATAAGTAGCATCTGTTGCATCCGCCATAACACCGCCAAGTGCATCAATTTCACGAACTAAATTAGACTTTGCAGGGCCTCCAACCGCAGGATTGCAGGGCATTAAGGCAATATTGTCAAGGTTTAGTGTGCAAAAAAGAACTTTTGCCCCAAGACGAGCTGCACTTACTGCTGCTTCTATTCCTGCATGCCCTGCACCTACTACGATTGTGTCAAATTTAAACATTTTATTTCAATATTTGCATTACTGCTGCAGTAACATCTACACCGCCGGCTGCAACATAATCTTTATTTAATATAACGTCAAGTTTCTTTTGAACTCTTACTTTTTCTGCAGCTGCATTAATTTTTTGACTTAGATCATTTTCATATTTTTGACGTGTTGCAAGATAATCTTTTTGTTTTTTTTCAATCTCGGCAAGTGCTGTTTTTCTTATACTTGCTTTTTGTGCAGCAGTTTTTGCGTTTGCTACTTCTTTGTCTTTTTGAGCGGTGTATGTTTTTATCGAATTAACCTTACTGTTTAAATCGTTTGTGTATTTTTTAGCTAGAGAGTAATTTTTTGAAACAACATCATAGTTAATATAACCAATTCCGGCTGCATTTGATGCTAGAGCTACACACATAAAACATAAAATTGAAAGTATTGTCTTTTTCATTATTTTCTCCTTATAACATATTTTATTAGAGTATTCTTTTTGCACCTTCGTTGTCAAGCGGGAGTGAATAAAAATGAGTATTTACATTTATATCATTCCAAGTATTTGAAACAATCTCCTTTACTTCATTAATATTTGCACCACAGGACACAACACCTATTGCAGGACCTGCACCACTTAAAAAACAACCCAAAACACCTTTTGTATGTCTTAAATTATCCATAATAGCAGTTAATCCAGGTACAAGTTTTTTTCTGTAAGGTTGGTGTAATCTGTCGCGCATTGCAAGTTTTAAAAGCTCACTATCGTGTGTATGTAACGCTTCTACAAACATTGCAGAACGTCTTAAATTAAACGCTGCATCTTTTATTGCAACTTCTTTAGGTAAAACAGAACGTGAAATTTCCGTTGCAAGCTCATAATCTGGAATACAAACAGTTATTTTCCAATCGTCATACCAAGGTAATTTTCTATATACTACAGAACCGTCTTCTTCCCAACTGGATAAAGTTACCCCACCTTTTATTGCAGGTGTAATATTATCAGGATGTCCTTCAATTTCAGTTGCAATTGAAAGTAATACAGCCTCGTCAGCAGGATTTCTTAAAAGAGTGTTTGCAGCCATTAAGCCACCAACAATAACTGAGGCAGAAGACCCTAAACCTCTTGCAACTGGTATTTGTGTTTTTATAGTTAAATAAAATTCATCCGGAATTTGTCCTAATTAAATATATAACAACACTATTTCTTTATAAACAATATTATTATTATCAGTTGGAATATTTGAAATCCCTTAATGGTTTTTTTCATCAATTATATTTATTTCAACACCGGAACCGGGTAAAACTGTTTCTTCAACAATTACAGTATTATATATAGGTAATGCAAGACCCAAACAATCAAAACCGCAACCTAAATTTGCCATAGAGGCAGGTACTTGAATAGCTACTTTCATAAACTACCTCACTTGAACCGGCATAACTAAACATACATAAGATTCATCACCGTTTTCATTTTCATCAGCCGGTTTAAACAGTGTCGCACTGAGGCTTGTAGCAATTTCTATTTTTACTTTTTTTGTATCCATATTTTTTAAACTGTCAAGAACATACTTGTAATTGAATGCAATCACTATTTCATCAAAATTGCTGCTGATATCAATAAAATCTTTTCCTGAGCCCATTTCTGGTGAATCTGTACTTAATTCAAGAGTATTTTCTTTAAAAGAAAACTTAATCCTGTTTGTGCGCTCATTAACCATTACACAAACTCTTTCAATTACACCAATTAATTCTTCCCTGTCTATATAAACAATTTTATCATTCCCTGTCGGAATTAATTGTTGATATTTAGGGTATGTCCCATTAATTAATTTTGATTGAAATACAACATTTTCAAAAACAAATTGAATTTTAGTTTTTTTAAGTTTA
>CASEEG010000108.1 GCA_949286885.1 uncultured bacterium
AAGCCAAGTTTAGAGAGCTTTTCCATAGTTTCACTGTGAGATTTTGGGGCGTCTTTTTTCTCAAAAATACCACCGTAGACAAAAATAGACAAATCTCTACTTGCGGTAATTTTCGGATCAAGCTGTCGAATACTCCCTGCAGCAGCGTTTCTAGGGTTTGCAAAAGTCTTTTGACCCATTTCAAGTTGTTTTGCATTCAGTTTTTTAAAAGATTGAACAGGCATATAAACTTCACCGCGAACTTCAACGTTTATCGATTCAAAAAGCTTTAGCGGTATTGCTTTTATGGTTTTTAAATTGTTTGTAATATCTTCTCCCATAACGCCGTCCCCACGGGTAAGCCCTTGGGTAAAAATGCCGTTAACATAAGTCAAACTCACCGCTAAACCGTCAATTTTATATTCACAGGCAAGAGGAATTTTTGGCATAAATAAATTCATTTGCCCCTCTAAACCCGTTGTATCCTTTAGAACTCTCTCGTACCATTTTGTAAGTTCTTCGTCATTATTGGCGTTATCTAAGCTATAGAGCCTGTTTTTATGGGCTACTGTGTCAAATTTTTCACTTATTCCACCTACCCTTTGCGTTGGGCTATCAGGTGTAATCAGCTCAGGGTGCTCATTTTCAAGCTTTTGTAATTCCCTAAAAAGAGCATCGTACTCATAGTCCTCAACTTTAGGGTTATCCTCTACGTAATAGTAATAACTGTAAAGCTCAATCTCTTTGCGTAATTTTTTGATTTTTTCTTGTATATCCATATCAAATATTCTATTATAAAAACACAATGAGTATAATAAAATTATTAAATAAAAAATTAGACCGCATACTTTTTACAACTCCTTCCCATGGGCAAAAAAGTCCGTATTTACCAAATTTAGAAGGTTTTTATAATTGGGATTACTCTGAAATTGAAGGTTTTGACAATCTATCCGACCCATCAGGTGCTATTTTAATGGCGCAAGGGAGAGCCTCAGATTGCTATGGTGCAAAAAACACTTTCTTTTTAACTCAGGGTGCAACTTTAGGGATTTTAGCCGCAATGAAATCTGTCATCCAAGAAGGCGACAGGGTTTTAGTTGCAAGGAATTGCCACAAAGCAGTATACAACGGTCTTGTAGTTACGTGCGCTCGTGTAGATTGGCTTATGCCAAGTAAAAACGATTATTTTGGAATTTACGGCGAAATAGACCCTGAAGAAGTTGAAAATAATTTAAAACTTAATCAATACAAGGCTTTAATTATTACAAGTCCGACTTATGAAGGCGTAAACTCTGACATAGAAGCCATTTCAAAGATTTGCAAACAATACGGAGTTTATTTAATAGTGGATGAAGCCCATGGTGCGCTTTACAATTTTTCGCAAAACTTGCCAAGAACAGCTCTTGAGCAAGGTGCGGATTTTGTTATAAATTCTCTGCATAAAACAGCCGGTGCGCCTAATCAGTGTGCGCTTTTGCATGTTTCAAACGAAATAAGAGAAGATTTTGAATGGCGCCAAGTCCAACGCTCGATTAACCTTTTTAACACTTCATCCCCTTCTTACCCTCTTTTAGCAGCAATTGAGGCAACTATAAACTTTTTACATTCAAAAGAAGGCGCAAAGGCAATTGATGATTTAATTACTAATGTTGAAAACTTCAAAAGAGATTTAAGAAAAGAAGGCTGGGAGTTTTATGACAATGAAAATTCCGACCCGACAAAGATTTTAATAAAACGTCCCGATGTATCAGGTTTAGAGTTATCTAAAAAATTATTTGAAGAATTTCACATTGAAGATGAAATGGCGTCGAACAAAGGTGTTTTATTTTTGTGCGGAATAGGCACGACAAAGGCAAAATTGGACAAGCTTAAAAATGCTATTAAAAAAGTAAAATTAACTAAGCAACAAAGCGAACCCGAGGTTGATTTTCAACCGTTTCCATTTGTTAAAATGCTGCCTTTTGAGGCTTTTTATAGGGATTATGCTTTTGTATCCAAAGAAAATGCACTTTTAAAAATTTCCTCTCAAATGGTTGTACCCTACCCGCCGGGGATTGGTATTTTATACCCCGGAGAAGCTATACAGGAGTGGCATTTAGAGCATTTAGGCGATGACATTGGAGTAATAAAATGAAAAGAGCTGCAATAGTTGTAATAGATTCTATGGGAATTGGCGCAATAGAGGACGCTTTAGAATACGGGGATGATTTAACCTGCAACACTTTGTGCAACCTTGCGCAAGTTACAGGCGGTTTAAATGTGCCAAACTTTGAAAAATTAGGTCTTGGCAACATAAAAGATATTAAAGGTGTTAAAAAAACAAACAAACCGCTTGCAAAATACGGCATTATGAAAATGAAATCAAAAGGCAAAGACACAACAACAGGACACTGGGAAATAGCAGGTCTTGTTTTGGAGCATCCTTTTAAAACATACAAAGAATTTCCGCCTGAAATTATTGACGAATTTATAAAACAAACTGGCTGCAAGGGTATTTTGGGTAACATCCCTGCCTCAGGTACAAAAATTATAGAAGATTTACACAAAGAACACGAAAAAACAAAATACCCCATAATTTACACAAGTGCCGACAGTGTCTTTCAAATAGCTGTTGACATTGATATTATTGCGCTTGAAGTGCTTTATAACTGGTGTAAAATTGCAAGAAAAATTTTAGATGATGGCAATTGGGGTGTTTCTCGTGTTATTGCAAGACCTTATCAAATAATAGATTCTAAACCTGCTCGTATAGGTAAATTTAGGCATGATTATTCTGTTGCGCCGCCAGAGCCGACACTTTTAAATAAAATTGTTGACAGCGGCAAAAAAGTTTTATCAATAGGAAAAATTAAAGATATATTTGTAAACTCCGGAATAAGTGAGGCAATTCCTACAGGCTCTAATAAAGAAGGGCTTGAGGCGACTTTAAAATCTATAAAAGAGAAAAAATGGGATTTAATTTTTACTAACCTTGTAGATACTGATATGCTATATGGTCACAGGCGTGATGCTTTTGGATATAAGGGTGCAATTGAACAGGTGGATTTATATTTAAGTGAAATTTTACCCTCCTTGGATGAAAATGATTTGCTTATAATAACTGCAGACCATGGTTGCGACCCGACATTTAGAGGAACTGACCACACACGTGAAATGGTGCCGATTTTAGTGTATAATAAAAATCTTCAAGGCGAAAACATAGGCGTATTGCCCTCGTTTACTTATGTCAGTGATATTGTTAAAAATTGGCTTGATATTAACTGAAAAATCATTAAAGGTAAAAGATGAATAATTTTAACCCGTCAGGGTATTTAACAAGGCTTGTAAGAAACATAATAAATAATCAAATAAAGCCGCAAACTCAAGTAAATACTGCGGGAACTTTTGCAAATTCTCTTTTTACAAATACAGCAAAAACTCAACAAAAACAAACACTTTCGCCTGAACTTAAGATGACACCTATGGAGGTCGAGCAGACTTCAAAATATGTAAAAGAACTTTTAAATTTACCAAAAGACGTAACACAAGTTATATCTCAAATGGTTACAAATAAAACTATGACGACAGCTCAGAATATGCAACTGCTTTTGCTTATGTCGAGCGGAAAAATTGACCTTAATCAATTAGCACTTTTATTAAACGATAATACAAAAGTTGCTATGCAAAAGCTTGTACAGACACTATCTCAAGCTGCTAAAATGGGTGTAGCTGATACTGCACAATTAAAAGAACTGGTTAATACTTTAGGGCTTATAAGTACCACTACAACAGATACAGCCTCAGCACTTAAAAATTTTATTTTGCTTTACTTGCCCTGGTTACCGCTTAATTCTGCCGGCGAAAATCTTGATTTTGATATAGATGTTTTTGATAAAAGCGGCGAAGATAGCGACGATGATTTGCAAAGTATTACAATACTTATTCAAACAATGAATTTTTCAAATATAAAAGCAACCCTTGAAATGACACAAAACGGCAAGATTGAAATTTTACTGAATTGTGTTGAATCTTTCCCCCGTGATAAGGTTTTAGCAATATTAAAAAAAGAATCTGAAAATTTAAACATTCAAACAGGTCTTATTGTCGAAACAACAAAAAAAGAAATTCCAAAAGATGAAGTAAAAAGAACACGTGCTGAAATTTCAGCATCCTCTTGTGTTTCACCGCAGCTAATGCTTATGGCGCATGCAGTTATAAAAATTGTGTTTAAAATTGATAAAGATTTTTCTAATTTGACTTTTAAAAAATAATAATTAAAAAATATCTGGGTCATTTGGTGTATTTTATGAAGGTTCCCCTGTATAAAAAATATACGTTGCCGACGTAAAATAAAAAAGGAGCAGCACAATATGAGATTACAAGGCGGTGTAAGTCTTTCAAAGTCAGGGCTTGGGATGTCAATTTCTGCTATGCACCTTGGCATGGAGATGATGGGCATAGGGTCTGAAAATATTACAGGCTCAGATAAAGTCGGATACCAAAGAAAAGAAGCTGTTGTGTCCTCGTTTGCTGAATATATAGGAATACATGCACTATCAACCGCTGTTGATGATCAAGTAGGTAGAATTATTGTTTCTCAAAGTCCCCTAGATGTTGCGTTGAGTGAAAAAGGTTACTTTCAACTTTTGCATAATGACGGCACAATAGAGCTTACTCGTGATGGGCGGTTTCATTTAAATAAAGACGGTGAGCTATTAAGCGTTAAGGGGCATAAAGTCCTATCAGCAGGTGGTGAACCTATAGTGTTGCCTAAAATGCCCGATGAATTAAAAGATGTAAAAATCTCAAAAGACGGTTCTGTCGCTGTTTTTGACAGTTCCACAAGGAAAATGTTAGATGCAGGAAAAATTGCGGTTGTATCATCAGAGGGTGCACTTGTAACAGAGCCTTGTGTTGAACAACAGTGCTTAGAATATTCAAACGTATCTTTGCAACAGGAATTTATGGAGTTAGTTCCGGTTAAAAGAAATTTTGATGCAAACAGGCAGCTTTTTATGCTGCAAAACAGCAAGTTATCAAGAGCAATACAAGAATTAGGAAGTGCATAATAAATGTATAGCGGTTACAATTTGCAGGGTATAATGCGAAGAAGCACAATTAACACCCTGCACCAGTTTGAAAAATTCGGATATTATTCGCAAAATATTGCTAATGCCAACACTCACGGTTATAAAGCGGTGAGATTTGATGATGTTTTAGATGAGCAAGGCTATGTTTCAGGTGCTATTAGAACAAATCATAATCAAGGGTCTTTTCAATTGACTCAAAACCCGCTTGATGTTGCTTTAAAGGGTCCGGGGTATATGCCTGTTACCTCTGTTGGCGGCGAAATATACTACACTCGTGACGGTTCTTTTACTTTAAATAAAGACGGTTATCTTGTTACAACAACGGGCGACTTAGTTGGCGGTGGCATAAGAGTTGATGCAACAAGTGTCAAGACTGAAATACGACCAAACGGTGAAGTCTACACCTATAAAGATGTTGCAAGCGAAGGTGAATACTGTGGAACAATACCGCTTGTTCAGTTTGCAAACCCTGAAGGTCTTGAAGAAGTGGGTAAAAACCGCTACAGAGCAACAGAACAATCAGGCGAAATTGTTCTTATACAAGACCATAACAGAATAGCTCAATATGGGATTGAACGTTCAAATGTGGATATTTTTGCAACGGTTGATGAAATAATGCGCTTAAATACATCACTCTTGGCATCAACATCACTTATGAAAGCAGTTAGCGATATGTATGATAAAGCAATTAATATAAGGGATTAATAAATGTACTCACCTGTAAATTCAATTGAAAAATCACAACTTTTATTAGATTTAATTGCGGCAAGGCAAGAGGCAGTCTCAGCAAACATTGCCAATATGGACACCCCTAATTATGTTAGAAAAGACGTTGAATTTTCGCAATATTTGAACACCATGAATTCAAATCTTGAAACAAAATTAAGTCAAAAATTAGGCCCGTCAGGCGTTATGGAACCTCAAAGCCAGACGCTGAGTGCTGAAGATGAGCTTGCACTTATGCAAAAGAACTCTATTTTATATGCAGTTGCGGCTCGTCAAATGTCAAATACAATAACAGAGCTAAAAACTGTAATAAATGTCGGTAAATAATTGAAAGGTATATAAAAATGGGAATAATGGATGCTTTTGAAGTCGGTGCAGGCGGATTAAGAGCACATGGCAAAAGAATAGAAATTGCAGCAAGAAACGTTGCAAACATGGACACACCTAATTATGTCAGAAAAATTCCTGTACTAAATGCGACTGAAGATATTTCTTTTGCCGGACTTTTAAACACCATGAAAGAAGACGTTTTTGGTGTGGGTACAATTCCTTTTTTAGAAGGTGGCGTTAAATTTACAGGTGTTGTTGAAGACCCTACACCTGGAGAAAAAATTTATCGCCCAGGACATCCTGATGCTGACAGTGAAGGGTATGTCAGAATGTCAAACGTTAATCCTATGGTGGATATAGCAGATGCAACACTGGCGCAAAGAGCTTAT
>CASEEG010000109.1 GCA_949286885.1 uncultured bacterium
ATACACATTTAAAAGTTTTCAATGAAGAAAACTTTCCTGTGATGTATAATTATTTCTTAAATTATGCGCAGATGTTTTTGTATAAGTTTGATATAACTAAATATCCAAAGCCCGGGTTTGTTGAGGGTAGTGTATATAAAATACACAAAAACGGTGAAATTGAATTTTGTTATAATCCGCCACCTGAAAGTAGTTTTTACAATTGGCCTACCAATGATTTTAGAAAATTTATACTAAATAATCCTCCTCCGCCTTTTCCAAAAGAGATGGAGGATGATGAAATAAAGTTTGATCTTGATATTGGCAATGAAAAATATCAAGATTTTAATTCAATTGAGATAAAACTATATAGACAAAGCAATGAAGATATAAATACCTTGAGTGTTAATATAAACAAACACAAGAGAAATATGCACATGAGTAAAAGAAAATGTAAAAAACTTGGGTATGAGTGGAATGAGCAAGAAAATTATTGTAAGTTAGATTACAAGTTGTTTTTAAATTATGAAGAATTTGATATGTATCGTAAGAAATAAAGAAATCTAAACATTAAAAAGGCGAATTCATTTGAATTCGCCTTACACGTTTTAATTTCAAAAAACTATTTTTTGTTAACAAGTTCTTTGAATTTTTTACCAGCCGAGAAAGCAGGAACTGTTTTTGCAGCAATTTTGATTTCTTTACCTGTTTGAGGGTTGCGACCAGTTCTAGCTGCTCTTTTTCTAGCTTCAAAAGTACCGAAGCCAACTAGAGTAACTTTTTGACCTTTAGAAACGCTTTTTTGAACAGTTTCAACAAAACCGTTTAAAACTTCTGCAGCTTCTTTTTGAGTAACTTTAGCTTTTTTAGCAATTTCTTGTACTAATTCTTCTTTGTTCATTTTGTGAACTCCTTCCTTTATCATAAGTGATTATATAAGGCTTTTTGACATGTGGCAAGTACTTTTTTTAATATTTACTACATTTTATGCAAATTTTTAAAAAAATTTGATATAATAACTGTATGAATAAATACGTAAGATGGTATGATAAAGATAAGTACTTAAGTGCTTTTATGCGACTTTTAGAGGATTTAGACCCCCAAGCACAATGCGAAGTTGCGGTTGACATTATTTTAAAAGTACCAAAAATTATTGAAAAAGATTATGAAAAGTTTGTAAAGATTATTGCGGACTACAATCCCAGAGAATTTCAAAGATGGTACGACAAAAATCCAAATCTTCATGCTGCAGTTGAAGCATTACGCGAGTTAAATGAAACACAAAGAGAGAATCTGATAAATCAAATCTCAGATATAGTGTTAAAACACACGGAAAATACACAATGAAAAATGTTCTTTTAACCGGTTGCAATAAGGGTATAGGTTTTGCAATAAAAAGAGAATTAGAATTGTCGGGATATCAAGTTTTTGGTGCAGCCAGAACAGAAGACGATCAAAATAATTATCTAAGTATTGATTTGTCGGTTACGAGCAATGCGAAAAAACTCTACCAAAAGGCCAGAGATTTTTTGGGCAATATAGATATTTTAATCAATAATGCTGGACAATTTTTTTATTCGTCTGTTGAGGAAATCGATAAAGACAGTGCAGAAAAACTTATAAATCTTAATTTTATAACCCCATGCCTGTTATGTTCTTATGTTGCAAAAGATATGAAAAAAAATAATTTTGGAAGAATTATAAATATAGGTTCAATTTCAGGTGTTGTAGGCGAAGCATATGCCTCTGTTTATTCTGCCACTAAAGCAGGACTTGGAGGGCTTACAAAGTCATTAGCACTTGAACTTGCACAATACAACATCACCGTTAACCAAATTAACCCCGGCTGGGTTGAAACAAATTTAACAAACAACGCTCTTGACAAAGAAGAAAGGTCTCAAATACTTAATATTATTCCACAGAGACGATTTATTGAGCCTATTGAAGTTGCAAAATTATGTAAATATTTAATATCTGATGATGCCAAAGGGTTAACAGGACAATTGATTAATCTTTGTGCAGGGTTAAGTTGCGGGGCTTAAGAACTATAATTTAATCCACCATTTTCTGCTGCATTTATATTATCTTTGTTATCCCTGCCAGATAATTTTTTCCCTATTTTTTTACCGGTATCAAAGGATAAAATTGAAACCCCAACAAGTGCCAAATCAACACCTATATTAAGCAGCAATTTTTTCCAGCCTTTAAGATTTTTTGTAGCGTCTTGCATTTTTGAAGCCAAGTTATTTATCCACTTTATACTCGATTTAACCTCTTTTTGCGTCAGCGGATTTGCAACAATGGTTTTAAAAAGCTTTTCGCCGGCAAACATAGCCCCCATAGCGCAACTTTCTTCAATTAAGGCTGCATATTGATCTTCATCTTTTAAAACTCTTATACCGGAAGCAACACATAACAATGGATTTACTGCTTTTGATGCAATATTGGTAACTTTAGAGGCAGCATTTGTAATCCCTATAATCCTACCGGCATCATCAACACAATTTAAAACAGTATTTGCAGCATTTTTTACAGGCTCAATACCCGAGTGCGAAGCAGCATTGACCAAATTTGTAGTTTGTGCAGCAACGGCACCTATTCTACCTGTATCTCCCTTGCTGACTTTGTCAACATTTCTTATGTCAAAAATTGCTGTAGCACACACGCCCATAAAAAATACTAACCTTTAAAACCTTTCCACAAATAAATAAAGTATTTTTAAATCACTAAATTGCCAAAAGGGTGTAAATTTTTAATATTTTTTTACAAAGCAATAACTGACTTTACATCAAAACCAATATTTACTACAATAATCATATACACATTTTATTTGGGAGGAAGTTTTGGATATCAAGCCTATAGATGCAATAGTTTACAATCAAGATAAAGTTAATATAAATGAAGTTATTGCCCCGCCATATGATGTTATTACGAGCGACCTGCAGGAAAATCTATATAAAAAATCACCATACAACATTGTACGTCTGATTTTAACAAAAGGTGACAACCGTTATGAAGATGCAAAAAAATTCTTTGAAAAATGGCTCAATGAAGGGATTTTAATACACACAAAGAAACCTTGCATTTTTTATCTTGTTCAAAAATACACAACAGAAAATGGTAAAAAGATTGAAAGAAAAGGCTTTATAGCAAAAAATAAAATAGAGAAATTTGAAAGCAAAAAAGT
This sequence comes from uncultured bacterium, assembly GCA_949286885.1. Classification (GTDB taxonomy): domain Bacteria; phylum Cyanobacteriota; class Vampirovibrionia; order Gastranaerophilales; family Gastranaerophilaceae; genus Galligastranaerophilus. Next base: position 3,167 of record CASEEG010000109.1, read on the forward strand.
CCTCCCCCATGAGTTTACCATGGGTGGCCCAAAGGAAGACAGACTTAAACTTACAAAATCATGTGAGGCTAATTTTAGTCAAATTTTTCTTGTGTACAATGATCCTGAAAAACAAATTGAGAATAAAATTGCATCAAAGTATCTTTCAAAAAAACCGTTTATTGATACAATCGATGATAATGGTGTTCAAAATATTGTATATTTAATAGATGATGAGGATGATATAAAAGTGTTTCAAGACACTTTAGCAGATAAATCAACACTTATCGCTGATGGTCACCACAGATATGAAACTGCTATGGCATACTCTGAAATCTCTGATAGCCCTGAGGCACAGTATGTAATGAGCTATTTTACAAATGCAAATGACGAAAATCTTGTTATTTTCCCGACTCACAGAATAATAACAAAGTTTATTGAACCCTATATTTTAATCGAAGCAGTTAAAAAGTATTTTGATTTAGAAGAATTTAATTTCAACAGTACAAATAAAGCCAAAGTAAAAGAACAGTTTGTGGCAGCTATTGAAGAAAGTAATAAAAAAGTTATTTCCATGGGACTTTATATGAAAAATGTCAACAAGTTCTACCTTCTAAAGTTGAAAAATGGCATGACAGATTTAGTTGATGCACCTGAAGTCCTAAAAAAACTTGATTTAACAGTATTGCACGATTTAATCATCACCAAAGAACTTGGCTACAGTGCCCAAGAACAAATGGCGCAAAATGGTATCAAATACATCAAACAAGAGTTTGAGGCATTTGATATGGTAGATTTAGGCAAAGCAGAAGCGTCATTTATTATGGCATACCCTAAGATGAAGGACATACTGGATATTTCATCACAAGGTTACAGAATGCCTCAAAAATCAACCTATTTCTACCCTAAATTATTAAGTGGAGTTGTAATAAATCCGCTAAAATAAGGACAAAAAAATGCTTAATATTCCGGATTCAAAAACAGATCTCGGTGCTACCATAGCCTCAAACGGAAAAGAGGTCCTTTTTAGGTTGTATTCAAAAAACGCAACAAAAGTGATTTTATGTATTTTTGAAGAACCAAAAGGACAAGATGCTGTGATGAACCTTGTTATGAACAAAGGCGATAATGATATCTGGGAAACATCAGTTAAAATGTACGCGCTCAGAGAATTAAAAAAACCAGTATTCTACGGTTACAGACTTTTTGGTCCAAATTGGGAATACAATGAAAAATTTGAACCTAACACAAAAATCGGTTTTATATCAAGGGTTGATAAAAACGGAAATAGATTTAATCCCAATAAACTTGCGTTTGATCCGTATTCAAAAGAGCTTAGCCACCTACCATCAGATGTTTCAAATAATCTTGAGATTTTCCGCTCAAGTGAAAATGAATATTCAAAAGACAATGCAAAACTTGCGCCAAAATCAGTGCTTTTCCTAGATAACACCCCACAGCAAGTTACGCCCATAGAAAAACGTCCTTTTAGTCAGGAAATAATTGGCGAAGTGCACATAAAAGATTTGACCAAAAACTTGCCAATAGAAGAATACGGAACATATTTGGGAGCCGCAAAATTTGCCCCTGTAATAAAAAGGATGGGCTTTACGATGATTGAATTTTTGCCTTTGCAAGAATTTGATTTCAGAGAAGACGGACAGAATTACTGGGGGTATATGACTCTCAACTTTTTCTCACCAGCGAGACATTATGCATATAACAAGGAATATGGCAAAATTTTGAATGAATTCCGAAAAATGGTAGATGCATATCACAAGAACGGAATAAAAGTATGCATGGATGTAGTGTATAACCATACAGGAGAAGCAAGAATACACTGGGATGATAATGAAGATGCAACGCTTATGTCCTATGCTCTAATTGATAATCAAAGCTACTATAAACTTTCACAAGGTAAATATTATAGAAAAAATTCCGGATGTCATAACGATACAAATTCAACAAATGAAGGTTTTTGCAATTTAGTCGCTGATTCGATTGCTTTTTGGGCAAAACAGGGAGTTGATGCATTTCGCTTTGATCTTGCAGTATCACTTATGGACACTTCAAAAGATGACATCGCAAAATATTGTCCCCAGACAAGCCTTTGCGCAAAGCTGGCAAAAAAACTGGAAAAAAGAAATATTAAAGTAATATCAGACCCTACAGAAGCACAAGAAGGCATTATGTTAATAGCAGAGCCATGGACATGCTCGGGAGAGAACTCTTACCAACTTGGAAATTTTCCATACAACTGGATGGAATGGAATGACATCTCAAGGGACACAATAAGACGTGCAGCATTATTTGGCAACCAGATAAATTTATATGATGTAATAAATATATTTGAAGGAACAAAAAGCAGATTCAAGGATAAGTATGGCGCCATAAATTATATATGCTGTCATGATGGTTTCACATTATACGACTGTAACAGTTTTCCAAAAAGAAATCCAAATACAACGGGCGGTTCTGATTGGGAAATTTGTTCAGATAATCAAAATAATGAAGAAATTAAAGAAAATTCAATAAAAAAAGAGCTTGTAATGCTCTACATGTCAAAAGGAGTCCCTATGATGCAAGTAGGCGACGTTATAATGCATTCAAAAGGAGCAAACAACAATAGCTATAATCTTGATGACAAAACAAATTATTACAATTATAGCAGAGCAAACACAAAGAATACTTTTGAAAACCGCATTTTTGAATTCTGCAAAAATTTAATTAATTTTAGAAAAAACAATCCAATATTTTCTTCAAAAAATTACGATGAAAAACTTACTTATTACAATGAACATGCGCAAATTATTGACACAAAAAGCGAAAACTTAAAATCCGATTATAATAAAAATTATTTAGGCATCAAAATTGACAATGCCGATGGAAACTTTTTTTTAGCATTTTCAAAACATCCTCATAATTACAAATTTAACTTACCAAATGCTAGTAGCAATAAAAATTGGTATATATTATTCGATACATCAAATAAAGAACACATCTCATTTGAAGCTAAAACATTTTTCGGATTAGAATATATTTTAAATCCCAATTCAATAGTGGTATTTAAGGAGCTTTAGCTGATATAAATTGGTATTACTTGCTATAATAAGGTTGAAAGCTCATATAAAAAAGAGAGTCAAAAGACTCTCTTTTTTATATGGTGGGCGAGAAGGGAATCGAACCCCCACGCATTGCTGCACAAGATCCTAAATCTAGCGCGTCTACCAATTTCGCCACTCGCCCAGAATAGTATAATCCAAAGAGTGCAAGGATTAATAGAACTCACTTACTTAAATCTACCCCGAAAAAAGTTTGAGGTCAACCCCTAATAAGACATAAAAAAAACTCCCTGAAGGGGAGTAATACTTTTTATAGGAAGGGAAGGTTAGGAAGTTTTAGTTTATAAAATTGGAGTTGCTTTTTTTACTTTTTAATTATTCATCGCTTACATATATATAAAGTATATAAACTTTATAGAATTTCAAAATTGTCTAATTTTGTTACATATCTTTACAATTATGCGAATACCAATCTAGTACAAACTTTTCAGCCTCTTGTTTAGATTTTACGCTCCCTTCAATTTGCGCCTCCTTAAGTGCGTCAATAACTTCACCCAATATTGGCGAAGGTTTTATGTTCAAAATTTGTATTATTTCTGTGCCGTCAAGTAATTTTGGCAGATTCTTGAGCCTTGGTTTAACTTTTTTATAAAAATTTAAAAGTTTATCTAGATTTTCTAAGTTATCCTTAATCATTTGCTCACTAACCATAGGACCTCTCGCACAAAGCCTGTCAGCGCGAGCAAGTTCTATAATATCTTCAACATACGGATCAAGTTTTTTTATAAATCTTATTTTTGCCTTATCCTGCACTTCATCCGCGCTCATCAGGGCTGAAGGATATATGTGATTTTCAACCATTTTGCTTACATAGTCAATTTGTTTTTTTGAAAATTTTAAATTTGAAAGCACAGGTACAACAAGCTTACCTCCGACTTTATCATGCCCTATAAACCTATGTCTGCCACTTGGCTCAATAGTGTGCGTCTTAGGCTTCCCTATATCATGACAAAAAGCCGCAAGTTTCAACAAAGGATTATTTGTCCGCACAGTTTTTACAGTTTCAATACAATGATGAAATAAATCCAAGTGATGATGTGTATTTGGGGGAATTTTTTTTATTTCATCCACAAAAGGGAAAATTTTGCTCAAGAAATTACACTCATCTGCCAAAAGCAGCGCTTTTGCACAAAAATCACCCCCAAACAATTTTAATAACTCTTGATTTATCCTCTCAGGGGCACTTTTTTTGATTAAATCCGCATTATTTTTTATAAATTCCAACACATTGTCATCAACACAAAAATCATAAAGTGCAACAAATCTAAAAACCCTTAACATTCTGATGGGATCATCGGACAAATTGTTTAAATCCGCACAAATAAGCTTTTTTTGCTCAAGCGCCAAAATACCCTCACAGGGATCAAAAAAACTATTTTCATTTATATCAAACATAATGGAATTTATTGTAAAATCACGCCTTTTTGCATCTTTTAGTATATTTGAGTCAAGTGCTAAAGATATATCAAGATAATTTTTTTTATCTTTTAACACTACTCTGTAAATCTCATTCTCGCAATCAAGCTCCACAAACGTTGCCTCAAGCTCATTTGCAATATTTTTTGCAAGGTTTTGCGCATTTGAGAGAACAACAATATCTCTGTCAAAACTTTTTATATTTAAAAATAAATCTCTTATATAACCGCCTACAAGCCAAGCTTTTTGACCATTTAAAAGTGTTTTAATACTCTTTAAAACTTCATCGTTTTGAATTTCTCGTTTTACAAAATCAAAACTTTTCATTTAAGCCTCGTAACTATATTTGAAATGCCTGCCACAACTGCATTTGGAGCTTTGAAAATCAAATTACCCAAACTTATCAGTTTGAAATTATTTTGAATAAAATATTTGAATTCTTCTTCGCTAAATCCGCCCTCAGGGCCTATAACAACTGCTATTGCACTATTTATATCAACATCTTTTAGAGCACATTCAAGCTCAACATTTTCATATTTTTCGGCATAAATTAAAATATTTTCTTTTTTAAAAGCCCTAAGTACATTTTTTATGTCCGAAATATTTTCTATATTTGCAAAGTTTACCCTTTCGCACTGTTTGGCAGCCTCGTTTGATATTTTTTCCCATTTTTGTATTTTATCTTTAAGGTTTTTGCCCGATACCGCACAATTATCACTAATCACAGGATAAATTCGACAAACTCCGCATTGGGTTGCATTTGAAATTAAAAGCCCTTGTGCCTCAGGCTTTAGGACACTTTGTACAAGACATAAATTGTAGCCGAGTTTTCTTTTTGACTTGTAAGAATTTTCTATTTTTGCCTCGACAAGAGTCTTTGAAACACTTTGAACAGTGCACTCATAGCTAATTTCATTCTCATCAATGAGCTTTATTTTTTCACCACTTTTTAGTCTTAATGATAAAACAAGGTGTTTTAGTAAAACTTTATCATCGATTTCTATAATATCGTTTCTAATATTTTCCGATTTTATGAAAAAATGAGGCATAACAAGCAAATTTTAACATAAAAATACTTTTTTCTACATCAAATATACGATATTTGATTAATTGATTTAAAGGAGATAAATAGTTGTTAAATAAGGGTTTTGGACAAATTATACAACTTTAGTATAAAAAACACAAACTAAAGTATAAGAAAATTTGTTCGACTACCTTTGTGTGGAAAAACTTAGGAGAGAAAAATGGCAATTTCAGTAAACACAAACGTACCATCACTAATTGCCCAAAACAGCCTTAACAAATCACTCAGTGCGATGGAAAAGGCAATGCAACAACTTACAACCGGATTAAAAATTAACAATGCCGGTGATGATGCAGCTGGGTTAGTGATTTCAGAAAACATGAGAGTCCAAATCAACGGCTCAAACAAAGCAATGGACAATGTGCAGGATGCACAAAACTTTGCAGCAGTAGCTGAAGGTGGTATGATTACCATTGGTGATCACCTGCAAAGGATCAATGAATTGTTAATTCAAGGTGCAAACGACACAAACAGTGTTGAATCCAGACAAGCTATTTTGGTTGAGGTAAAACAAAGACTTGAAGATATCAACGTAATAGCACAATCTACACAATTCAACGGCAGAACAATGCTGGATGGAACATTTGATCCAAATGATCCAGACAAAAGATTTATTGTCCAAATCGGGCCCTACTCTGACACGCAAAATGCAGACAACCCGCTAAATACGCTCGATATATCAGGAGCATTCACTGATTGTCACCTGTCAACATTAGGTATCGGCACAACAACAGGAGCAGCATATGACGGTATCATACTGCCTGCAGAGCTTGATCCGGATGATCCCGCTTTCGATCCTACAGGTGATAACTTTAGACTTTATATGGACACCGTTCAGGCTGCAATAACAGAAGTAACCGAAGCAAGAGGTCTTCTTGGCGGTTACTTAAATAGAATGACATCTACTTATGATAACCTTACAATTACAGTTGAAAATATGACAACGGCTAAATCCAGAATTACAGACACCGATGTCGCAGAAGCAAGTTCTGAAATGATTAAGCAACAAATACTCGAACAAGTTTCAGGTTCTATGCTAACTCAAGCTAATCAATTACCTTCACTGGCTTTAAGCTTAATATAAAAAGAAATTAACCCAAATTTCTCTCCATAAAGCACACATCAAAGTACATTTGATATCTTTGTGATACTCAAGTGTGCTTTTTTGCTGATAAAGATTATGTTAAGGGGCATTTATTTTATGATAATATTATATTAAGTTAGTATCGGGAGAGAAAAATATGATACCTATTATTGATTCAAAAAGACAGTACGCCACAGTGGGTGCAGAAGTTGAAAAAGAGGTTTTGGAGGTTTTAAGAAGCGGTTCATATATCTTGGGCAAAAACTGCAAAGCTTTTGAAGAAGAAATTGCACAATTCTTAAATTGCAAACATGCCATAACTCTAAATAGCGGAACAGACGCTCTGCATCTTGCACTAAGAGCCTTAGATATTGGTGCGGGAGATGAAGTTATAACCGTTGCTTTTACTTTTGTTGCAACAACAGAAGCGATAGGAATTGTTGGTGCAAAACCTGTATTTGTCGATATTGACCCTGATACGTTTAATATTAATACAAATGAGATAGAATCAAAAATTACACCAAAAACAAAGGCAATTTTACCCGTACATTTGTATGGTCAACCTTGCAATATGGATGTAATAATGGATATAGCAAAAAGACATGATTTATTTGTAATAGAAGACGCATGCCAGGCAATAGGTGCGGAATTTAAGGGTAAGAAAGTCGGTACTTTTGGTGATATAGGCTGCTTTAGTTTTTATCCTACCAAAAACCTTGGCACAATGGGTGATGGCGGTCTTGCAGTTACAAATAGCGAATACCTTAAAAATCGTATGATTGCACTAAGAAACCATGGCGGTGCAGTAAGATATTACCATGACGAAATTGGTGTAAATTCAAGACTTGATGAAGTTCAAGCGGCGATTTTAAGAGTTAAACTTAAATATATAAACGAATGGAACAAAAAAAGACGTGAACATGCCGCATACTATAATGAATTATTTAAAGATGCAAAAGATATAGTTACTCCAAAAGAGCTTGATGATACATATTGTGTTTATCATCAATATACGGTTAAAATTCCAAACCGCGATGAGGTTCACAAACTATTACAAGAAAGAGGCATTGGTGCTATGATATATTATCCTGTTCCCCTGCATTTACAAAAAGTTCATGCTCATCTGGGCTTAAAAGAAGGACTTTTGCCTAATACTGAGAAAAATACAAAACTTGTTTTATCTTTGCCAATGTTTGCAGAAATTACCGAAGAAGAACAAAGAGCTGTGGCAAAAACACTTATTGAATGTGTCGAATTGGCAAAAAATAAAGTTACTGCTTAGAATTTAATTTAAACAAAACTAAAAAACCGCCCTAAAGGGCGGTTTTTATATAAACAAATTAACCTATATCCCATCTGCCACAGGTGCCGCCCCAGCGAGCAATAATATTTCCCTTAATATCGCTTATTTTATGACTTTCACCATGTTTTAGGGGTTCAAAATCACCCTCAAGAATGGTTATAACTTCGCAATTATTTGAACAACCGTCACACGTACAAGTAACAGAGTTAAAGTGCATATCTTTTATTTGCCAACCTTTAAACTTTGTTTGTTCATTTGTGAATTGGTGATGTTCCATTGCAAGCAATGCCGCACCTATTGCGCCCATTGTCTGGTGATTTTCAGGTACCACAATTTCGCAACCCAAAGCTTCTTCAAAAGCTTTAACCATGCCTTTGTTTGTTGCAACACCGCCTTGGAAAGTAACAATCGGCAAAAGTTCCTTGCCAAGAGCCAAATTAGATAAATAATTTCTCACAAGCGCCTGACACAGACCATACAACAAGTCTTCAACAGGATAGCCTAACTGCTGTTTGTGAATCAAGTCAGATTCTGCAAAAACACCGCAACGACCGGCAATGCGGGCGGGAGATTCCGATTGCAGCGCAATTGAGCCAAAATCTTCTATTTTAACATTGAGTCTACCTGCCTGCTGATCAAGGAAACTTCCTGTTCCTGCAGCGCAAACAGTATTCATAGCAAAATCTGTTACTATACCATCTCGCAAAATAATAATTTTACTATCTTGACCGCCTATTTCAAGAATTGTTTGCACACCGGGGACAATAACGGAAGCTGCAACAGCATGTGCAGTTATCTCGTTTTTAATAACATCAGCACCAACAAGTGCGCCTGCAAGATTTCTGCCACTTCCTGTAGTACCTACAGAACAAACTTCATACTCACAAAGCGACTTTTTCAATAGTTCGCTTAGACCACCTTGCACAGCTTTTACAGGTTGTCCTGATGTCCTTAGCATATATGAGTCAATATATTTTCCGTTTTCATCAATTACAGCCAATTTTGTCGTAACGGAACCGACATCTATTCCTAAATATACTTTCATAAGAAGGATTTTATTACAAACAAAAAACAAAATAAAGCGCAGAAATATAACATTTCAATGCGCTTTATTTACTTTGGGGAATATATTTTAATAATTTTCGCAATATACTTGAAAATATGCTCTCGGATGCAAACATGCAGGACATGCATACGGTGCTTGCACAGATTCTGCAGCATAACCACAATTTCTGCATTTCCATGTTATTGGGTAATCTCTGTTGAAAACAGTGTCATTCCTTAAATTATCCAGCACTGCCAAATATCTTTTTTCATGTGCACGTTCAGCATAAACTATTGCTTCATAACAAGCGCCAATTGAGTCAAATCCTTCTTCTCTTGCAATACGGGCAAATTCCGGATATAATTTTGTATTTTCTTCATGTTCACCTTTTATGGCATTTTCAAGATTAGTAATAGTATCACTAAGTCCTGTAGGGCAAATCATATCCGACACCTCAACAGGAATATTATCTTTGCCAAGAAATTGAAAAAATCTTTTAGCATGTTCCTTTTCGTTATCTGCGGTTTCAAGAAATATTGCTGCAATTTGTTCATAACCTTCGTCTTTGGCAACTTTTGAGAAATATGTATATCGATTCCTCGCCATAGCTTCACCCACAAAAGATTTCATAAGATTTTCTTCAGTTCTTGTACCTTCAATTTCTCTAGACATATGTTTCCTCCTTATTTTTATAATTCACTATAAAAATAAGGCATAACTACAACTATGACAATTAGTCTTTAGTTTTTCTAAAAGGCTATTCAACACGCTGATAAAGTCCCGATTCACTCACAATAACATCGCAACATATATCATTTTGCTCCCTTGGCAGCTTTTCACATATAAATTTTTCGCTTAAAGGTATAACTTTTAGAGCCTTGAGTTTTTGATTCAGGAAAAATCTATCATAATATCCACCACCATAACCTATTCTGTAAAAATCTTTGTCTGCACAAAGTGCAGGAGTAAATACTATATCCAAAATATCTAAATTATTAATCGGCTCGGTTAATGGTTCAAATATTGAATATTTATTTTTAACAAATTCTGAGGAGTTAGGGCAAACCAGAAGATTTTTTCCCGAACATTTAGGAAAATAAAAAAATTTATTCTCATTCTTCAAAAGTTCTAAAAGATTTATTTCATCTTCAAGAGGATAGAACAACATAATATGTTTTGAATTTCTATAAAATTCAGAATGCAAAATATTACTCACAATCGATTGCGAAATTCCGGCTAGCTCACCGCGAACAAGCTGCTTTTGTCTTTGGGAACGACAATATTTTCTTATTAGTTTTTTATTTTGCCCTATTTTCAATGGGAACGACAACATATTTCACACCTGTCAAATCAACCATTAAAGGTCTCTTTTCGGAACTTTTGTACGCACTTTTTGAACTCAATGGTTCTAAATCCTCATTTTTGTATACTATAAGGTAACGCATAAAATCTTCACTATACATAAACTTCCTCCTTATATCTTTAATAAGGATTATTTTGTTTGCGTTATTGCGCAAAAAAGAAATTATTTAACAAAAATTAACTTTTTTTATCAGCAAGAATATGTATGTGCAAATGAAAAACTTCCTGTCCTGCACCTTTGCCTGTGTTTATGAGGGTCTTATAATCACTTATATCAAGTTTTTTTGTAACCTCTTTTACACTTTGCAAAAGCTCGCTCATAAGTTCTCTGTCCTCTAAATCATTAAGCGTTGCATAGTGCTTTTTTGGAACAACAAGCATGTGTATAGGAGCTTTCGGGTTTATATCATTAAAAACAACGGTGTTTGCACTTTCGTACACAAACTTTGTCGGTATTATACCATTTGCAATTTTGCAAAAAATACAATCTTCGCTCATTTTTATTTTCCTTAAAACTCAAATATATTCTAACATATATTGATGTTTTTAAACTATTTTTTAAGTTTTATGTAGTTTTGGCAAAATTATTGTATTATAATTAAATTACAGGGATAGTGGGGAGATTTTTTGAAAAGGTTAATATCCATACTGCTAATATTATTTTTGTCTGCACCAACTTGCCAAGCAGCAATAGAAGGACATATCGAGCATACCGATACAAACAAACAAGAGTTGGATAAAAAACTGTTCACAGGTGAAGTTGAAGTCTTAGAGGAAAAAGATGTTATTAAAATGACAGTCTCACAGGTTCTAAGTTCAGGCTACACCCAAGAAGGGGATGAGTTTTTTGCAGAAGTATCCGAGGATGTTTCAAGTGACAAAGGCATAATAATACCAAAAGGCTCTATAGCACACGGCAAGGTACAATATATGCAAGAAGCAAAAAATATGGGTCGCGATGGGTATATTGTAATGGATTTTGACTATCTTGTAACACCTGATGGCAGACAAATCCCAATTCAAGCCTCAATATCCACAAAAGAAAATCTTGCAAAAGGAACAGCAAAAGCAATTGGCGAACATGTGGGTTACACTCTTGCCGGAGGGGTTGTGGGGGGCTTTGTTGCACTCAATCTGCTAGGTATTGAAGCGGCAATAGCATCACATGGTTATACAATTGCCGGAGGAGCAGCAATTGGAGGAGTAGTCGGATTAACCGCTGCAATTTTACACAAAGGAGACGGTGTGCTGATACAACCCGGAGATGAATTAAAAATAAAGGTTATGTCAGATGTTGCCCTGCCTGTATTTTCAAAAGATGCTTTCAGACAAGAAGAGCTAAGATTTGAAGGATTAAATGTAAGAATAAACAATGTTGTTTTTGAAAAAGACCCTTTTGGGGAAGATAACACAATAACACTTTCTTTAGGTATTGATAATTTTACACAGAATACTTTTTCAGCATTCGACATTGCACTTGTAAATGACACGAAATCTACATTTTTCCCATCACCCTTTGGTGATACATCTTTATGGTTTAAAAATATAGCTCCTGGGGATAGAGTTGTCGGCAAATTATCATTTTGTGTAAATGACAGAAAAAAACACCATTGGTTGGTTTTTTATGACAAAAAAACAAAAAAACCTCTTGCAAAATATTCAATAGACAATGCTAAATCAGATTTAGAAGAAAGACTTGCCGATAAAAAGAAAAAGAAAAAACGTAAAAATGGCAACAACTAGGCAATTTTTAAACTTCATTTGTTTTTATCTAGATGTGTAGTTGTATCTTTTTAAGGTTATGGTAGAAAATATAGCAAAATATAGCAATAATAGCCAAAATATTCTAAACTCAAAATATATAATTTACGATAAACCGGTTTTAAAAGAAGAAAGAAGTTCTGCTGAAATTACAGAGGACAATTTTGCTGCACAAAATAATCAAAACAAAAAAAAGTCCAAAAAAACCCTATTAGCAACAGGTTCACTGACACTAGCGGGCATTATAACCCTTGTAGGAGTACTAACAAAAGCACCCGGACTCAACAGAAAAGCAAAAGAAATACTAAAAAAAAGCTTTAATAATGAACAAAATACAAACATACTAAATCTTACAAAACTTAAGGAAAATATAACTCTTAGTGCCAAGGAAGGTTTAATTCTTAAATTGAGTAACTTTTCAAACAATATGGCAAACTTCAAAGACTGTTATCTGTTACCGTTTTTAAACAATTTTCCGGTTCTAAGATATTTTGCTCAAAAAACATCAAAAGTTTATATTGATACAGGCATAAATATGACACAAAAGGCATACAGAAGAGCGAGCAATAATTACGGCCTATTTGACAGAAAATTAAACGATTTGATGGGTGATTTTATAACGGATGAAATAAAAACATTAATCCAAAGCAGAAATACCCTGCTTAAAAATAGCTTTGCCGCAGAAAATATCCCCAAAAAAGCGGGAGAAATAGGGCAAATTATGGACAATGTTGGAGAAAATGGCATCTGCATTGCAGTAAGAAATAAATTTAATGAACTTATAAAAAATATCTTCAAAAAAAGAAGTGTAAAAGGTTTTGGAGAATTTATCGCGGAAGATATGGTAAAAACTCAAAAAGCCGAGTATATAGACGAATTAAGAAGAGTTCGCGACCAAATTATGCAAATTGATGATGATATTATAAAACAACTAAGACCGTCAATGGATGAAAAAGCGCTGGAAAGTCTGACAAATGCTAAAACAAGTGCACAAAGAGCATTAAACAATGCCATAAAAACAGAAGGCAATGATTTATTTGACAAAATAAGAGATGTTAAAATAGGCAGTGCACCTAATGACATCCTGGGTATTTTAAGTACAACTGGCATGCTTGGAATATATCTTGCACAGGCAGAAAATAAGGATCAAAGAGTTGAAGCAGCCCTTACAACAGGAGTGCCGCTAGGTCTTGGCATGTTGTCAACCACTTATGCAACCATAAAAATGTACACAGGCATGAAGTCTATAATTTTTGGAATTATCACCACATTCATTGCAAACAACATTGGTAAAATCATAAACAATGAATACAAAAAACGGCATAACATTAAAGAACAAAAACTGGATATACCGACTCTTGATAAAACTATGGGAGATATAAAAGATAAAATAAAAGTCGCACATCAGATATAACCGAAGTGCGACTTCATTTGTTAAATAATTAATTATTCTTCAACAGAAATAACGCTAACAGGGCAAGCTTCAGCTGCTTCTTTAACGCAGTCTTCGTTACCGGCAACATTAGCATTGTCAGCTGTTGCAACATCTTCTACTTTAAATACATCAGGGCAAAATGATTCACATGCGCCGCAAGCTATGCAGCCTTCTTCGATTTTAACTTTCATGTTTTTCTCCTTAATTTTAAATATAAAGTGCCTCATCTAAGACATTTAGATTATACTAAAAAATATTAACAAATTGCAACATGCAAAATCATAAATTTTTAAGCTCTTTATTTGAGTCTAGCAACTTGGCAAGTGTCTTTGCATCACCCTTAAGTTTAAAATATTCCGCAAATTTTGGGGTGGTTTTTAAATTATATGAACGACCATTTCTGTCTTTTGTTCTGGAAATAAGCCCTTTTTCAACTAATTCTGCCACATGCTCATAGGCATTTGAGCGCAACTCTTTTAAAGCTGACTGCCTGATTGGTTCCTTAAGTGCAATTACGGTTAAGGTCTTAAGAACTGCAGGTTTTAAATCTACAGGGCAAAGTTTTTCAACAATATCAAGGTGTTCAGCTCGAACTTGAATTATATAACCATCTTCATCATCAATTTCAAGAGCACCTTCACGAGAAGAATAGTCAAACATTAAATCCAAAAGTGCACTTTCAACTTCATCCTCACGAACACCAAGAAGTTCAGCTATTTCAAGAGGCTGCATGGCACGAGCAGTTACAAACAAAACCGCCTCAACTTTTGCTTTTAGATTATTTATTTCATTGTTTTCTTCAGTTTGCAACTTCTTCCTCCAATGATTTTTGAGTGCGTGTTACATACAATTTACCGTAAAAATCTTCTTGAATAATATCTACATCTTCTTTTACCATTAAAAACAAAACCGCAATATAAGCGCTACTTTTGTCAAAAC
>CASEEG010000110.1 GCA_949286885.1 uncultured bacterium
AATCTGTTATGGTAAATTCAAATCCTGAAACGCTTTCGACAGATTTTGATGTTGCAACTAGGCTTTATTTTGAGCCGATGAATGTTGAAAATGTAATGAATATAATTAAAAAGGAAAATCCAATTGGCGTTATGGTACAATTTGGCGGACAAACCGCAATTAATCTTGCGCCAAAGCTTGCAAAACACGGTGTAAAAATCCTTGGAACATCTTTAGAAAGTATTGACGCGGTTGAGGACAGGAAAGTTTTTGAAAAACTTTTAAAAGATTTAAAAATACCTCAACCAAAAGGCAAGGGGGTAAGAAGTGCTCAAGAGGCGCTTGAAACAACTCGTGAGCTTGGATATCCTGTTTTGGTGCGCCCATCTTACGTTATAGGCGGACGTGGCATGCAGGTTGTTTATAATGATGATGAGCTTTTAACCTACATTAATCAAGCTTTGCAATTTTCAAGCGAGCACCCTGTTTTAATTGACCAGTATATTGAGGGTCTAGAGGTTGAACTGGACGCTGTGTCTGACGGCAAAGACATCTTGGTCCCCGGGATTTGCGAACACATTGAGCGAGCCGGTGTTCACAGTGGTGATTCTATGAGCATTTACCCGTCAAGAAATATAAGCCGCAAAAACGAGCGAAAACTTGTAAATTATGCACGTGCAATAGCTAAAAAGCTTAATATTAAAGGCTTAATGAACATTCAATTTATCATAAAAGATGATGTTGTTTATGTAATTGAAGTTAACCCGAGAGCCTCAAGAACTGTGCCTATTATGTCTAAAGTTACAGGTATTCCTATGGTAAAAATGGCAATTAATGCGGCTCTTGGTAAGTCAATTCGCTCTTTTGGCTTTGGTACAGGGCTTTATAGAAAAACAAATCTTGTATGTGTTAAAATGCCTGTGTTCTCTTTCCAAAAATTAAACAGAATTGACCCTGCACTTGCTCCTGAAATGAAGTCTACAGGCGAAGTTCTAGGGGTTGATACAAACTTTAAACGCGCGCTTTTAAAGTCTTTTATAGCGGCAGGTTACAAGTTTGGCGGCAAAAAACAAAGGGTACTTGTATCGCTTAACGACCATTACAAAAAACCTGCTCTAAAGATTGTAAAAAGGCTGTTTTCACAAGGCTTTTTCATTATGGCAACGTGGGGGACGCACAAATTCCTTGAGCAAAACGGTGTGCCCTCAAAAATGATTGAGAAATTTATGATTGATAAACTCCAAAAACGTATGAAAAACGGGCGTTTGAGCTTTATTATAAACACTCCGACTCTGGGTAAAAACTCTCAAACAAGCGGTTTTCAAATAAGGACGATAGCTGAAATGTATGGTGTGCCTTGCTTTACATCAATTGATACGGCAAGAGCCTATCTAAGAGCTTATCGCACATTTGATAAAAAAGTTAACCTTGGAGTCGACACAATTACAAGCTACCGCAAAAAGAAGCTGTTGGGAATTTTTTGAAACCACAAACACAATAAAATAAAAAGGCGCAATTGCCATTGCGCCCTATCTTCCAAATTATTCTTCTATAATTTGTTGCATTTCTATATCGGGTTTACCCAATACTCTCACTAACTCCAATACAGAGGCTTTCATTTGGCATTTTTGTGAAGAGTTGTTGAAAAAATCAGTATAAAAGCAACCTTCGCAATTGCAGCCCCTTTTATAACATTCCATTGCCGTTGTTGTCCATCTTCTCACGGCAACTGCACGCCCAAAATCCCTACTTTTCAGCACGTTTAATCCCCCAATAATCTCTGTCCGTAACAAACCTACAACCTCAAAAGGCTTGTCTGTATTGAATTTAATATTATTATAACCCTTAAGAGTGTTTAATCAAGCTAATTTGGTGTAAATATTACGCTTTATTACAAAGTTGTAATGGCTTGCATGGTGCATGTTTATGGAGTTGTGGGTACTTGTTAATCAAGCTTTGTCATGCTTTTGCTGATTGTGTACATGTAAAACCCATGCGTGGTGCATGATTTCATGATTTTTAGTGTAAAAAATATTATTAAGAAGTGTAAACATTTGACTTTTTTATAAAGATTATCCATGCCGATTTGGCATGGACTAAATTTTTACTAAAAAAGCGGACAAAATTGTCCGCTTTTTAAATCTCCTCCATAAATCCGTAGCCTTTTAATCAAGTAATGCTTCAAGAATTGCTGCATTTTTAGATGCAAATGAATTTTCTCTGATTTTTGTGCGTTGGATGTAAGTTCTCAATGCCTCACGGATAAGTTCGCTGCGAGAACGATTTTCTGTGTCTGCAACTTGATCGATTTCGTCTAAAAATTTTTCGGGCATTGAAATAAGTACTCTAGCCATTTTTTTCTCCTTTAAAATATTTTTCTCTAATTCTCTTTTTTATGGGATGTTTACTGTTTTGTGCTCTTGTACATATATAAAAAATATATCTATTGAAAAATTGACTAAAAAAGATATATTTTGTATATTTTATGTTACAAAACTTAATATAAATTCTTGAAACTCGCTAGGCACTGTATTTTTTTCTTATTTCATTATCAATTTCAAATATGTCATCAAGTGAAAGATTGTAAATTGTTGAATGTTCGCAAAGTGCCTTTTCAACTGTTTTTTCAATATCTAAAAAGCTTATTTTACCCGTTAAAAAGTCATTAACGGCGACTTCATTTGCTGCATTTAAGACTATTGGTGCGCTTCCCCCTTTTTTGCCTGCATCATAAGCCATTTGCAAACAGGGGAATTTTTTAAAATCAGGTTTTTCAAATGTCATAGATTGACCAAACAAGCTAAAACCGTTTGTTTTAATACCCTTTTGTCGCTTTGGGTAAGTAAGCGCATACTGAATTGGGATGTGCATAGAGGGAAAGCCTACTTGCGCAAGCATTGAGCCGTCTATGAACTCTACAAACGAGTGCACAAGGCTTTGTGGATGAATTACAACTTTAATGTCGTCATAATCCATATTAAACAAGTGATGTGCTTCAATGACCTCTAAGCCTTTATTCATAAGAGTTGCGCTATCTATTGTAATTTTTCTTCCCATATGCCAACGTGGGTGTTTTAGTGCTTCAAGCGCATTTGATTTTTCCATCTCTTCGCGCGTTTTGTTTAAAAAAGGCCCGCCGGAGGCTGTTATTACAAGCCTGTAGGCGTCGTTATTTTTATCGCTTAAGCACTGTAAAATTGCCGAGTGCTCAGAATCTACAGGCAAAATTTTGACCCCGTTTTCACGCGCTTTTTTCATTACAATATCCCCTGCCATAACAAGGGTTTCTTTGTTTGCAAGTGCGATGTCAATTTTATTTTCAATTGCCCTAAGCGTAGGCTTTAAGCCAATTTTGCCTGATGTAGCTACAAGAATAATGTCATTTTTTGTATCAGAGCAAATCTCCATTAAACCATCTAATCCCCAGAATACCTGAAGATTGGGGAATTTTGATTTTATAAACTTAACGTCTTCCTCTCTTTGTACACTTACTTTTTGGGGATGATATTTTTCAATTTGCTGCGCCAAAAGTTGCACATTTTTACCTGCAGCCAGCGCTAAAACTTCATATTCATTAAGGTAATCCAGCACTTCAAGAGTTTGAGTACCTATTGAACCTGTTGAACCTAACAAAGTAATCTTTTTCATAATGCCATTATATTAAAAAAAGGGTTTAAAACAAATTAGAAATTTTATTCAGCTTTTTTTCAATTATATTGCATAAAAATACCTGCTCAGAGTTTGAGCATTGCTCATATTCAAGATATTTTATGCTTTGAAAAAGTACACAAAAGAGCATTTTGGTATCTAAAAAAAGTTCTTCTAAGAGCTGAATTTTTTCGGGTGTCATAAAAAACCTTTACAAAAAATAACTAAAATAAGCCAATAATTTCTAAATAAGAAATATATTTCTTATTATAATATCCAAATACGACATATTTGTCAATAATCGCCAAAATATTTATAATTGAAACTATGAAAATGAACTCATATTCCCTTGTTAAGGCGATTCTAAAGCAAGAGAAGAAAATATATAAAGACATAATTCCTCTTTTAGAGCAAAAGACAGGAAGGGTTTACAACCCTGACACTTTTTCAAAACGCATTAACCGCGGCAGTTTTACATACGACGAAATGCTTGCTCTGTGCGAGATTTTGGGCTATGAAATTGAAATTAAAAAACTTTAATTATTTTCTTTTGCCTCATCTTTTTTAATAAAATCGCAAAGTTCTTCAAGGCGCTTATCTTCCATAGCGTCAATTAATGTTTGAATATTATCAAATTTTTTAAGCGCAAAACCTGTTTCAGCAAGCAAAACGCAAGAATTACAAAGTCTGTATTTGCCATATTGAATAGAACCTGCTAATGGTGCGTTTTTTCCGCAAGCGCTGCAGTCAAAATATTCATTTAACGAGTCGGGATTTTCTTCAACATCATCTTTAAACATTTGCTCTACAACTTGTTGCATATTTGCAACAATTTTTTCTTTGTCCGTCATTTTACTTCATTCCTTAGGCTTATTGATATCCCCTGCATTATGTTTTGAAAATCCTCATCAGACAAGCAAGATGCGGTTTTAAAAATTCTTGACAGGGGCATGGAATTATCATACCATCTTCTTTTATTTTGTTCTTTATAAAGCCCTAAAACTCTGTCTAGTCCCAAGCTTAGAGGTACTTCATCCCGCTCTCTGTTATTTGCCCTTATGACATCAATTACTTTAATTACTTCACGTGCAATTTCATAGTGCGAGCGAATGGTGAGTGTTTGCAGCACATCAAGAACCTCTCCTGTCCAGGGTTCTCTATCATACCAACGTTTTTTGATGTAGTTTGTCATAATCTAATCTTAGACTTATTTTTCTTGTTTGGCAACTTTCAAAAGAGTAACCCTAATCGTCCAAAAATTCGCAAAGTACTGAATTTGAAAGTAAAATGCCTTTTTTTGTTAGTTTATAACCCTGTGAAGTTTTTTGAATATGTTCGCTTGAGATGAATTTTTTTAGTTGTGGTGCATATTTTTTATTAAAATCAATAGAGAAAATTTTGTTGATTTCTTCAACATTTATGCCTTCAAGTTTTCTAAAACCTAAGAAAATATGTTCTTCAAGCAGATTTGTTTTATAAAATTTTTTTTGCGCTGTCGGGTCTTTTATATATTTTTCAATATCAACTTCATTTTCATATCGCCGGTTGTTTACAAAGCCTGCAGCACCTATGCCAAAACCCCAGTATGACTTGATATTCCAGTATGTTAAGTTATGGCGTGAGCAAAAACTTTTTTCTTTTGCAAAATTTGAAAATTCATAGTGGTAGTAATTTTTAAAGCTATCAAGTGCAAGTTCGTACATATCAGCCTGCATATCATCATCAGGCAAGTCTTTTGGCGGATTTAAATAAAAATCGCAATCACGTTCAATTTTTAAACCGTATAGCGAAATGTGTGGTGGGGCAAGTTTTTTAGCTATATTTAAAGTATTTTGCCAAATTTCTAAGGTTTGAGTTGGCAGACCATACATTAAATCAATACTAAAGTTTTTAAACCCTGCAAGTTCAATGTTTTCAATGCATTTAATAGCGTCATAAGAGTTGTGAATTCTGCCTGCAATTTTTAAAATCTCATCATCAAAAGACTGCACTCCGAGGCTTATTCTATTTATGCCAATGTCAAAAAATGCTTTTAATTTATCTAAATCAGCGGTTTTTGGGTTCATTTCAAGCGTAATTTCGCAATTTTGAAAATTAAAACAATCAAGAATTTTTTTAATTTCAAAAGGGTCTAAAAGCGAGGGCGTGCCTCCACCAAAGTAAAGAGTTTCTAAAATTTCGCCCTTGTAAAAATTTTTAATTTCTAAGATTAATTTATCAATGTAAATGCTTTTGTAGCTTGGATTTATGCCTGATAAAAAAGAGCAGTAAGCACATTTTTTTAAACAAAAAGGTATGTGAATATAGACACTTTTGGGCATAATAATATTATAATATAGATAAGGTGAATTTATGATGTTTTTCAAAAAGCAAAAACAAACGCAAATGGAGCTTGAAATATTAGAGCAACCTGCAATTATAGGTGCTTTTATTGAAAAGTATGTTAAAAATTATGTGCTTTTAATTGACTTACCTGCTCAAATTCAAAGTATAAAAATAGTTGCAAGCGGTTCATCTTACAATTGCGGGCTTTTGGGCAAAAGGTTTTTTGAAGACATTGCTAAAATTGATACTAAAATTGAGTTTTCAGGTGAATTTGTGTGCAAAGATAAACAACCTGAAAAAGATGCGCTGTATATTTTTATAAGCCAATCAGGCGAGACTTATGACACAACGCTTGCGGCAAAAAAAGTAAAAGAATCTGGCGCAATGACCCTTGCAATTGTAAACAATGAAAACTCGACTCTGTGGGATTTGTGCGACTATAAAATTAACATTAACGCAGGCAAAGAAAATTCAATTGCAGCTACAAAGTCCTTTAGTGCCTCACTTTGCGCACTTTATTTGTGTGCGGTAAAAATTGCACAAAACAGTTTAAAAGATGTTACACCTTATTTAAAAAATATTTTAGATACACGAAATAAAATTGAA
The DNA here is from genome assembly GCA_949286885.1 of uncultured bacterium. Taxonomy (GTDB): domain Bacteria; phylum Cyanobacteriota; class Vampirovibrionia; order Gastranaerophilales; family Gastranaerophilaceae; genus Galligastranaerophilus. The sequence continues at coordinate 6,559 of CASEEG010000110.1, forward strand.
AATGTGCTTGATTTGACACTTAACATTGATAAAGCTGCAAAATTTTTGTCAAAATACAGCGCATTTCCAACAGTGGGGCAAGGGGTGAATTATGCTCTTGCGCGAGAGTGTGCGCTAAAGATAAAAGAAACCTCCTACATTGATGTAAATGCTTATTCTATGGGCGAATTTGTCCATGGGCATGTGGCAATTTTAAATAAAATTAACACCCTTATTGAAATTATTACAAGTGATTTTTGCGACTTTGAAATTAAAACACTAAATAAAATTACAAATGATTATAAGCCTAAAAGTGTTGTAATTACCGATAGTGAGGAAGACTTTGGGACAGGAATTTCTGTTATTATTCCATATTGCGAAGATATGCTTGTAAGGGTGTTGAGTGTTGTTTTTGTAATACAAATGCTTGCGCTAAAAATCGCACTTAGGCTCAAGCGCAATGTAGATAAACCCCATGGGCTGAATAAAGTTGTAAGTTAAAACTAAAAACCGCCTGTTTGGGCGGTTTTTGAACTAAAACGGTTTTGTTTGCGAAAGTTTATTTCTTAATTCCCTAAACCTTGCAATGTCTTCCTGTGCTTTTGAGGTTTCTTTAAATAAAACCTGTGTTGCAGGGTGAATTATAACAATTGAGTCCATGTGAATTTCAAGAAAATCATATCTTCTTGGAGCATTAGAGGAGTTTTTGCCAATTATTTCAGCATTTGTAACAGCTAAAAAGCGTCTTTCCCTGTCGTTTAATAGTTCTGTTAGTTCGCGGTTTGCTTTTGTTAACTTTGAAACATGCACAGTTCCCTTAATGTCGTGGTCCTTTGTAAGTATGCATACCTCTATAGGCATTGTTTGGCTATTATCATTTACCATTTTTAACTCCTTATATGTGAAATATTATATATTATTTTTTGCACTATGTAAAATTTTTGTGTAAAATTAAGGGGAAATGAAAAAGCTTTTTGCGATAGTTTTATTTTTAGTATTATTTTTGAACATACCTGCGTATGCTGCTAAAGATGCGCTTTTGCAAGTTTCTGACACAACTGTTCAAAAACTCGACAGTGAAAGTGAATCAGGCGTTGAGTACGGTAAACTTTCAAAAAAAGACAGAATTATCGCAAAATCTTCAAGGAAAATTGATGCTATTTACCCTGGCAGTTGTTCAAATAAACTTGGAATATCTTTCCCCGGAAATCGCGGACCAAATCAGCTTGTAATTTATAAAAGAGAATATGGCAGAAGAACGCTAACAAACGAATTTGGTAAAGAAGCTGTTGTTGTGGGTGATACAGTTGTGCGCTTAACCGGTGCGGATTCAATTATACCCCATGACGGCTTTGTTATAAGCGGTCATGGCAGTGCAAAAAAATGGATAGGCGATAATTTAAAAGTCGGCACAAAAGTCAGAATTGATGCTAAAAATAATGTTTTGCACTCTTTTACAACAATAGACAGTTATCGTTACTGCGCAAAAGTTAAAATAAAAGAAGTTGAACAAATCCTTGAAACCACTAAAAAACAGTATAAAAACAGAGATGAAAGAAAAGTTAAAGAGTATATAAAAAAAGCAAAAAAAGAACTTAAACGTTCATACTCTTCAAATTCAAATGCTGCTCTGCAGTGTGCAAGGGATTCTATAGTATCCTCACAAACTGCCTTAAGTTACACTTTGCCATATTTAAAAAATGAACTCAAGGGTGTTTGGGTGCGTCCGGTAGAAAAAAGTGAGGCTGAAGTTGAGCGCACTCTTGATGAAATGGCACAATTGGGAATAAATGCTATATTTTTAGAAACATATTTCCATGGCAAAACAATTTTTCCTTCTGAAATTATGAAAAGTTATGGTTTTGAAAGCCAAAACAAAAACTTTAGAGGCTATGACCCGCTTTCTGTCTGGGTTCGTGGTGCACATAAACGCAACATGACTTTGCATGTCTGGTTTGAATCTTTCTATATTGGTAATAAACTTCCACAGGAAGATGCTTATAATATTCTTGCGGTAAGACCCACATGGGGCAATCGAAACAAGGCAAATAGCGAATCAAATGAGCCTGTAGCGCATATTAGCGAGCATAGAGGCTATTTTATCGACCCTGCAAATCCTGAAGTCGTTGACTTTTTAACTAAATTAATTCTTGAAATTTGTGCAAAATACGATATTGATGGTGTAAACCTTGATTATGTCAGGTATCCCATCTCAGCTAAAGCGTCCTCATCAAACTATGAAGCAAGCAACTGGGGCTATACTCCTTATGCAAGAGAAGAATTTAAAAAGATTTATGGCATTGATCCTATTAATATTAAATCAAATACTACTATGTGGAACAAATGGGACAGCTACAGGCAGGATAGAATTACAAAATATGTGGCAAATATAAGAGAAACGCTAAAAAACAGGGGCGTAGTACTTTCTGCGGTTGTTTTCCCAGATTACAAAACCAGCCTTGAAACAAAACAACAAAATTGGCAAAGGTGGAGTTCCTATAATTATGTTGATGCACTAACTCCGTTAATCTTAACTGCGGATTACAACCTTGCAGATAGCATGATTGATGAGTTAAAACGTAAAAGTTCATCTAAAACAAAAATTTATCCGGGGCTTTTTGTTGGTTTTATGGAAGGCGAAAGCGAAGATTTATTAAAACAAATTCATATTATAAGAAATCAAAGACTTGAAGGAATTGTGCTTTTTGATTGGGCACATTTGGATAAAAAATACTCTGATGTCTTAAGGGCTTGCGTTTTTGCAAGAGATTGCGATGGGGTTGATAATAAATAAAAGCCACGCCCTGCCTATCGTCGCTTAAAATATAGAAATCCCGTTAAAATACCTCCCTTGTAAAATTCCGCACCCGTTAACTTCAACTTAGTGCTGCTATGTTTCCATCCTGACACGGTTCGCTGCATAATCGCCGCAAAATTTTACACAATCAACAATATTTCAATTTTCAATCTACATCATAAACGCCTCATAGCAGGCTTTGCACCCGACATAAGCTTTCGGTCAAGGGCTTGCAACACCCCGTGAAGCGTGGCTATAAAATAATAACACAAATAAGTGTAATTTTTCCATTATTAAATATTATTAAAATATGTATATATTAATAATATACATGCCAAAAATTAAATTTAATTAAGGTTATAATGTTATAAGAGAATAGAAGGAAACATATGAGAGTTCTAAGTACTGAAGCAACTACACCAAACGGAAACAAATATAAGATTACACGCTTAGGAAGAGTAATTTCCACGAGTGCTTTTGGCGCATATGGTATTTATGCGGCAAACAAGGCAATGTCTTCAGACGCTTTTATAAAAGAATTGGCAGATGCTTCAAAAAGCGCAACAAAAAATAGCATGAGCTATTATGGAGGTGTTAGGAAGGCAGCATTTGTTCTGACAGCAGCGGCAATATCAGCTCTGTGCGGTTTTATTGTTGGCGGTGGTATTGATTTTGTTGTAAATAAGATATCTAAAAATAAAGCCGATAATAAACAAAAAGCTTAGATTTGTGTTAAAATAGTTGTATGTTTAAACCAACACGTCAGGAGTTTTCTATAAAAGTTTGCCCGAGTGATGAAATTTCACTTCTTGAAAACACACTTAACTCTATGTCAAAGGAAGGTTGGGATTTATATTCAATTTATGAATCAGACAACGGTTCAAAAATTGTGTATAATTGTCTTTTTGTGCGTGAGGTTGAAAATATCTATGATGAAGTGGAATTTGAGGACATTTTAGGTTTTAAAACTCAAATGGAGAAGATGTTATACTCAAAGGAACAACCTTATGAACTTTGTTTAAATATTCAAAAGAAAATTCGTGAAAAAAGAGTAAAGATTGAAGAAATAAAAAAATTTTTAGAAAATGCTAAAGATGAAGAACGCGAACTTTTGAATGAAGAAATATCAAAAGAAATTGATAAATTAAATAGTTTGAAAAAACAGTTAAAAAATCTTCTGTCGCCTTCTAAAATGGCTCAAAATCTTGGCGTGGAGCGTCTTTCCATTAATTTGAGCGAAGAGCTTTATACTTTAAATAATGGGCAAAATGAGCAAAATTTACTTGCCCAAACAATAAAAGCACGTCAAGAATTGACAAATGAATTGGGTTACATAATTCCAAAGGTTCAATTTGTTGAGAACCCCGAACTTGATGAAAATGTATTTACAATTTCAATTCATGCTGTACCTGTTGTAAGTACTGTTGCATACCCTGAACATTTAATGTATTTTGAGGATGAATTAAACATTGAAAAGTATCCTAAAAACACAATAAAAGTTAAAGACGAGCTTAGTGGCAGAAAAGCAGTTTGGATTGAGGAAAAATACTGTAAAGATTTTTGGCTAAAGGGTATAACGCCATGTGAGTATATTGTGGAGTATCTCAAACATTTTGCGATTAGTCATGTGAATGAAATATTTGGCTACAGTGATATAAATCGTTATATTGAGCTTGTTTCAGAACATAATTCTTTTCTTATAGATTCTGTTTTGGGTGATTTTATTACAGTTAGTGAGCTTAAATATATTTTCTGCAATTTAATAAGAGAAAGAGTAAGTGTAAAAGATGTTGTGTTTATTTTTGAAAAAATAAATGACTTTTCAGATGAATCAACAAAAGCAGATTTGCTCGATAAATTGCGTGTTGCACTCTCGAGGCAAATTTGTTATTCCCTTGCAAATGAAGATAAACAAATTTTTGGTTATGAAGTATCTGAAGAATTAATATCCATGCTTGAAAATCAATCTGAAGATGAGCAAAACGGGGTTGTAAAAATCGATGGCACTAAGTTTTCAAAATTTAAAAAGAGTTTAAAACAAGTGCTTGAACAAAAGGCAGTTCTTGTCGCTCCACAGCATTTGCGCCAGCTTTTATTTGTGTTAATTTCGCAGATTTATACAGATATTCCTGTTATTTGTCTTGAAGAAGTTGCAAATGAGTTTGAACTTAAGATTTTAGGGCAAGTATAAAATGAGCATAAAGCACAATATAGCTTTAAAAATATACGGGAGTAATTTTTTAAAAAAAATATTGCGCCCGCTTGCGCTATTTATTTTAAGTAAAGAAAAAAACAAGACAAATACTGTTGTTTATGTAAAAAAAGACGGAACAAAAATTTATAATAAAAAAATTAAAAATGTTAAAATTAAGTTTTTAGGTAATGCTTCAAATAATTACATAGAAATTAAAGAACCCTACAGTATATTTAATTTGAATATTCAAGTAGAGGGTAATTCAAATACTTTCATTTTGGACTATGGGGCAAAAATAGTGAGGATGACCGTTGCATTTGGAAATGAAACAAAAGTGAGTATAGGGAAAAACTTTTATGTAGGCGGCATGACAATACAGGTAACAAATTCTATAGGCAAAAAGGTAGAAATTGGCTCAGATTGCTTATTTAGCTATGGTCTTGTTCTTAGAACATCAGATGCTCATACTATTTATGATATGAATACTAAAAAGATTTTAAATCCTTGTGATGATGTTATTGTAGGTAATCATGTCTGGGTTGCAGCACATGCTAAGATTTATAAGGGCGCAAAAATACCTGATGATTGTGTTGTTGCGGCGCATTCCCTTGTAAATAAAAAATTTGATAAAACAAATTGTCTTTTAGCAGGCATGCCTGTAGTAGTTAAAAAAGAAAATATAAACTGGAATTCTTGCAGTTCAGAACAGTGGGATTTTTAATTTTATGAGTGAGTATTTAAAAAAATATTTAGAGAGTATAAATTTTCAAAAACAGCTTAATAATATTGAGAGAAAGTATAAAAATAAAAGGATATTAATTTATGGCACAGGTTTACTTTTCTCAACAATTGTTGAAAATTATGACATTTCAAAATTAAATATTATAGGTGTAAGTGATTTAAAATATGATATTTATGATGAAAACAGACTTTGCCATGGATATAAAATTGTCCATTTTTCAAATATAAAAGAGCAAAATCCTGAGTGCATTTTAATCTCAATTTTTAATTTTTTGCCTGTGATGTACAAGTTTAAAAATAACTTTTTTAAAAATACAAAAGTAAAAATTATTCCTTTTGCAGATAAAAGTTTTTTAGCCCTTTTAAGGGAAATTTGGGGCACTTGCTTTTAGACTTTTTCTTTTATAATTTTGTTTAATTTTAAAAGAGCAGTATACGTTGGTAAAATTGTAAGTTTTTCACCTATTTGCATTGATTTAAGTGCGTAATCGAATGTTTTTTTAATGTTGCTATCAATAACCATAAATCCAGGGTTTATACCTGCATATTTTAACCTTAAAGCCATATCATCAGCACGAGTTCCTGTTATAAATATTTTATTATTAAATTTTTCAAGAACTTCAAAGTCAGCATCCCAAAGCCAAGAAACATCTCTTCCATCTGCATATTTATCATTAATCGCTATCATTAATTTTGTATCTTTTATGTTCTTAAATCCCCTTAAAACTTCACATGCACCAGTCGGGTTTTTAATTAGATATAAATTAACTTCTTTGCCCTCGATTATCTCCTTCTGTGCCCTTCCAAAAACAGGTCTGTAATTGTCAAGTGCGCGGGCAATAATTTTTCTGTCAATTCCTGCCATATACGCGCATGCTATTGCTCCAAGAGCATTATAGGCGTTGTATAAACCTGAAAGATTTAGTTTATACATTATACTTTTGCCTTCAAAATTTACATTCAAAATTGAGTAATTTTTAAATACTTTAACATCTGCACTAATTTCAGGTTTAGGTCTTTTAATTCTGCATTCACAACTCCAAAGACCAAGTTGTGAGTAAAATCTTTTTGAATATTTCAGTGGTTTTTTGCATATTGGGCAGTATATTACCTCTGAGGGGCTATTTGATTTAGTATCAAAGTCACAAAACTCTACATTTTCAAAACCAAAGTAAATTATTTTTCTTTTCTTTTTGCCTGCAATCATATCATTTTTAATGTTTTTGTCTATATCATACAGGCTTGGGTCATCTGCGTTGACTAAAATTTTTAAACCCGGGTTGAGTCTTATGCCTTCTTGAATTTTCTTTTTTGTAGTATCAAGCTCACCGTATCTGTCCAGTTGGTCTCGGAATAAATTGGTAACAAGTAAGTAGTCAAAAATTATATTTTCAAAAATTTCCCTTAAATATGCTTCATCTGATTCTATTACAAAATTATCAACAGTAGAGTTTTCTCCGTTTTCTTTAAAATTATTATAAAGCCCGACCGCAACAGTTGTTGCAATGCCATTTGGCATATTTGCCCCAAGTTCGTTATGAATAACAATTTTTTGAGCTTCTTTTAAAATTTGCGCCAAGAGCCCTGCAGTAGTTGTTTTGCCATTGGTTCCGGTGATTGCAAACTTATATGATGTTGCATAATTTTGTGCTTCTCTTAAAAAGTCAGGGTAAAACTTTCTCAAATATTTACCTGGTAAAGACGTACCTTCAGAATTAATTTTTCTTAAAAAGGAATGAAATTTACTTGTGTATTCTATTGCTTGCTTAAAATTCATGTAAAATCGCCTGTCATGCGTATGGAATAATTTTAATACCTAAATTATAATACACAAATGGAACAATACATATATATTTTTACAATAATACTCGAAATTATAGTGTTTTTGCAGCTTGCAAATGCCTTTATCAGGCTTGATAAAAAAGTTACTTTGCTTAATCAAGAAGTTCTTTTGCTAAAAGACGAAATTGAAATTGGTATAAAAACTTTTAAGAAGTTAATCAAAAAATTTAATAAAGTTGCTTCTTTTATTGTGAAAGTTAAAAAGTTTAATGTAAAAAGGATTGTTTTGATATTAGCTGATGTTGTTAATATTTTCTTGTTGTTCAAGACTTTTAAGGCATACAGAGGTGTTGGTAATCTAAAATTCTTTAAAAAAGTATTTTCATATTCTCTTGTTAATTCTTTTTTCAAAGTTGCATTAAACAATTTTTCAAAGTAATTTTCTTTTTTATTGGCTAAAAAGTCTAGTCCCTAAATTACCCCTTCGGTTATTTTTTTTAAATCTTAAAACAGATAGACTTATAAAAAAGTGGAAAGGACATTATTTGTAAGGGAGTGTTCAATGCTAATCGAAAAAAGATGTTTACAAAATGATGAATGTGTATTTATGGAATTTAGGGATGTTAATAAAGATTATCTGGAGTGGCTGGAAGATTTAGCTTTAGAATACCACTGTAAGATAGAAAAAAAAGAGTGGCGCTCAAAATACAATAACTACGTGGTTTACGACTATGAACCATTTTGTTCTGACGGTTTTGAAATAAGTCTTACATTATCCTCAAAAAATGTGTGTTTTCTAAATTTTGTAAGATACCTGTATGAAATAAAAGTGCAGACAATAAATTATTTAAACAACTGCATTGCGATTTAGCTTATTTGCATTTGCTTGAATAATTTTTTCTATGTACTCGCCATAGCCGTTGTTGTATTTTTTTGCAAGGTCGGATAATTCTAAAGTTGAAATGTAGCCCATTCTCCAGGCTACTTCTTCAATGCAGGCAATTTTCATGCCTGTATTAACTTCCATTGATTTAATAAAGTTTCCTGCTTGCAAAAGGCTCTCAAAAGTACCTGTATCAAGCCAGGCAAAACCTCTGCCCAGTATTTCAACATCAAGCTGTTTGTTTTTAAGATAAATATTGTTAAGGTCAGTGATTTCTAACTCGCCTCTTTGAGAGGGTTTTAGGGTTTTTGCATATTCAGCAACGTTTTTATCATAAAAATATAAGCCCGTTACAGCATAGTTAGAGCGTGGGTTTTTAGGTTTTTCTTCAATTGAAATTGCTCTGTTATTTTCATCAAACTCAACTACACCAAAGCGATGAGGGTCATTTACCGCATAGCCAAAAACCGTTGCGCCTTGCGTTTTTTGACCGACCCTTTTTAACATGGAAGAAAATCCAAACCCATGGAAAATATTATCGCCCAAAATAAGTGCACAAGGCTCATTGTTTATAAATTTTTCAGCAATTAAAAAGCTGTCTGCAATACCTCTTGGCACATCTTGCACCATATACGAAAATTTAACACCGATTTGCTCACCTGAGCCCAAAACTTTTTCAAAATTTTGAATATCAGAGGCATTTGTGATGATTAAAATATCCCTGATTCCCGCTAAAAGCAGTGTGGTTATAGGATAGTAAATCATCGGTTTATCATAAACCGGAAGTAAAATTTTTGATATTGGTAATGACGCCGGATAAAGTCTTGAACCTGCGCCGCCTGCAAGGATTATGCCTTTCATTATTCTTCCTTATTGTCTTCTTCTGTTTTTTGACTTGCTTTTTTAGCTGCTGCAAGTTTTTCTCTTACTTTTGTTTCAATTTCAGCTAAAATATCAGGGTTAGCTTCCAAAAATTCTTTTGATTTATCTCTGCCCTGACCGAGTTTTTCATCGTTATAGCTAAACCAGGCACCTGCTTTTTTAACTATATCCATATTAACTGCAACGTCAAGAATATTGCCTATAGCGCAAATGCCTTTGCCGTAAATTATGTCAAATTCAGCAACTCTAAATGGCGGAGCAACCTTGTTTTTAACAACTTTTACTTTTACTCTGTTACCGATGTCCTCGCCGTCTTTGTTTTTTACAGAGTCAATTCTTCTTATGTCAAGTCTTACTGAAGCATAGTATTTAAGCGCATTACCGCCTGTTGTTGTTTCAGGATTACCAAACATAATGCCGATTTTTTGCCTTAATTGGTTAATAAAAATAACTGTTGTGTTGGTTTTGCCTACAATACCTGTTAATTTTCTTAAAGCTTTTGACATTAAACGTGCTTGCAGACCCATTTGCTGCTCGTCCATTGCTTTTTCAATTTCAGCCTTAGGTACAAGTGCTGCAACTGAGTCGATGACAATAACATCTATTGCACCTGAGCGCACAAGCTCCTCTGTAATTTCAAGTGCCTGCTCACCTGTATCAGGCTGAGAAATTAAAAGCTCATCCACATTTACACCTAAATTCCTTGCATACTCTGGATCAAGAGCATGTTCTGCGTCGATAAATGCTGCAATACCTCCTTTTTTTTGAGATTCTGCAACAATGTGCTGAGCTAAAGTTGTTTTACCACTTGATTCAGGCCCGTAAATTTCTATAACTCTGCCTTTTGGAACACCGCCAATGCCAAGTGCTATATCAAGTGCTAAAGCGCCTGTGGGGATGTATTCCACATTAAGAGTAGACTTATCGCCAAGGCGCATGATTGAACCTTTGCCAAAGTCTTTTTCAATTTTATCCAGTGCGAGTTTTAAGGCTTTATCTTTGCCTGCTTTTATCTCATCGAGTTCTTTTTCTTTAGTTTCAGCCATTTAAAATCCTCTATTCCCTAATCTTTATGAATATTATATAATAAAAGTTATGAAAACAGTACAACTTAACAATTTTGAAATCGGCGGCGATAAGCTTACTATTTTTGCAGGTCCATGTGTTATAGAAAATTCTGACATGCTTTTTTTATGCGCACAAAAACTAAAAGAGATATGCGATAAGCTTGATATTAACTATATTTTTAAAGCGAGTTTCGATAAGGCAAATCGCTCGTCAATTAACTCTTACAGAGGCCCAGGGCTTGAAATTGGTTTAAATATGTTAAATGAGGTAAAACAAAAGTTTAATGTGCCTGTTGTAACTGATTTTCATGAGCCATTTCAAGCGCAAATGGTTGCGCAAGTGGCTGATGTTTTACAAATACCTGCTTTTTTGTGTCGTCAGACTGATATGCTTGTTGCAGCAGCAAAAACAGGGAAAATTGTGAACATTAAAAAAGGGCAATTTTTATCTCCTTATCAAATGAGCTCACTTGCAAAAAAAGTTTTAGATAGCAATAACGATAAAATTTTAATAACAGAGCGTGGAACAAGCTTTGGTTATAACAATTTAGTTGTTGATATGCGCGCAATACAAATTATTCAGGAAATGGGCTACCCTGTTGTATTTGACGCTACTCACAGTGTTCAATTGCCAGGTGGTAGAGGAGAAAGCTCAGGCGGTGAGAGGAAATTTGTTCCCTTGCTTGCAAAAAGTGCAATTGCAGCAGGGGCAAGGGCTTTATTTTTTGAAGTTCATCCATGTCCAAGCTGTGCTAAGTGCGACGGGGATAATATGATTGCGCTGGATGATGCTTATGAGTTATTTAGCAATCTGAAAAAACTCTTTGATTCTGTTCAATCTCTTTAATTATGAAAAACCATTTTGCCATAAGCTTGAAGAAAATCTTCTATGTCTGCCTTTTTGAAAAATCCCAACTCTTCTATTGCTTGTGCACTTATCTGGGCGCTAGGTGTGAATTCCTGCATCTTTGTTGCGTTCATCAATACTTTTGCACCATTCCTTGCTTCTTGAAATGTTGCCCCTTGTGACATCGCTTCTTTAATTAACTGTTCTGTTGCCGACAGGTTAGGTGTTCTGCTAGGGATAAATGAAGGCTTCGGTAAGCTTATTTTTAAATCCGCTTTATTTATATTTCCTGCTAATTCTACAGCCTTAGAGCAGATTTCATTTTCTTGTTTTTTTATCGCAGTTGCTATGGGTTGCATTGTATTTGTATTTATCTTAAATATTTTTTTATCAATAAAACTATTTAAAACTTTTCTTATATTCATTTTCACCTTCCAGATTAATAGTATAATATTAAATTCGTGTAAATAATAGAATTGACTTATTTTTAAATTTTTTTAATAAAAATTTACATATTAAAATATACTTGCATAAGAATTCATATAATCAGTTATAACATTAATCAGCATGGGCAAAATCCAAACCAAAATTAGTGCACCTAAGACAGGTTTAAAAAGAAAGCTTAGCTGAAAAACGTTTACTTGCGGGGCTGTTTTTGAAATTATACCTAAAATTATATCCTGCCCTAAAGTTGCAAGTAAAACAGGCGCTGCAAGCTGCATACCAAAATATAAAACATTTGATGTTATTATTACAAGGTAATTTGTGTTTATGACTTTTGCAAGCGGGATTATTGTCTGATACATTCCAAAAACGTCAAAACTCCTTATAAAAGCGTTTATTAGCCAATATGTTCCGCCTGCACTTATAAAAATTATTAATCCTAAAATTGTAAAATAATTTCCTAAAATTGAAGTTTGTGCACGTGTTGTAGGGTCTAAAACCATAGCAGAAGATAAACCCATTTGTGTGTTTATCATATCACCACCTGCGCTTACGGCAGCTAAAACACAGTTTGCTATAAAACCTAAAATTGCGCCAAAGGCAAAATTTAAGAGTATTCCAAGTACAATTGAAGTGTTGGGAGGAATAGGTTGAGGTTTAATTAGCATAGTTACGATGACTGTAACAATAAGCGCAATTGAAATTCTTACCATTGAGGGGATTTCTTTTCTGTTAAACGGCGGTGCAAATTGCATAAGTCCAAGCATTCTGGAAAACACCATAATTCCCGCGCCCAATGCTAAATTGAGCTCGGGAAAAAGTTTTGCAAATTGTGCTAAAAATAAATCCATAAGTTATTTTTTAAGGTTCAATTCTGCAATTTCCAACAATTGCACCCATTTTTTTGTATTTGTTGTCTATATTATATTTAATAGATTGAGTGTTTCCGTCTTGTGTAGTTATTTCAAAGCTTGAGCTTGATTTGTCAAAAGTTCTTATAACAAGCGTGCTTGCAGCTCTGTCGCCTTGTTCAAAGGGTTCATTGTCCATAAAGAAAAATCTTAAATTTGCTCTGTCGCCAAGGTTAACACTTTGAATTATAGAAGGACAAGATATTGTATATCTTGAATAGGGTCTTAATCCTACGTTGTCTCCTTCTCTAAAAATGCTGTTTGCATCGATCTCATAAGCACATACAGTACATATTGAAAATAAAATTCCTAAAATAGTAAATAATTTTTTCATTTTCTACCTTCCCATCATCTTGTTTCTTTCAATAAAATTAGGTGTCGGGTTTGCTCCTTTTTTTGTCGGGCCATAAAGGTTTTTGTCAGCTTTATCAACCCATGGGAGTTTTCCCGGATTTTTCATAATTTCTTTTAAATCTTTTTGAGAACCGTCAATTTTGTCATACATTTCATTTGTAAAAGGACGAGTGTATTTGTAATAGTTTGAATCAAGGACATATTCTTGATTATGCGGGACGACGTTAAAAGCTACTGCTGTTCCTTCAATTACATATTCAGTTAGAATTTTAATATACCACATTCCAAGAATTATAATAGTTAAAAACACTGCAATAATTTTTGGTGCGGCAGCAATTGTTTGTTCTTGAACTTGCGTTACAGCTTGTAATATACCTACAACAAGACCTATTGCTGCTGCAACCAAAACGCAAGGTAATGATATCATTAACATTACCATAAAGCCTTTTGCCAAGTATTCTACAAGTATTTCCATCAGTTAAAACTCTCCACAAGTCCTTTAACAATTAAACTCCAGCCGTCTACCGCAATAAATATTAAAAGCTTAAACGGTAGAGAAATAATTGTCGGTGATAACATAAACATACCTAAAGCAAGTAAAATATTCGCCACAACAAGGTCAAGTACAATAAATGGTATAAAAATTATAAAACCTATTTCAAAAGCTGTTTTTAATTCGCTTATAATGTAAGCGGGTGCTACTTCCCACATTGTAAGTTCATCAGGCGTTGCAGGGGCTTGTTTTCTTGTTTTTTCGACAAAAAATGCCAGATCATCCTGACGGGTTTGTTTGAGCATAAACTCTTTAAGAGGTTTTGAGCCTTGAGCAATGCACTCTACCATATTGCCATTTTTATAGGAAACTTGTCCTGCTTTTATCATTTGATCAAAAACAGGGGACATGGTGTAAAAAGTTAAAATCATCGAAAGACCTATAAGAACAATAGCGGGAGGTACACTTTGAGTACCAAGTGCTGTTTTTAACATTGAAAAAACAATTGTAAATCTTAAAAAAGATGTCATACAAGTAAAAACAAAGGGCAGCAATGAAAAAAGAGTCATTACTACAAGCAGTTGTATAACAGGATTCATATCTTTTAAAAGTACGTCCATTTTAATATCTTTCTTTTTTTGAATTTATTTCTTTTAAAATAGTTCTCATAACATTTTTTGAGCCTGAGTTTGATTTTTTAAGTTCAATTAATTTTTCTTCAAGTGATTCTGTAGAAAGCTCTTTTTTTTCTTTGATAACAGGTTGTTTTGTTTCTTTGGTTTCTTCTGAATTTAATTTTGAAATAAGAGTTGTAGAGTCAATGTCTGAAGCTATTAAAAATTTTTCGCCTTCGTAATTTATTACATATAAAGATTTTCTTTGGTTTAGCCTTAACATGTCTTCGATTTTTAGCTTTGAAATATGCGTGTTCTGCCCTAAAACCACGTTTTTGTACACTGCAAAAGCTACAAAAATCACCCCAAGCATTGCAAGTGTATAAAATATAAAAGCTATTATGTGTGTTGTCATTTATTTTCCTACTTTTCTTCTTCAAAGTCAGAATAGTCAAAATCTTCTTCTACGTCATCTTTTTTTGGTGCAGCTTGTGGTTTTGCTTGCGGTTTTTGTGCTTGAGGCGATGATGGGTGTGGTTTTTGCGCTTGCACTTTTTGTGCTTGTGTAGCAGCAGCTTTAGGTGCAGCCTTTTGTGTTTGGGTTGCTTGTGTTTTAGCTTGAGATTGTTGAGGCTGTGCTGATGTTTTTGGTGTATCGCTTATGATTTCATTAATTTTGACAGCATATTTATCATTAATAATTACAAGTTCGCCTTTTGCAACCGTTTTATCTTCAACAAGGAGTGAAATTTCATTGTTAAAAACAGAGCCCAAGTCTATTACAAGTCCTTTTGAGATGTGTTTTAGTTCACCCAGGGTCATTTTAACCTTTTTAAAACGGGCGTTAACTTCTATTTGTATATCATCCCACATATTTTTATTTATATTCTCCTCTCCGTCAATATCATGTTCATCTTCGTCAAGTTCAATCATAAGGGCAGGGTCAGGGTTTATTTTGAATTCCCTTATGTTTTCACCCGTTATTATTTTCATTTTATTTACAAAACTATCCTCAAGAAGTATTATGTCGCCATAGGAAATATTTTTCAAATCGTTAAGAGTTATTTTTGAACTTCCTGCTTCAATATCAATATAAGCATTTATATTTTTGAATTCATCATCACTAAAATTTTCTTCTTTTTTTATTTCTGCTCTTTTAATTCTTGAAGATGGCAGAGTAATTACAATTTTTGAATTCCTTTCATCTTTATCTTTAATGATGATTACAAAATTGTAAACTTCTTTGTTTTTTAATTCAAATTTATTCAAATTTTCTTGCGGGATAAGTATATTTGAAAAAGATTTATATATATAATCGCAATAACCGTTTAAAATTCTGACTTCAAGTTCAGATAAGTCACTTAATTCAAATAATGGTAAATTTGATCCAAAAGCATTGTGCAAGAATAATCTTGCAAATTCTTCGCTGAGTCTTATTGTAACAGGCGGCACAATTTCTGATGGTACTTGACTTATGAAAAAAGAATCATTTTTTAAGTATTTATCTTCTTTGACTTTTTCAAGATTATTTATGTCAAAAAGGCGAAACTCGTATTTTTCTTCCCAAAAATTTTGTGTAGCATCAATAATTTTAGGCAAAAATTCGCCGTCAAATTCCATAATAACACTTGAAATTTGACCGCATTTTTTTTCATCAAAGATGTTTTCTAAACCCCTTTGCGCGCTCAATTTTTACCTTATTCAACTATACTTATCCGTAATTATTATATATTTTAGTATAAATGCGGGCAATTTGTTAAATTTTGTTATTCTTTAAAAGGATTTTGTTTTTTTATTTTAGATGGGTCTACTTTCACCATAAAACCGCACTTTGTGCAGGCAAGGACTTTTTTAGTCGAGTCAATGGGAACAAAAATGTGTTCGCATTTTTGTTCTTCTTCTTTTTCTTGAGGTTTTTCTTTTTTTAAAAAATTAAAATCTCGATTTTTAATTTTTGTGCTTAGCTTTGCAATAAGTTCAATGATATACATAATCTTATTTTTTAATTATAATTTTATTATATGAAAAATCAATTTAAAAAATTTATATCTTCAACTGTTGACTATCACAATTTTAAAGGTGCGCTTGAAATTGCAAATGAGCTTAATTGTGGGATAGAAATTAGTCGTTTTGGCAGATTAAAAGACATTGAAGACTTGTTTGACATAACAAAAAAAGAGTATAAGGCAGCGCTAAAAGATTTTGATGGTGAAGTTACTTTGCATGGGTTTTTCTCAAACTTAAATGTTGCTGCAAAAGACCCCCTAATTCGTGAGGTGTCTGAAAAAAGGTATTATCAGAGCTTAGAGCTTGCCTGTGAATTTAATGCTAAAACTGTTGTTTTCCATACTTGTTTTAATAATTTATTGAAACATCAGGAATATAGGCAGCTTTATTTTAGAAGGAATATTGAATTTTTCCATGAGTTTATTCCATATTTTGAAAAAGAAGGGATAATTGCAACTATTGAAAATGTTCATGAGCCTGATTGGGAGCTTATAAGAAGTATTGTCGCAACTATTAATTCACCTAACTTAAAAGTTACAATTGATGTTGGACATTGTAATTTGCACTCTGATTACCCTGTACCTGAGTGGATAAAAAATTATGGGATAATGCTGCATCATATGCATTTTCATAATAATTTTAAAGATGAAGATTCTCATAGCTCGCTTTTAAAAGGTTCTCTTGATATTAAACCAATTATAAAAACACTAAATGAAATGCAGCTAAATCCTCAAATTACTTTTGAAATTTTTGATAAAGATGCACTTTTTGAAAGCGTTAAATACTTTGATGAAGTGGTTGAAGGGGTTTAGTTGTCTGCGTAGGGTCTGCAACGTAGTTGTAAAATAATCCGTCACCCTGAGCACAAAAACCCTGTCACCCTGAACTCGTTTGACTGCTTTTGCCAAAATCTTTGATTTTGTGCAAAATGTCCCTACTGGGCAGGGTCTTATGTCCATACTAGGCATCGCCTATCAACAGTTGCGTTTTCGACCCGCTCAACGCGGCTCTCAAACTCACTCTGGCTTACGCGTTGCTCCTGTGGGTATCTCGGCTCTGCTCGCCTCGGTCGGCTCACAGCCTCGATTATCCTACGTACCCCAAGAGTATTACCAATCCGTTAGCTCATATCTTCGCTAACGGATTGTGGGCATCGCCTATCAACAGTTGCGTTTTCGACCCGCTCAACGCGGCTCTCAAACTCACTCTGGCTTACGCGTTTTTATCTCGTACTTCAAAAGTTATTTCCCAACCGTCATCTGGGTCAACAGGTGGTTTTTCGGGTTTCATATCTACAAATTCAGCATCTTTTTGTGCTTTTGTTTCATAATCGTTAATTGTTGAAATTTCAGGCTGTTTGTATACTTTTTCCTCTTGTCCTTGTTGAGCTTCTTTTTGTATTTCAACACTCATCGCTGCAACAGGCTCTTTCGAGAGTTCTTCTTTATTTTGTGTTGTATTAAGCGGTAGCCAAAAACCAAAGGTTGAGCCTTCGCCAACTTTTGAGTGTACAAAAACCTTTCCGCCATGGTGTTTTTCAATAGCTATTTTAACAAGGTGCAAACCAAGCCCTGTGCCTTTTATTGTATGAGTTGCATTTTCAATTCTAAAAAATCTGTCAAATATTTTTTCTTGATATTCAGGTGCTATGCCCATACCCATGTCTTCTACCGTTACTTCAAGAAATTTCGGGTCTTTTGCAATTTCTGCGCGGACTTTTACGCGGGAATTATCCGGAGAGTATTTAATGGCATTTGTAATAAGATTTGATAAAACTCTTTCAATACTTTGCTCGTTAAATTCAACTTCAGGTAAATTAGGCTCTTTTATAACAGAAAAAGTTATATTCTTTTCTTGAGCAAGGATTTTGTGATCTTCAATAGAGCGTTCAATTACAGGCATGATGCTTTGCTTTGTTTTTTCAAGTTCCACATCATTTTGCAATTTTGAAAAGTCAAGAATATCATTAACCATTTTATTTAGTCGGATGACTTCCTGATTAATCGTGCCGATGAATTCTTTTTGTTCGTCGTAATTAAAGTCTTTTCCGTAGTGATAAAGTGTCTCAGCATAGCTTGTAAGAATTGTTACAGGCGTTCTTAATTCATGAGATACATTTGAAATAAAATCATTTTTAAGTTTATCAACTTCTGCTTCTTTAGTTATATCAATAAGGATTATAATGTAGCCCATATAATCATGGACTTTTGAATACATTGGAGAAATAAGTGTTTTTATTATTCTTTTATCTACTTCGATGTTAAATTCAAGCGGTTTTTTTTCCATTACATCAAGCGGAGTGTCTTTAAAAATGCTTATTTTTTCCCTAAAACAAAGTTCGCCGTTTGTATCACAGTAATTTTGCACATTAGTGCCCACTATATCCATAGCAGTAACTGATAAAATCTTTTGTGCTGCAGGATTAATCATAGAAATCTTGTCGTAATTGTCACATACAACAACCCCGTTTGCAATGCTCATAAGAACAGCTTCAAGCTTGTTGCGCTCAAGAGTGAGTTGGTCGACATTTTGTTCTTCATAAGCATGGAGTCTTTTTGACATATCGTTAAAAGCGTTAAAGAGTTCTTTTATTTCTCCTGATGCCTGCTTATAGTCTAATACCGTTCCGAATTTGCCACTTGAAATTTCTTTTACACCATGGTGCAAAAGGGTTAGCTCTCTTGTTATAAGAAAAGTATTAACCAAAATTACTATTGTAAAAATTATCCATACCAGAGTAAATACAATGAGCATGGAATTTTTTGTTGTGCGAGCGACAATGCTTGCCATATCAGCACTCAGACCAATTTCAACAACACCTACAATTCTGCCAAAAGAATCTGTCATAGGTGAACTTATGTTAATTCTTGTGTCTTGAGCCCGGCGATTGTATGCATCTGCTGTTGTGTAAATTATTTTACCTTTTGAGTCTTTAAAAGTTATAAAAGAAATGTCTTTGTTGCTGGTAAGGATTGAATTGGCATGAGTTCTTAAAAGATTATATTTGTATTCTTGCGGGGTATCTTTTGTAAGTTCATAACTTTGTATAGCAAGGGTTTTGGTTAAAATTTGTCCGAAATTACCATAAGAATCATATAATTTTTGCTGTATTTTGCTTATGGCAAAAACTGCAACTCCGACAATTAAAATAGTCGAAATCAGTAACCCCGTAATAATTAACTTATTTTGTGCTGTTAAATCAAATTTAACCTTTTTCATCTCGGCAATATTATAGCACAACTATGTTGTGTTATAATCCTTTTATGCAGAAAAAAATTATTTCAACTAATAAAAAAGCATATCATGATTTTTTAATTTTCGATAAGTTTGAAGCAGGACTTGTTTTAACAGGTACTGAAATAAAATCCATTCGAAAGGGTGCAATAAATTTAAAAGACAGTTTTGTTAAAATTGAAGATATGGAAGCGTTTTTATATAATGCCCATATTAGTGTATACGAGCAGGGAAACAGATTTAACCATGAGGAAAAGCGCACAAGAAAATTGCTTTTGCGCAAAAAAGAAATTTTAAAAATGTTGGGCAAGGTAAAGCAGGAAAATTATACTATAGTGCCACTTGAGATGTATTTTTCAGGTCGTTGGGCAAAGCTTGAAATAGCCCTTGCCAAGGGTAAAAAACTTTATGACAAAAGAGAGTCTTTGAAGAAAAAAGACATTGAAAGAGACATTTCAAAGAATATTAAACACTAAGGAGTCTGTGCCGGAAACGCGACAGCGGGAGCGTTTTGTATGTACGGTAATACTATGCTTTTCCCGTTGTCAGGGTTGAAACCTATGTAAAACATATCAGACAATTTCATGTTGGCCCAACCTGCAGAGTCATACAAATCATCTTGATCATCATACTCTGCTTGTTTCCATTGAGACATGGGAGTTTGAACTTTAGTAGGACCATTGTCTCCATCAACGTCTACATATATTTCATTTGGGTTAACAAGGTGATAAACAAATCCGTCGCCAGTGTATATAACTGTTTTTCCATCGGCATCGGTTTCGCTTTTTAAAATTATTAATCTGCTTTGGAGTTTTTCAAAGTATTTTGTTTTTTCTGCATCGGAAAGATTGGCATATTCCTCGGGTGTCATACCGTCATTTAAATTAACTGCTTGAACAGCATTACTTATTACAGAAAAGGCTTTTTTACCGGCAGTCATGTACTCGTGCTGCTTTATTTTTGCAAACACAATGGGTATTGTCATGGCAGCCACTACCCCTATAACCGCCAAGGTAATAAGTACCTCCGCTAAGGTAAAAGCTATTCTTTTGTTTTTATTTTTCATTCGACACCTCTATATAATCACAACAAGTATATACTATTTTTTTAAAATGGTCAAAGTTTCACAAATATTTATCAGGTTTCTTAAAAATACTATCCGGACGTGCAGAATTTGATTCTACGATTTCATAATATTCGTTTTTATTATAGTTAATTCCCCATCTTTTGGTGTTCAGTCGTATTTTTTTGTTTTGTTTAGTTTTCTTATCCATTACATTTCAAGTTCCAGCTTCATATGTGTGTTTGTTACCCTGACAAGTAATTTAAATTTATCGACTTTTACAATAAAAAATGTTCTGTTTTCTTGTTTTTCGCTTATTCTGAATTTTATTTGTGTGTCAGACAAAAATTCTTTAAATTGGTAGAGCAAAAATACATCGTCATGAATATAACCGAACAAAGCTTTTATTCCCTGTTGCTCTATTATCATAAATCCCCTGTTTGAGGCTATTTCTACACTGGACAGTACTTGCGGCTCTGCATATTCTTCATTTTCATTGTTATTATATGGCTCAACAGTCTCATTTTCTTTGTCTAAAGTAAGTTCATTAAATTCTTCTTTAAATGAAATTTCATCGCTTTTTTCAGTATTTTCCTGTGTTGTATTTGGTATTTCGTTAACAGTATCTTCTTTTTGTTCCATTGTTTTGACACTTTCCTTTTTCTTGCCTCTTCTGTTTATTGCAAATAGTATTAAAATTCCCACAAAAGCTATAAACAGTGCGCTGAACAGTATTAGATTGTCTTTAATAATGTAATAGTATGGTCTGAGTTTTATGACTAATGGTTTAAGTCTATCTTTTATGATTTCTTTTATATTTGCTATATTATCTAATTTGCCGGAGGCTTCCGGAATTTTTGATACAGTTTTTTCTATTTCGGGATTATTAACTATGTCTTGAGTAATTATATTTTGCTCGTCGGAGTTATTTTTTGTTTCTTCCGGAGTTCCATTACCGGACTCCATACCAAACTTTTTTTCTTTTAAATCAGCTCCCCCTTTTTCTGTGCCGGCATTATCCAATACTTGCAGATTTCCTGTATCTTGTTTTTGTTGTGCTTTTATTTGCGCTTGGCGTTGAGCTTCTTGTTGAGATTTAGCTTTTGTTTGTGCTTCTTGCTGAGCCCGTAATCGGGCTTCTCTTTGAGCTTGAGCACGAGCTTGCGCCTCTTGCTGCGCTTTTATTTGTGCTTGTCTTTGCGCCTCTTGCTGCGCCTTAATTTGAGCTTGACGTTGTGCTTCTTGTTGAGCCTTTAGTTGCGCTTGACGTTGTGCTTCTTGTTGAGCAGCAATGCGTTTTTGTTCCTGTATTTGTTTTTGCAGAGCAGCGTACTGTGCTTGACGTTGCGCCTCGTTTGCCTGAGTTTGTTTTGTATTAAATGCACTGTCCAATTGTGATAATTTTTTAGGGTCGATTGATGGTGCAACTGCTCCTGATGAACTGTTAAGTTGTGCAGTTATGTTGAGTGGTTTTGATGTAAAAATGCTTATTTTTGTATAACCGTTGTTTAAGTCTTGCCCTGCGTAAGGGAAAAGCTTAACTTCAGTGCTTTTTATGTCGCCTGTTGGTGCAACAGAGCCTATTGAGTGGAATGTTTCAGGCAAAAGAATATAGTAGCTTGTGTTTGTCTTTTTAATTACTTTAATTGGTTCACTGTATGGTTTTTGGGTAAAAAGCCTTATAGCGTAGCTATCAGTACCTGTTTTTGCGTAGTCTACTTTTAAAAGACTGTTTTTAAAATCGCTTTCTATTGCAAATGCGCATAAATTAAAAGCTACTATCCCTAATATTAAAAGAACTTTTTTCATTCAATTTGACCCTTTATTGTCTTTTAGGATTTAAAATTTAATTTTATATTATAATATTAACTGTTGCAATTATACAATGAATAAAATTTTGTGGCAAAGAAAGGTATAAAATGAGCGAATTTAAAACAGGTTTTGTTGCAATTATAGCACGTCCTAATGTTGGCAAATCAACCCTTTTAAACAAACTTGTGGGGCAAAAAATTGCAATAACAACTCCTGTTGCCCAAACGACCAGAAAAAATATAAAAGGGATTTATTCTGATAGCGATTCGCAGATAATTTTTATTGATACCCCGGGGATTCACAAGCCTCTAAACAAGCTTGGAGAGGCACTTTCAGAGCAGTCAAAAAGTGTTTTGGATGATGTTGATTTGATTTTGTTTCTTGTTGATGCTCAAGATGAGGCAGGCAGGGGTGATAAGTGGATTGTCGAAAATTATTTAAAAGACACAAAAACGCCAATTTTGCTTGTTTTAAATAAAGTTGATTTGATAAAAGACCTTGCAAAACGTGAACTAAACACCTATAGTTACAAGTCATTGTTTGAAAAGTCTTTAGATACTGTAAAAGTAAGCGCAAAAACAGGCAGAAATATTGATGATTTGATTGAAAAAATTAAAAATTATTTGCCCTTGGGGCAAAAATTGTATGATGAAGATGAAGTAACTGATCAAAATATGCGAGAAATCGCCTCAGAAATTATAAGAGAGAAAATAATTTTTGCAACAAAAGATGAAATCCCCCACAGCGTGGCTGTTGTAATTGAAAATTACAAAGAAGAAGAAAATATTGATAAAATCAGTGCGCAGATTATTGTTTCAAATGAAAGTCAAAAAAATATTTTAATAGGCAAGGGTGGCTCTATGCTTAAAAAAATAGGCACAAATGCAAGGTTAGAGCTGGAGAAAATTGTTGATAAAAAAGTTTTCCTTGAACTTTTTGTAAAAGTTGTCAAAAACTGGCAAAAAGACGATAATTTTATTAAATCCTTGGGCTTGGATGTTAAGTAATTTTAAAATGGCGCAATTTTTTTATGTAAAAATACTTTAATAATATATAAAAGGTATATATCATCATGGAAAAAGACAAACTTACATTTATTGAAGAAAAAAAACTTGAAAAAGAGCTCGAAAAAAAAGACTCTTTTGCCCCCTCAAATACTGCAAGTAACCCTATTAAGGCACGTTTTGCTAAGTTTTGTCTTGACAAAAAACAAATTAAGCCTGATGATTTAATTTAGTATGCAATATATTAAAAATAGTGTGTTTTTGTACCTTACGCCCCGCCAGCGTTCACAGTTGGTGAGTTTTTTAAGGTCTTTTGTAAAAAAACATCAAAAATTAAGTGAAAACCAGCTTTTAGATAAATTTATTGAGGAGGAAAACTACTACAGCGAGGTTGGTTCGCCCCATTTTGAATTTGCGCTTGAAAATTTTTCAAATGATGAATTTTTGAGTGATATTAAAAAATTTTTTTCTTATATTTTTTGGGAGCTTGAGCAAAAAGAGGCTCAAAAGCCGCTTATAGAGCGTCAAAAAGCTATTCAAAAAAAGGCAAGAAAATGTGCAAACGATTATAAAATGTCAAAATTAAAACCTACAAAAAAACAACTGTGGTATTATGAAAAAGTATGCAAGGCGCACAATGTGCCTCAAAAGCCGCTTGAGAGTGCAACAAGGCTTGATTTAAGAAATTGGATTATGGAAATAATTGAGCCTGTGGAAAAATGTGATGATTAGTGAAATTGTAAAAATTTTAAAAGACGCAAATATTGATGAGCCTCAAGCCAAAGTAAAAATTATTCTTCGTGAGCTTGCAAACTTGAGCGCCGAGGACATTTTTTTAGGGAAAGAAATAAAAAATAAGGATGAAGTGCTTGATTTTGCTGAAAAATTAGCCAAAACAGGGGCGCCTTTGCAACACCTTTTGGGCTATTGGTATTTTATGGGTGAGAAATTTATTGTAACGCCTGATACCCTTATTCCTCGTGAGGAAACGGAATTTCTTGTAAATTGCGCAATAGAAAAAATTAATAAAATTAAAAAAGAAACTGTGCAAATACTTGATATTGGTACAGGCAGCGGTTGTATTGCCTGCATGATAGCTAAAAATGCGCCGCAGGCTGAGGTTTTGGGGGTTGATGTGTCATCTGACGCGCTGCAAGTTGCGCTTGAAAATGCTCAAAAACTTGATTTAATTAAAAAAGTTGTTTTTCGAAAGTCGGATATTTTCTCTGCCCTAAGAGAGGATGAAACCTTTGATATTATTGTGTCTAACCCGCCATATATAAGTGAGAATGATTATAATAATTTAGATAAAGTCGTAAAAGATTTTGAACCAAAAAGCGCACTGTTGGCGGATGATGGCGGTCTTGAGTTTTACAAAAAAATAATTTGTAATGCAAAAAAATACTTAAATAAAGGCGGATATTTGATTTTTGAATGTGGATACAATCAGGCTGATGAAATTTGCAAGTTGTTTGAAAAAAATAATTTTATCCCAAGCGATGTAATTTGTGATATGGCAGGCATTAAGCGAGTTGTAGGGGCTTATGCAAGTGAAAATATTTCATAAATTTCATCATCGCTTAATTCTGTAATTATTTTTTCGCCTGCAAAAACCGCAGCATCAGCGAGTTCCCGTTTGTCTTTTATAATTTTATCAATTTTTTCTTCAAAAGTTGAAAGTGTTATAAACCTGTGTACCATAACGTTTTTGTCTTGTCCGATACGGTAAGTCCTGTCTGTAGCTTGGTCTTCAACTGCAGGATTCCACCACAAGTCGTAGTGAATAACGTTTGACGCTGATGTTAAGTTAAGCCCCAAACCACCTGCTTTTAGTGACAGTATCATTATTTTTTTACTTAAATCGTCGCTAAATTCTTTAATCATCTGCTCTCTTTGCTTTACATTAAGTGAACCATGAAAAAACAAAGGGTCGCAACTAAATTCATCGGCAATAATTTTTTCAAGAATTGAGCCCATTTCCTTGTATTGTGTGAATACAAGCGCTTTTTCGTCATTTGAAACAATATTGTGCAAAATAGAAATAAGTTTTTGAGTTTTTCCTGATGCGCCTTGACTCATATCACCATGTTTTAGATAGTGATAAGGGTGATTACACACTTGTTTTAGTGATGTTATGAGTTTAAAAATAGCTCCTCGTCTGTTTATTCCGCCACCAGAGTTTGCAATATCAGTCATAGACTGGTTTAAAACTCTTTCATAAAGTGCAGCCTGCGCTTTTGTCAGATAACAAAATTCATCCAAAACAACTTTGTCAGGCAAGTCTGAAATGATTGATTTATCTGTTTTTAAGCGTCTTAACATAAATGGCGAAATTGCCTTTTTGAGCTTTTGCGCACGTGTTGTTTCTTTAAATCTCTCGATTGGTACGGAATAATTTTTGCTAAAGTCGCTAATTGAGCCTAAATAACCCTTATTGATAAAGTCAAATATGCTCCATAGCTCGCTCAAGCGGTTTTCTACAGGTGTACCTGTCATTGCAATTTTCATTTGTGATTTTATTGCTTTAACTGCCTGAGTTTGGCTTGTAGATGGATTTTTGATGTTTTGAGCTTCATCAATTACAAATAAATCCCAATTGTGTTTTTTAAATTCTTCAAGGTCAATTCTAAGTATTGCATAAGTGGTTAAAATTACGTCGCAGTCTATGTTAAAGACTCTATCAAAACCATGGTAAATAAATGTTTTTAAAGACGGTGCAAATGTTTCAAGTTCACGCTCCCAATTGCCCATAAGCGTTGTGGGACATACGACAAGGACGGGTTTTTTAAGTTTGTTTTCTTCTTTTAATTTTAAAATTAAACTTATTACCTGAATTGTTTTACCAAGACCCATATCATCTGCTATGGCGCAGCCAAAACCTTTGGTAACGTTAGTGTATAGCCATCTGAAACCAATTTCTTGGTAGGGGCGCAGTGTGCCTGTTAAGTTTTTAGGCAGACTAATTTCTTCGACACGTGTAAAGTCAGATATAATGCGTGCAAAAGCCTCATCGTAGTCAAAATCGTACTCGTCAATTTTGCCAGATAGAGCATGGTGCAAAAGCTGCATTTTGTTTACTACAAAATCAGGCTTTTTCTTTAGTCTTTCAAGGAGTTTTTGTGTTTCATCCCTGTCTATTAAAATATATTTGTCTTTGTATTTAATAAGTCCGTTTGTGTCTTTTGCAAGTTTTTGAAATTCTTCGGCGCTGATTTTTTCATTTTCACCAAGTGCAACTTCAATTGAAAAGTCCATAATCTCATCAAGTGAAATAGTTGAACTTGAAC
Source organism: uncultured bacterium (assembly GCA_949286885.1). Lineage (GTDB taxonomy): Bacteria > Cyanobacteriota > Vampirovibrionia > Gastranaerophilales > Gastranaerophilaceae > Galligastranaerophilus. Next base: position 32,954 of record CASEEG010000110.1, read on the forward strand.
CGCCCTGCAAAAGTTCTTTAACATCATCAAGTCTTTTTTGTTTAATTTTTGCATTAATTGAAGCACGAGGGATAATAACGTTATCCATACCTTCAGGTAAATTAACTTCCATGCCTGCTTGTGCCAAGTAGTAAGTAATTTGTGTGATTAACTTGTAAACCCCTGATAAATCAAGCTCTAGAGTAACATCTTCCAAGTCCTCAATATATTTTGTCGCCCAATTGATTTGCTTTTCAATGAGCGTTTTTTGCATTTCATCAAGATTTTCAAGGTCGATGATTTCATTTTTTAGCTTGTCTTTTGCTAAAATCCTCATCAGGAATTTTTCATCATCTAATTTTTCAATGTTAAAGACAGGGATTATATCGTAAGTGCCAAGCGACATTTCATCAAGCCAGCTTTGGATATCAAGCCCTAAATCATTGCCTTTTAAAATTCTTTTGTGAGAGGTGTTTTTGGTAAAATAAATTGCTGCTTTTAAGTCTTTAAATTTGTAGTGTTTAACACCTAAGAATGTAAAAATAAGATAGTTTAAATACCTGTCGATTAGTTTTTTTGTTGTGTCTGAGTCTAAAAACTCGTTTTCTAAAACACTTTGGTATGCTTTTAAATAGTCTTTGTTTTTAAAATAAGGTTCCCAAACTATTGAAAAAGTTTCCTTTTTAAACTTAACTGCAGGTATGAAATTTAACTTTTCAACAGTTTTTTTAACAAATTGGAATAAATTAAAGTAAAAACGATAATTTTCACTGACATCTTGAGGAAACTCATGGTTTTCATCAACCCCTGTAAAGTATTCAAAAAGCATATCCAGTGTGATGCCATAGCCGTATTTATCGCCCTTATATTTAGCTTTAAGCTTGTAGAGTGAGCCTTTTGACTTTAGATAGTATTCAAAATTATATGGTGGAGTAATAAAAATCTCTGCCAGATTGTCTTTTGTTTCAAAAATAATGTCAGTTGCGCGCAAAATTTGATTTTTTGTATCGAAAGTATCGCAAAATTCTTCTTCAATCAATTCGTACACCAAAGAAAGCGTGTAACGAAAGTCTTTATTCTTTTGAGAATACGGGTTTTGATCCAAATTCAAAAGAAGTTTCTCAACGTCATTTTTCTTGAAAGTAAGGTTGTCCGTAACTATCATCTTATTTATTTTAATATAAAAAAAATTTGTTGTATAATTATTTTTATGAAATTTGCAGTTAGGATTATTAAAAATACTTTTCACCCTTTAAATGTGCCTGATGGGGCTAATTTGCACCATGGGCAAAAAGTCCTTGTAAGAACTGAAAAGGGCGAGGAAGTTTTTAGTGTTTTTATTGTAAATTCTCAAGTTTTAAAACAGTGGCAAAAGTTTAAACCAGAGCCTCTGCCTTTAATTAGGACAATTAATGAAAATGATAAACCCATTTTAGAGGAACAAAAACAACTAGAGGCGCAGGCGTTTTTTAAATGCAAGGCATTGGTTGAAAAGCGTGGGCTTGTAATGAATTTAGTCCAAACCCGCTATACTTTTGACAGAAAAAAAATTACTTTTTATTACACAGCACCTGAGAGGGTTGATTTTCGTGAACTTTTAAAGGATTTAACTCAAGAATTTAAAAGGGTAAGAATAGATTTAAGACACATTGGTGTTAGAGACGAAACCTCAATTTTAGGCGGTCAGGGTGTTTGCGGTCAAGACTACTGTTGTTGCAGATTTTTAAAGAAATTTGAATCAGTTAACACAAAACTTGCTAGAGATCAAGGAATACCAATGACTCCGGGGAAAATTACAGGTGCATGCGGTAGACTTTTGTGCTGTTTAAATTATGAATACCCAAATTATCTTGAAGCGGCTAAAACCTTGCCTCCAATAGGTTCTGGAGTTATGACTCCAGACGGTGTTGCAAAAGTATTCTCGATTAATTTCTTGAAAAAATCTGTTTCAGTAAAACTGGAAGATGGCAAAATTAAAGAATATTTAAAAGACGACATTGAAATGTTAGACCAAGAGGTTAATATTGAAATCGACACAGCACAAAATGCCCTAAATTACCATGAGGATGGCGAAGTGCTGGATTTAAAATCTTTAGATAACGATAAAAACAGTTCAACAGGTAACATATAATGATTGAAACAAAAGAAATTTCTTCAAAAAAGCTTGCAAGTGTAATTGCTCGAATTTTAGATGATTTTAAAGCAGATGACATTGTAATTTTAAACGTGGCAAATGTTTGTGTGTTATCTGATTATTTTGTAATAGCTTCAGCGCAAAGTTCAACTCAGGTAAAGGGTTTAACATCTACAGTTCGAGAAAAAATTAAAGAATATTTTGGCAGAATTCCTGCAGGGGATGAAAATGATGTTAAAAATCGCTGGAATTTGCTTGATTACGGTGATGTTGTAGTTCATATTATGCATTTTGAACAAAGGGAGACCTACGCACTTGAAAAATTCTGGAATCATGCCTTTAAGCTTGAGCGTGATGAGTGGGAAGAAGAATCTAAAGAGTTTGCAAAATATGAGCAATTATAATGTCTGCAGGTTTTAAACCAGTTCAGATTCTACCCATTTGCCGTTGGTCATTTTATACATTTTACTTATTTTTTGGCCTGATTTTATGAAACTCAAGTCAAATACCACACTTTCCGGTTTGCCGTCTTTAAAATGAATGCTTTTTGAAAATTTTACCGGATAATCTATGGATAATTCGGTATTTTCTTGATAAAGACGAGGAAATCCGTCTTTTAGCATTATGCCTTTTGCCAACTTTCCTCCACAAGAATTTTCAGTGTATATAACAGGCATTTCTTGGGAAAACATTACAGTTAACCTATCTTTCTGGTTGTTTGCAAATTTTTCTTGGTAGAAAACAAGGGTATCTTTGTCAAAATGTGACACACTTATTACTTCGCCTTTTGGGGATAATTCTTCTATTGTAGTTTTACCGTCAAGACTGTGCGATACTTTTTTCATAATGGTTCCGTCGATTGTAATTTCTTTGTCACGATCAATGGCATTGTTCATTCTTTTTTGCAAAGTTTCAATATCTTCCAGCACTTTTTCAATTTCTTGCATTTTTTGATCAACAAAAACATTGACCTCATGAGGTGTTTTTGGATGTCTGATTGTGCTTATTTCGTAACTATTAAGCCAAGGATTAGTTCTTAAGTTTGTAGTTGCAGCGGAATTTTTGGAATTTTTATAAAATGATGTTGTTTTTGATTTGCTAATTCCTTTAAATTTAAAAGTTTGATTATTATGTGTGCTAATCGGTAGTATGTGCATAATTCTCCCTTTATTTTATTGTATGTATTTATAAAGCATGTGAATAAAAAAAATTGCAAAACCCCCTCTTAATTGTCAGAGGGGGTATATAATTATTTTAAAATCTAAGCCTGTTCTTCTTCTACTTCAAGAGTTTCTTTAATGGTTTCAGAAGCGCTTACTTCAACGTTTAATTTAGCTTTTACTTTAGAAGACAATTTAACTGTCATAACAAAGCTGCCAACATGGTTAATCGGGTTATCAAGAATAATTGACTTTCTGTCAACTTCGATACCTGTTTTATTAAGCAATTCTTCAGCAAGTTTTTTAGTTGTGATTGTACCGAATAATTTTCCTGATTCACCTGCTTTTGCACTAAGTGAAATAAGTTCAACAGCTTCGATTTTTTCAGCTTTTTCGAGAGCTTCTTGGTGAAGTTTTTCAGATTTTGCTTTAATTCTTGCAATGTTTCTTTCTCTTGCAGCAAGTGAGCCTTCTGTTGCTAATTCTGCTACGTTATTTGGAAATAAGAAATTTCTTGCATAACCGTCTTTTACATTAACCAAATCACCTGCTTCACCGAGGTTTTGGACATCTTTTTTTAATATAACCTGCATGGTTTTCTCCTTTTTTGACTTGTGTTTAGTTTAAATCTTAATTAAAACATGGCAAAAACACAAGTGTTGACATTAATTTTCTTTAACTTTAGTTTTTTTAGTTTCTTCTTTATCTTCTTCTTGTATTTCTTCTTCGCTTTCCTCTTCTTGAGGAGTTTCTTCCTGTTCTTCTTGAGCTAATTCTTCTTGAGTTTCTTCGCTGACTCCTGCAAGGACTGCAGCACGCTCTTTGATTAACTCTTCAAGTTCTTCAACTATTTCTTGAGCTTTTGCTTGAGTTTTAATTGCCTGTTCTTTAATTGCCTCGTCAATCTCTTCATCGGTTTTTGCACGAGTAACGGGAATTGCAAGGTTTAAGACGGTACTTTCTTCAAGCGCGTTAATTTCCAAGTCGAATTTTTCTTCATTTATTTCCATATACTTGGAAATCGTCGAAACAAGTTCTTCTTTAAGCATTTGCATTGCACGTTCGGAAAAACCGACTCTATCTTGCATAAGGACAGTTTTTAGTCTGCTCATTGCTACTGTTTTTGTTTCGTCATGCGCATTTTGACTAACAAAAAAACTTAAAACTTTATTGTATAAATCTGAAAATATATCTCTCATATTACGCCTTCACTTTCTTTGAAAAGAATTTTTTAACTTTTTCAATAAAAGTTCTGGGTTGGTCAATGTCTAAAAAGGGCACTTCTTCCCCTTGAATTCTTTTTGCAACGTTCATATATGCTTGACCTGCAAGAGAATTCTCATCATTAACAATGGGCTCACCTTTGTTAGTTGAGGTTATAACCCCTGTGTCTTCAGGGATTATGCCAATAAGGTCGCAAGAGAGAATTTCAACAACATCTTCTACGCTCATCATGTCATTTGTTTTAATTAAGTTGGGGCGCACTCGATTAACTAGAAGGCGGTATTTTGCAACTTCTTCTTTTGCTTCCAATAATCCTATGATTCTGTCAGCGTCACGAATAGCACTCATTTCAGGTGTTGTTACCACAATAGCTTCATTTGCGCCTGCTACAGCATTTTGAAAACCCTGTTCAATGCCTGCAGGACAGTCAACTAAGACATAGTCAAACTCTTCTTTTAAAGTGTCGCAAATTTCTTTTAATTGTTCAGCGCTAAGTGCAGATTTATCGCGTGTTTGAGCTGCCGCCAAAAGGCACAAATTTGGGTTTTTTTTGTCTTTTACAAGTGCTTGTTTCAGTTTGCAACGTTCCTCAACAACGTCAACTATTGTGTATACAATGCGATTTTCAAGTCCTAAGAGCAAATCAAGATTTCTAAGACCAATATCTGTGTCTATTAAAACAACTTTATTGCCGTCTTTGGCAAGTGCGGTGCCAATATTAGCCGATGTTGTAGTTTTCCCTACGCCACCCTTGCCTGATGTAATTACTATTACAGAACCTGTCATTTATTTTTGCTCCTTTTTAGTTAATTTTAAATAATACGATTGAATCATCAACAATCCTTGCTTCTTCAGGTGTAAATACAGATGATTTTATAATATATGGTATATTTGTGCCGTCCGGACGTCTTGAATAGCAGTCTGCTATTCTTAATTGCACTGCGTTCATTTTAAGTGCGCGGATTTTAGCATCACGATTGCCTTTTGCACCGGCATGAGCGATTGAGCCTAAAACGCCCCAAACAGTAATGTCTCCTGTAGCCTTGATTTCCGAGCCGGGGTGGCAATCACCGATTATTATAATATTTCCGTCAAATTCCAAAACTTGACCGGAGCGCAGTGTTTGTGTTACATAAATTGTTTGTTTTGAGTCTGCTATGACGGGCTCATTTGTCGCTGGGGCATAATAATCAACTTCTTCCCATGTCTGTTTATCTTGCTCGGTTTCGTCATACCCTTTTTTGTAGGTTTCCATTGGTTCATCATTGTTAAACTCAATTTTTTCAAATTTTTCAAAATTGTTTCCATTTGAATCTGAAAAATTATTACCACCCAGTTCACTGATTAAAGTATCTTGTGCTGCATTTGTTGTTTCTTGAATATTATTGCCATTGTTGTCATAAACAAAGGCATTTGAAATATCATCTTTTTTTGGAATTTCAAAACCTATTTCAGTTTGAACAGTGTTACTGGTTTTTTCGCATATTTTTACTTTAATGCCCATGTTTTCGCAGACATTTTTTGTTGTTTCATTTGGTGTTTCCACATATTCAAGTTCTGAAGCGTAACTTGCAATAAGAGATTGAATTGAAAGAACTTGTGCCTGGTTAAGTATAATATCGCTTAATTTTAAGCCTATTTCTCTTTCTCTTGCCTCAGGCACTTCGAAAGCAGCGCTGACGTTTGTGATAATCTCTCCAGTATTTGTGCAACTGCTTAAATCTATAATAAAAAGTTCACCGTTCATAATAAATCCCTGCTAATCTTCTCAATATCAAGGATAGCGTAAATTTGTAAGAATTACAATTAATTATAAAGTCATGTAAAAAAAATTTCTTCACGATTTATAATATTATTGGAGATTTAAGCATGCAGCTAGAAAAAGTTTATAAAGATTTTTACATAAATACTAATAATATTAAAACGAAAAAAGAGAGAAAAATTTCTTATCCTTCCGCAATAGGTTCTTTGGCCGGTACTCTTCTGCCGGTATTTTTAATAAGTAAGATAAGGAAGGGTAGGATGGGATTTGATGTTTTTGAAAGTGGTAGTTACGGGAAAGATTTACTTACTGTTGTGTCAGTCAGTACAGGAGGAGTAATCGGCGGGCTTCTTGGTGCAATGACTCAAAAGCCTTCCAAAGAAGACAGAAGAGCAAAATATGCCGAATCTGTTAATCATGTTTTAAATGTTGCATTCCCTGCAACTATAGCAATTGGGATTTTGAGTCTGGCAAAGAAATTGAATTATAAAGGATTTGCGGCAAAGTTTTTTGCTCCTGTTTTAGGAATAGGACTTGGCATGTTCCTTTCAAAAAAAAGCTCAAATTTAATAGATGAAAAAATTATTAACAGGGATAATCCAAATTATAAATCAAACGCTAAGATTGATTTGAAAGACTTTATAGTTCATATTGACGATATATTATCGCTTGCGGTTATTACAAAAATTCCATTTGCAAGCAAAATCCATGCTGATAAAATATTACCTTTTGTTTATGCATGGAATGGTTATGAATCTTCAAGCGCAAAAGCAAATGACTTGAGTGGCCCCCTCAAAGCGCTTGCGTTCAATGCAAAAAAATCTGTTTGAGGGTACGTTTTTCGTATTCTGTTTAAAATTACATCCGTTACGTAATTTGCAAGAAAACTGTTTTGATATTTCTTGTTTTAGACTTGGTTTTGAGTTTTTATAATCAATATTGCTGACAATAATTTTAGCGTCCATTTTTTTGATACAGTCTTCAAAATCTTCAAATCCGGCGTCAAAATCATGATTTCCCGGGGCAAATATTGTAACTATTGATTTACATAAGTGCTTTATTTCTTTTACAAATTTATTAAAAAATAAGAGTTGAAATTTTTGTGAGCTATACTGAGGGTTTGACAAATAACCTTTTAAGCTCCCTGCCATATACCAATCTCTAACTATTGCGAATACATTTTATTTCCGGGTTCTTCCCTTAAAAACAGGTCTTCTTTATTTTCTTCAATAGTATTTCAAAAGTCGCCAATGTTTTCTAACTGCCCATGTGTGTCAGATATTGCGTTGATATTTAAAGTAGCACTTTTGAATGACAAGTTATTAAAATTAATTTTCATACAATAAGTTAAAACCTCTAAAAAATTATATGATACAATCTTAATTATGAAAAAAATATTGTTGTTAGTATGGTTATTTTTATTAACATTTTTAAATGCTTTTGCGCTTGAAGAATTGCAGGATGTCGGAATTGCAAAATATGCCGTTATTGAGGCAAAAAAGGATTATACACCTGTAAGAGTTGCGCCTTCTGAAAATGCAAAGAGGTTTTCGCACATAAGAAAAGGTTTTGTTTTGTACGCAGATAAACAAAACAAAGATTTTTACAGGGTTGATTTAGGCGAAAATACGCCTTTTTGGATAGAGAAAAAATACGCCGATGTTCAGGCTGTTATTGATGAAAAGAGAATCCAAAAAATAGATAAAATAGAATTTGACGAGGATAAGGAAAAGTATAAAATTTTTATACCGGCTTACATACAAAATGCCTATTCTTTTAAGGAAATACCTGACGGGCTTGAATTTAGCCTTTATGATGTAAATTATGAAAATCTTGAGATAAAAAATAAGCGTGGAAATTTTAATGTAATACCGTCAAAAAAATCTGTTTTGACTTTAAAATACACATCCCCTGCGCTTTTTGGTTATGATGTAGTGCCTCATAAAAAAGGTCTTGTGCTTGAGATAAGAAAAATTCCTAAGATAAACCGCAAAAAACCCTTAAAAGGTATAAAAGTAGTGCTTGATGCCGGGCATGGCGGTGAGGAAAAAGGAGTTTGCGCCTTTGGAGTTGAGGAAAAAGATGTAAATTTAAAAATTTCAAAACAAATAAGAAATGCCCTAAAAAAGCGTGGCGCAAAGGTTTATATGACAAGGACAAAAGATAAATATGTGCCACTGTACGATAGATTAACTTTTGCGCAAGATAAAGAAGCGGATATTTTACTTAGTATTCACCAAAATTCCCTGCCCAATCCAAAAGATGTTGTAAACAGGCATGGGGTGGGTACGTATTATTATAATAAGCAGGCTTATGCGCTAGCAAGTCAGCTGCAAGAGCATTTGCTTAAACAAACAGGTTTTAGAGATGATGGTATTAACTTTGCCTCATTTGCGCTAACTCGCCCTACAAATCCGGTAAGCGTGCTTGTTGAGTGCGGTTATTTAATTGACAAAAATGAAATGGAAAAATTAACAAATAAAAAATTTCAAAAAGAATTTGCAAAAGCTTTTGCCCTCGGGGTTGAGGACTATATGAGATATTTAGTTGTCTTTTAGAGCGCCTAAAAATGCAACATTTAGCCAAAAAAGAATTTGCAACTGCGGTCTAAACCAGACTGTGTCGAATAATCCATGAATCATTGTCGGGAAAATGCTTAAAATTAGCGAAAATATAACAATTTTTGTTCTTTTTGGAGCATTTTTTATGGCTTTTAGACAATCTCTGCACCATAGAACAAGGAAAGTAATAAAACTAATTAGCGCAAAAATGCCACTTTCGACAGCTATTTCAAGAGGCACACAGTATGAGCCAAGCGCATCAAAGCCTGTTTTCATATATAAGCCATAAATTTCTCTAAAGTTTTTATTGCCGACACCAATTCCTAAGAAAGGATTGTCCAGAAACATTTTAAAAGATGAAGCGTAAACGTTCATTCTAAAGGCAATCGAGCTGTCTTCTCTGAATTCAAAAATTGACAAAATTCTATTTGTAATTGCAGGATTTGACATGATGAAAACTAAACCTGCGCAAATTACAGTCAGGGCAAGGTTTTTGTATCTTTTTCTAATTGATTTAAACCCGCCTAAATATTTTTCAATGTAATAAATTACACCGAGTGCAAAAATTCCGTAAAACCCTGCTATTCCAAGGTATCCGCCACGAGAGCCTGTGTATATAATGGCAATTGTTGCAAGTAACATTAAAATTAAAAACCCTAAAAACCTTTTGTAGTGCTTATTTAAAAGGTTAATCATAGAAAGACACCAAATGCTTGAAATACCTGTTACTAAGTATCCTGCAAGCAAATTCGGGTTATAAGGTTTTAAGGTGCCATAAGCCCTTGATATAACTTGCGTTGGGTCAAGATTTGTTGTATCTTGCCAGCCTGATATAGCTAAAATTCCAGAGTTATTTTGAATAATTGCGATAATGCTTTCAAAACTGACAAGTCCAGACACAACAAGGATTGTAGGCAAAATTTTGTTTTTGTTATCAAGAAAATATGAAAGTGCGCTAAAGTAAAAATAAGTATAAATTGCAGTTTTCATAAAGCCTTTTAAACTGAGTGCAAAAAGTGTCGAGCCAAAAAGACTTAAAACAACAAAGGCAAAAAATATTAATATTGCCTTGTCGTAGAGTGATATTTTAGTCCTTGCGCCTTTTTTTACACACAATTTAAAACTTTGCAAAAAGCTAAAACAAAGTGCAAAAATGCCAATATAGCCAGATTCGCAAAAAATACACGAAACAAGTGTAAACATCAAAAAGATATATAAAAATGAGTCAATATTCTCGAAAAACAAACTTTCTCTAACGCATGCCGCAGCCTGAGTGTTTTGAATATTTCTCAAAACACCGTTTTTAAGGCTTATAAAAATACTTTTTGTTCCAAATTTTCTATTGAACATCCTGATTTTGATTTACCTGTTTTTCCAAGTCATCAACATTTGTTTCGTCCGGTTTTGCTACAATTGTTATGTTAGATACTATCCCGTTTAGCTTGTAGTCTGACCCTTCAAGGGTAATGGGTAAGCCGATTTTAATTTTATTTCCGCCAACAACTGCACCATCACGGTCTTTTGTAATTTTTGCTTTATCAAGAACAGTTACAAGAAAATCGTACTGGTAGGGTGCTGTAACGTCATCTACTACATCAAAAGGTTTTTTTGCGTTAAAAGTAGGCACTATTGCTTTTTTTCGGTCATACTTAACATCTTTAATTTTTAATTTTGTGTAAGGTACGTTTCTAATTGTAATAAAAGTTTCATCGCCTTCTTCGAAAATATTATTTGAAGCGCTAATGGTAACACTTCTTAAAAATACTTCAATTTCAACATCTGCAGTAGTTTCAATTTGATTTGACGAGGTTGCTCTTTTGCCAAAAAATGTAAGAATTCCAACTAAAAGCGCAACGATAATTACACCTATAATAACTAAATCAAAAGTTCTCAGTTTTTTAAGAAATTTCATATATTTCTTCTCCTTTTAAATTTTCAAGTTCGGATTTTAAATCTTCAACAGTTACACTATGGCAACCAAAATATCTGATAACAATGCTTGCTGCAAGGTTTCCTATATACATTGCCTCATACGGGCTAAACCCTGCGCAAAGTGCAAGGGTAAATGCTGCAACAACAGTGTCGCCTGCACCTGTTACGTCAAAAACTTCTTTTCTGTTAAAGGCTTCTACTTCATGGTGTTTAATTTTGCCGCAAACATTTTCAAAAAGTGCCATTCCACGCTCACCACGTGTGATAAGCACGTTTTCAAGTTCTAAATTTTTAATTAAATCTTCGCCTGCTTTTATAAGTGCATCTTCGTCTTTTAAAAAGTAGCCTACAAATTTTTCACAATCAGGCTGGTTTGGGGTTATTGCAGTTGCACCTTTGTATTTGTCTAAATCTTTTTGGGCATCTGCGACAATGATTTTATTATATTTTTTTGCAAGTTCAATTGCTTTTTTTACAACATTTTCGGTCAAAAAGCCTAAATGATAGTCTGATAAAATAATCCCGTCGTATAAAGGTATTGCCTTTTCAAGATTTTTAATAACTTTTTCTTCACTTTGTGCGCTCAGTGGATCTGTTGTTTGTCTGTCAATGCGCACGATTTGTTGAGTTATACTTTGAGAGCATGAGCCTGAAATGCGTGTTTTAGTAGTTGTTTTGCGCATTTTATCTTCTATCATGTACTCTACATTTATATTTTTTTCATTTAGAGCTGCAAGAAGGACTTTTGCATAGTAGTCATCGCCATAAACACCTAATGCTGCGGTTTTTCCGTTGTTTAGGGAAGCGATATTATTTGCAGCATTTGAGGCTGTACCTAAAATAATTTTTGTTTTAGAGTGTTCTAAAATTAAAACAGGTGCTTCACGAGAAATTCTCTGGGTATTTCCAAAGACCATTTCATCTATGCCAAAATCTCCTACAACAAGGATTTTTGGTTCTTTTAATCTGTCTAACTTTTTTAATAATTCCTGCTTTTCCATATACATTGCAACTTATATTTTACCACAAAAATGATTTTAAGACTAAAAGTAAATTTTATGCTAAAATAAAAAATAAAAACTTTTGGGGTTTAGACGTGGAAGAAAATTTTGATATAGATAAACACATCGATAAAATAAAAAGTCAGCTGGAAGAAACTGCCGGGGCGCAAAATCCTGATTTGGGGAATGTTCCGCAAGATATTCTAGATGGCGTTCCAAGTAATGAACCTTCACTTGGAGAATATGTTGAGCAGGATGAGAATTTGCCTTCCCAGGAAGCACACCCGTCGTCTGATACAAGCGAGCAAGTCGCAGAACCAGTCGAGCAGGATTATTCTGCTACAGATGATAATGATTGGCAGGATCCCTTTGGGACAAATGAAGATGACGCAGTAAAAAAATATGTAATGTACATTGCAAAAGATTTTGTCCCGCTTATTGATGATATGGATAAAGATGCCAGAAGTGCCTTTGTTAATGAAGCTTTGCAACTAAAAGTGAATATGGAAGGCAAAGACAGAAAATGGCATGCATTTACCAGAATTCTAAGACACATTATAGTTTCTGTTTTCACTCTTTTAGTTGCCGTCCCCGCACTTTTTTGGCTTGCGGATAAGTCAATTACCGCAACTGTTCAAAACTATGAATATGTTCAGAAAAACTTTGAAAAGTTATACAAGGATAAGGCAGACAGAGATAAAGCTGCAAGAGAAATTCAACAAATGCGTTTGGGGCTTTAATTAATATCTACAATGCTTACCCCGTCGCCGCCTTCACCTTCTTCGCCCGCACGAAATTTTGCAACATAAGGTGAGTTTGCAAGGTAGTTTCTAACGGCGTTTTTAAGCGCCCCTGTGCCATGTCCGTGAATTACTGTAATTTCTCTTAAATTTCTTAATGATGCCATATCAAATTGTTTATCAAGAAATTCAATAGCATCTTCTGCCCTCATGCCTCGTATATCGAGCCTGTTGGAGAGGCTTTGTGTAATGTCATCAAAACTTACACTAACTTTTTTTAATGCTTTGCTGATTTTTTTATCAGTTTTTGCAAGTTTTTTAATATCCACTTTTGTTTTCATAAGCCCAATAGACACAAGGACTTTGCCTTTTTTATCGGGCAGACTTTCAAGGCGGGCAACCTGTTCAAGCCCTTTTATAAGTACATTTTGACCGATTTTTAAATTTTGAATATCAAGCGCTTCATATTTGTTTTGCAATTTTTCTTCATCAGACATAAATTCTTCTCTTGCTGCACTTTCAAGCTTTGCAAGTCTGGAATATGAGCGCATGGCAATCTTTTCGGACTTTTCTTTTCTCATAATATCCAGTGTGTCTTTAATTTCGGCACGTGCATTTTCAATTTGAGCCTGATATTTTTTCTTAAAACTTTCAAGAGATTTTTTCTTTTGCGCTTTTAATTCTTTTAATTTTTCCTGATATTCAGCCTCAATTTGAGCTGTTCTTTGCCGTATTTGCTCTGTTTCTCGTTCTTTTTGAGAAAGCTCGCTGTGTGTTTGTTGAATTTTGGCAAAAACTTCGCCCTCAGGGCTTTTTGCCTTGTTTAGAATATTTTTTGCATTGTTAATAATTTCATCGTTTAAATTTAGGTTATGAGCTATACAGAGCGCATTTGAGCTGCCTGCAAGTCCTAAAATTAGCTTATAGGTGGGCTTTAGCGTTTCAACATCAAACTCGACACTTGCGTTTTCAAATTTAGAGTTTTCGTATTTTAAAATTTTTAATTCCCCCAAATGCGTTGTGCAGACGCATAAAATATCTTTTTTGGATAAATATTCAAGTATGGCACGAGCAAGGGCTGAACCTTCCTCAGGGTCTGTTCCTGCGCCTAATTCATCAAAAAGCACAAGGGAATTTTCGGTTGCGTTTTCAATAATCGTTGAAATGTTTTTAATATGTGCGCTAAAGGTGGAAAGGCTTTGAGAAATGCTTTGTTCTTCCGATATGTCGGCTAGAACCCTGTCAAACGGGTAAATTTTAGCGCCAAGTGCGCAAATGTGCAGTCCTGCTTTTGTCATAAGCGTTAAAAGTCCTGCAGTTTTAAGTGCAACTGTCTTTCCACCTGTGTTAGAGCCTGTAATTAAAAGGGAATTATATGTTTTACCCAGTTCAAAGTCATTTTCGACAATGTTTTCAACATTTCCGATTAAAAGCGGGTGGCGCATGGCTTGTATTTCAAGGATTTTTTGCTCACAAATTTGTGCAGGGTTTGACTTTGTACTGATGGAATATTTCGCTCTTGCAAAGATAAAATCAAGCTCACTTACGATATTTTGCACATCGCTCAATTCTTTTTTTATGTTTAAAAATTCTTTTGTTAATTCCCACAAAATTCGCTCAATTTCGGCGTTTATTTCAATTTCAATCTGGCGGATTTTATTGTTTATCGGTACTAATGCGGAGGGCTCGATAAAATAAGTCTGGCTGCTTGCGCTTACATCATGTACAATTCCCGACACTTTGTTTTTGTCTGTTGCCTTTACTTGAAAAACCGTTCTGCCCTCACGTGTTGTCCAGACAATGTCTTGCAGATGTGATATAAAATCGGCATCGCCCAAAAGCTTGCCAATTGAGGCTTTTAGGTTGTCTTTTGTGCTTTTAAGGGAGTTCCTGAGCCTTTTTAATTCAGGGCTTGCGCTGTCTAAAATGTTTAATTCGCTGTCAAAAGTTGAAAAAATTTTATCTTCAAATTCTTTATTTGTGTACAAATTTTGCGCAATCGCCTTTAAATTCGGGCAATTTTCTTCTTTTGAAAGGAAATTTTTATTTAATCTTGATGTTCTTAAATTTTTTGTTAAATCAATAATATCACTTGCGCCAAGCCTTTGTGTTTCAAGGATTTTAGCCCCGTCGCAGAGAAATTCCAAAGGAAAACAAGAAAAATTGCCTGCATTGTCATAAATTTTCTTTGCTTCGCTTGTGAGTTCAAGATGGTATTCAATTTGTGCTTTTTGGTTGTAAATAGGAGCATTCAGGCACTTTTGTTTACCTAAATCAGACACCGCAAAATTGGCAAGAATTTCTAAAACCTTGTCAAATTCGAGTGATTGGGCATGTTTTTTAATTAAATCCGCTTGAGTGTCGGTCATTTTTCTAACTTTGTACCAGTGATGACCTTATTCTATCAAGAGCGGCGTCTTTACTCAAGCCCCATTCTCGTTTTGTTATGCGTGCAACTTCGTACCCCAAACGCTCCATTATGGCTTGTTTTTTGGTTTCATTTATATTTGTTTGTAATTCATCTTCTACACCGTCAATTTCAACAATTAATTTGTCATCAATCATAATATCGGCGTTAATGCCTGCAAAATCTACTCCTGCACGCAGTTGATGTGTTGTAAACTCGTCGTTTATAACTTCAAAAACTTCTTTTTCAAACGTATTTTTAAATACATTTTTTCTTGAGGCAATGACTTTATCTTGAGATTGTACAAACTCAAGATAATCCCTTAAAAGCCCTTCGGGCAGCTCGTTTACAGGTTTAGAAATAAAGTTTATAAGTTTTTTTCTTGCACGAGTAATCGCAACATTAAAAAGATTGGGTTTTTGTAAAAACATAAGGCTTTGCGAGTGTGAATTTTCGGCAATTGCCCAAGACATAAGCATTACATCTCTTTCATCACCTTGAAATGTATGTGCTGTGCCTATTTCAATTTGGTGTTGTTGTATTGTTTCCTGAGAAAAAACTTTTAAAACAGCTTTTTTAATCAACTCTACCTGACCCCTAAACGGTGAGATTATACCTATTGAAACAGGCTCTAAATCAGGATTTTTCTCATTTTCATAAATTATATCCTGAACTTTTTTAATAATAGCCTCGCACTCTGCCTGGTTCCTTGTGATGTCGCTGTCTACTTTTGCCTCTTTAACTTCGACAAGTTCAACGGGTGAAACATCGTCAAAATAAGGCTTCATGACTTTTATTCTGCCGCCATAAAATTCTCTGTTTGAAAATTCAATAATGGGTTTTGGTGAGCGAAAATGCTCGTCTAAAAGGGTTGGCGTTGTTGAATAATAGTTTGCAACGTCAAACATTGAATTTGTTCTAAAGCGCCAAAGTAGCTGGTAGCGGTCTTCTATGTTGTATTGGTTTAAAAATGATTGTTCTTTTGCTTTCTCTAAGAACGATAAGTGGGGCAGTTGTTTATCATCGCCTACAATTACAGCCTTTTTGGCTCTGAAAAGTATGGGAAAACAGCTTGCTATGTCGCATTGCGATGCTTCATCCAGTATTACAACGTCAAACAACGCAGGTTTTAGGGGCAGAGAGTTTGAAATTGCATAAGTTGTTACGCACCAGCAGGGAAAAGCAGCTAAAAGCGGCTTAAAGTCCTCTTTTTCAAGCAATCTGTTTTGTTGGTTTAATTTTCTTGAAACAAGCGACTTTGAATGTATCATAAGCCTTTGACGCTTTTGTTGATCGCATAAAATATTCTTCAATGCAGTTCTGCGCTTGTTTTTCAGAATGTCTACCGCAAGTTTTTGTTGTTTTTTTCTCAAGCTTTTAATTTTCTTTAAAATTTGGTGCAAATTGCCGATTTTATAAATATTATTTTCAATTTTTCGCAATTTTGCGTTTAAAAGCTCTAAATCAAGCTCCAGCGCCAGTCTTTGCGATAATTCGGAGGCTTTTATTTTTCCTTTTAAATTTAAAATCTTTTTAATTTTATTTAATTTTATGCTTTCAAAAATTTTGTCAAAAATATTTTTTTTGTGTTTGTTTTCATACTTTTCAAGCTCTTTGAGCAGCTTTTTGGTTTGATTAACTTCTTCAAGACTAAGTGCATTTTGAATTATTTCGCACTCGCCTATTGCCTCTTTTGTTTCCTTTTGTTCTTCACTTACTTCGCTGTATCGTTTTTCAAGCGAAAAAATCTTTTGTGCGCCTTCTTCAAGCCTTTCTATTTCATCGCACAAATTTTTCATATCATCAGGCTCTGCCATAACGGCGTCTTGGTAGCCGCTGTCTAAATCGACTTTATTTGAAAGTAAATCTTCAAGTTTAAAATTGAGCATTTTTTGATAATTGGCTCTGCCCGCCCTAAGTGCAAGGTATGGAGCATTTAGCGAGTTTAAGCGCTGAGCGACAACATCAACGGCTTTGTCCATGCGAGAGGCAACAAGAACGCTTTTACCGTTTGCTATCAAGTGAGATACAAGGTTTACAATGGTTTGTGACTTTCCTGTCCCCGGCGGGCCGTATACTGCCAAGAAATTATTTTCTTCGATTTTTTTAATGACATCCTCTTGCGAATCGCTCAATGATAGAGGAGTTATTGGGAAAAAGTCTTTTATCTCTTTTTGTTCGAGCTTTTCGTTTGCAACTTTACCCTTTTGT
>CASEEG010000111.1 GCA_949286885.1 uncultured bacterium
AGAAAATGATAAAAGGGAGTTTTACAGAAATTTATTCTTAAAAAGCTTTCCTAGCAAGGAGATTATTTCAAATTTTCAAAACATTGATCAACTGTGCCAGGAATTTATAAGAATACAAATAGCTAAAAATAATTAATGAAAAGTATTAGAGAGAGTTTTACAACAGATGCAATAAACATTAAAACGTATCAGCTTGGCGAGTACGACAATATTGTTGTTATGTTTTCCCGTCAATACGGGCTTATAAAGGGAATTGCAAAAGGTGTTAAACGTCCAAAGTCAAAATTGGGCGCAAGAATGCAAATGCTTGTGGCAAATAAAATTATGCTCAAAAATGGCAGAAATTTTGACACAATTTGTGAGGCACAGGCACTTAACACCTTTAACAAGCTGCGCTCCAATCTTGAAAAACTTACTTATTCAATGTATTTAACTGAGATTATAAATGCAATGTGTACAGACTTTGATGAGGATTTTGAGAATAACGAAAAAATTTATCAACTTTTCTATAATGCACTGGAAGGTATCGCAAATGCCGGTGCTAAAGCAGAGATTTTTTTAAATGTAATTAGATTCCAACTTAAATTTATGACTCAAATAGGTTACGGAGCAGAATTTCAAACCTGTCTTATTTGCGGTTGTAATGTGAGTGACGGTGCATATTTTAGTGTTGCCTCGGGGGGAATTGTCTGTAAAAATTGTAAACATGGGGCAGATGTTTATATTGGTCTGCACAAAAAAATAAGAGAGTTTTTAATTGCGCAGCAAAACTGTCAAAATGGCGAAAAAACTCAATATGACGAGCTTGTAGATGAGAATTTTTGTGAAAAATGTTTTTTACTTTTAAAGAAATATATAGATTCACGTGCTCCTCGTCCGACACGCACCCTAAAGGTTTTAAAAGAAATTATATAAAAGCCGCAGTTTTAATTTCTGCGGCTTTTTATTATTTTGAAAATACTATTTTTTCGTCCTTTTCATCAATTTTAATTTTGTCCCCGTCTTTAAACTCACCTTTTAAAAGTGCCTTTGATAGCGGGTTTTCAATACTTTGACGAATTTCACGTTTTAGCGGACGAGCACCGTATATCGGGTTAAATCCGTTGAGTGCAAGTCTTTCTTTAGCATCTTCGGTTATTTCAATTTCAATTTTCCTTTGTGCAAGCAAGTTTTTAAGGTATTGAACTTGAATATCCACAATATGCTTCAAATCATCAAGATTTAGTGCATCAAAGAATACTGTTTCATCTATTCTGTTTAAAAATTCAGGCTTAAAATAATCCCTTAACTTTTGCGTAACTTCTTCTTTTGTTTGTTCTTTTTCCGTTTCAGACAAAAGTCCTTTTACGGCATTATCCAGAATGATTTCTGAGCCTATGTTTGATGTCATAATGATGATTGTATTTTTAAAATCTACCGTTCTGCCTTTTGAATCGGTTAAACGACCGTCATCAAAGATTTGCAGCATTATATTAAACACATCAGGGTGCGCTTTTTCAACTTCATCAAAAAGTATAACCGAGTAAGGTTTTCTTCTTACCCTTTCGGTAAGCTGTCCGCCTTCATCGTAGCCTACATACCCCGGAGGTGCGCCTATTAACCTTGAAACAGAATGTTTTTCCATATATTCAGTCATATCAATACGAATAAGGGCGTCCTCATCCATAAACATAAACTCAGCTAAGGCTTTTGCAAGTTCAGTTTTACCTACACCGGTAGGGCCTAAGAACAAAAACGTACCAATCGGGCGTTTTGGGTCTTTTAGACCTGAACGTGCACGACGAATAGAGTCTGAAACGACTTCTACTGCTTCGTTTTGACCCACAACTCTTTTGTGTATAAGGTTTTCCATTTCAATTAGTTTTTTGCTTTCAGATTCAACAAGTTTTGAAACAGGCACGCCTGTCCATTTTGAAACAACTTGTGCAATGTCCTCATCATCAATTTCTTCTTTTAGGAGGGTATTTTTCTTACCTTCGTTGTTTTTTGTTTCCTTGAGCTGACGCTCAAGTTCGGGCAATGTGCCGTATTTAAGTTTTGCTGCAGTTTCAAGGTCTGCTTCACGTTCGGCATTTTCAATATCATGGCGGACTTTTTCAATTTCTGCTTTAATGCCTGCCTCACCTTTTATACTGTTTTTTTCGGCTTCCCATTGCTTTTTAAGCACATCAGCCTTTGCGCTTACTTCTTCAAGCGCTTTATTTACGGCATTAATTTTGTCATTGTCTTGGTTATCGTTATCAGATTTCAAGGATTGTAATTCAATTTGCAGTTGCAACTTTTGACGTTCAAGCTTATCAAGTTCTTCTGGCATTGAATCTATTTCAATCCTTACGCTTGAGGCTGCTTCATCCACAAGGTCAATTGCTTTATCGGGCAAAAACCTGTCTGTTATATAACGATTAGAAAGTTCAGCCGCCGCAACAAGCGCAGAGTCTTTAATTCTAACCCCATGGTGAACTTCGTATTTGTCTTTTAAACCTCTTAGGATTGAAATAGTGTCTTCAACAGAGGGTTCATCAACCAAAACAGGTTGAAAACGACGCTCCAGTGCAGGGTCTTTTTCAATGTATTTTCTATATTCATTTACTGTTGTAGCGCCTATTGTCCTTATTTGACCACGTGCAAGCATAGGTTTTAAAAGATTGCCTGCATCAGTTGAACCCTCACTTGCGCCTGCACCAACGACTGTGTGCAGCTCATCAATGAACATAATTATTTGCCCTTGAGATTTTTCAACTTCGGCAATAACTTTTTTCAACCTTTCTTCAAATTCACCCCTGAATTTTGCACCTGCAACAAGCGCACCAATATCTAAGGATACAAGTTTTGTGTCTTTTAAGCCTTCAGGCACATCGCCTCTTATAATTCTTTGGGCAAGACCCTCTACAATTGCGGTTTTACCTACACCTGCTTCACCAATTAGTACAGGGTTGTTTTTTGTCCTGCGGTTTAGAACTTGTATAATTCTTCTAACTTCTTCATCTCGACCGATTACAGGGTCAAGCTTGCCCTCACGAGCGCGCTGTGTCAGGTCAATTGAGAATTTTTCCATTATTTTATAATCTTCATCAGCATTATTTGTGTCCACTTTTTTATCCCCCCTTATTTTTTTCATTGAGAGTAAAACCTTGTCCTTTGTTATTGAAAATTTATTAAAAATCCTTACTATATCAGAATTTGCACTATTTTGAGCATTTTGTGCAAAATCGCAAAGTGCAAGGAGCAAATGCTCAGGCGAAATAAATTTGTCTTTTAAATTTTTAGCCTCAGTATTTGCAAGTTCAAATACTTGAGCAGTTTCTTTTGAAAAATAAATTTCGCCTTGATTGCTTACTTTTGCTAAATTATTTATTGCAGCTTTAATGTCATCTTTAAAAAGCATTGTGTTCAGTTTTAAGTCGTTCATTAAATCAGCGGCTGAACTTTCAGAGCTTAGCGAAATTGCATATAAAATGTGCAAAGGTTCAATAAAAGAATTTGAGTATTCTTTTGCAATTTCTTGAGCGTTAATTACAATACTTTGTGATGATTGAGTTAAATTATCTAACATAATAAAAATCCTTATCAATATATATACATATTAATAAGGATTTTTACAAAACTTACAAAAATTAATCTTAATTTAATTTTTATCCTTCCGGAATGAATTGATTATCCAGAATTTTTATTCTAATCGGTTCTTGTAAAACGAAATCAACTCTTTGAGATTTGTGTATCCACATTTTTTGAGTTCTTGTACCATAGTAGCGGACTTTTGTTAAATGCGGACAGTTTCTGATTAAGCGTATTTCAGGTTCTTTTTGTCCGAGTGTTGCAAGCGCGGGACCAACAACACGACCGTCTTTATCAAGCACAGATTCTGTTTGTAGCGCAATATAAGCGTTTTTAAAGAATCTTAGAGGTTTCTTTGTTTTCACGACTTTACCGCTGAATTGTGTACCAATCGGGATTAAAAGCAGCCTGTCTTTGTTTACAAAGTTAACCAAAGCACGTGCTACAAAAGGATCACCCGGCTTTGCTTTTTGTACGTTAATACATTCCATAACACCAAGAGGTAAAATAGTACCTGCTGGTATTACAATCTCATCGCCGTCAAAGTAAGCATTTTC
>CASEEG010000112.1 GCA_949286885.1 uncultured bacterium
AAATGGATGTTAATCAATCTTATATGGTAATTGCTTTTAAGGCACCAAAATTTAAGGATGATAAAGATAACTATGCTCTTGATGTGCTGGCAACAATTTTAGGCGATTCCAAAAGTTCAAAATTAAATCAAGTATTAAAAGAACAAAAGCACCTTGTTTATTCAATAAGTGCATCAAATTCTTCTTTTATGGATGACGGGCTTTTTGTTGTTAGTGCAACTTTTGACCCTAAAAATTTAGAAGAAGTTAAAAAAGAAATTTTTGACGAAATTAAAAAAATACAAGACGGTGAGCTAACTGAAGCTGAGATTAAAAAAGCAAAAAATATGATAAAAACAGACACTTACTATTTAAGAGAGTCTATTTCAAATATATCTGACGAGCTTGGCTATCTTACGATGTTTTGGGGTTCAACAGCTTATTATGATAATTATTTAAACAATATTGACAAAGTATCAAGGAAACAAGTTATCGCTGCAGCAAAAAAATACTTAACGACATCAAAATATGCAATCTCAACAGTTACTCCAAAAAATGAAAATGTAAAAGAGGTAGCGCAAATTGCAGCTGCAGCAAAATTGCCCATTGAACTAAAAGTGCTTGAACAATCTAAGGATGCAACAAAATATCTTTTACCTAATGGCGCACAATTAATAATCAAGAAAAATGATTCAAATTCAATAATTGCAATTGATATTGAGGCAAAAGGTTCAAAAATCCTTGAAAAAATACCCTCAACAGGCATGCTTACAGCCTCGGTTGCAAAACAGGGTACTAAAAAATATTCTAATGCGGAGTTTGCAAATTTGCTTGATGAAAAAGGTATAAAATTAGCTCTGGCATCAGGTGCAGATACTTTTTCAATTTCAATGCAAACAACCCAAAATGAACTTGAAAGTGCGCTTGATATTCTAAATGAAGTAGTTAATAACGCTGTATTTTCAGCATCAGAAACAGAAAAAATTAAAAATTTAAAAATCGCAGATTTAAAGAAAATACAGGATAACGCATTATCAATTGGATTGGATGAATTTAAAAAGGTTGCATTTGGTGGAAGTTACTACGGGCAAGATTCAAAATTTCTATTAACTAAAATTCCATCAGTTACATCTGATGATTTAAAAAGCTATTATTCAGAGGTTTTAAACCCTGAAAATATGGTCATAACAGTTGTGGGAAATGTTGATGAAAAAGGAATTGCACAAAAAATAAACGATATTTTTAAAAGTAAAACAGGTAAAAAAATAAACTACAAAGAAGAAAAAATCAACGTTTTTAACCCTCAAAAAAATATTGATTTAACTTTTACAAAACCTGATACGCAGACTGCCTGGGTGTTTGTTGGTTATAAAACTTGCCCTATTTACAACGAAAAAGATATGGCAACTCTAAAAGTTATAAATGCAATTTTAGGTGAGGGTATGAGCTCAAGGCTTTTTCAAAATTTAAGAGAAGAAAAAGGTCTTGCTTATTCTGTGGGTTCTACAATGTTACAAAACATCCTTGATGGCAGTTTTGTTGTCTATATTGGAACAAATAATAAAAGCGTAGATATTGCCAAAAAAGATATGATTGATGAAATTAATCTTCTTAAAAAAGAATATGTTACCCAAAAAGAACTGCAAGAAGCTAAAGATAAAATTTTAGGAAATATTGTAATTTCTCTTGAAACAAATATGGATGATGCGTCGCTTTTAGGGTATTACGCAATAAGCGAGAGAGATATTAACTATCTTGAAAAATATAAAAAACTTATAAGTGAAGTATCTCAAACAGACATTTTAGAATTTGCAAACAAATATTTCTCAAAACCATATATATCCGTTATTGTAAAGGGCAATGATTCTGTGATAAAATAATAAAACAATGTACGGATTTAACTTTGAGCTGGACGATTTCCAAAAAGAGGCAATCGAACATATTAAAAATGGTAAAAGTGTTATTGTCTGTGCCCCAACAGGTGCAGGCAAAACTTGTATTGCTCAAAGCGCAATACATTTAGCACTGGAAAATGGTACAAGAATTTTCTACACTACACCCCTAAAGGCTTTATCAAATCAAAAATATTTTGATTTTTCCCGCCAATATGGTGAACAAAATGTCGGACTTTTAACAGGCGACACCACAATTAACCGCGAAGCGCAAATTGTTGTTATGACAACAGAAGTCTTTAGAAATATGCTCTATGGCACAACATTTGGCACGCTAAAAGATAACTTAAAAGATGTAAAATATGTTGTGCTGGATGAAGTTCACTATATGAATGACGAGCAAAGAGGCACTGTTTGGGAAGAAAGCATTATTTATTGCCCGACAAACATACAAATAATTGCCCTTAGCGCAACCGTTCAAAATTCTAAACAGCTCACCAATTGGATAAACACTGTACACTCAGGAACCGAGCACGTATTTACTGATTTTCGCCCCGTACCTTTGAGGTTTTATTATTATGACAGTTCAAAACCTGACACTGTCTTGCCCCTTTTAACGCCTGAGGGCAAATTAAACAAAAAAATTAAACCCGAGAGTAAGTATAAATATTTCAATAAAAAACATTTGGTTAAAAACCCTGTTGCATCAATTACAATGGCTCTTAAAGAAAAAAATATGCTGCCTGCAATTTATTTTACTTTTTCACGTAAAAAATGCGACGAAAATGCTCAAAAATGCGCCACCCTAGAGCTTTTAACCAAGGATGAAACAATAAAAATTAACCATCTTGTTGATGAATACATAAAGGAAAATCCGTATTTAGAAAATAACCCCCAGATTGACCTTATTAAAAAAGGTGTAGCATCACACCATGCAGGGCTTTTGCCGGGGTGGAAACTTTTAGTTGAAAGGCTTTTTCAACAGGGGCTTATAAAAATGGTCTTTGCAACTGAAACGCTTGCCGCAGGTATTAATATGCCTGCTCGCACTACGGTTATAAGTTCAATTTCAAAACGTACCGATGAAGGACATAGAATGCTAAGTGCAAATGAGTTTTTGCAAATGTCAGGCAGGGCAGGCCGCAGGGGCATGGATGAAATAGGCTATGTCGTAATTGTGGGCACACCTTTTCAAACACCGGAGGAAGTTGCAACCCTTGCAACGTCAGATGCTAACCCATTAGAGAGTAAATTTTCCCCTTGTTATTCAATGGTTTTAAATTTATTGCAACGTTTTAGTCTTGATGAAGCAAAAGAGCTGATATTAAAAACTTTCGGCTATTATTCTTCATCAGATAGAATTTCTCCGCTTTTAGCTCAAATGGAAGAGTATGAAAATATAATAAATGCCGCAAAAAGTTACAAATGCCATTTAGGCTTGAAAAACGAAGACTTTATTGAATACAACAAGCTTAAAAACATGTATGTTGAAACACGTACAATATTTAAAACATTGAAGCGTCAAGCTCATAAATCAGGCAAAAAAGATGCGCCCGAGGTTGCTGAATTTGGCAGAAAATCAAAAGAATTATTTAGGAAAATTGAATATTTTGGCTGTGATACTTGCAAATTGTATAAAAAACATAAAAAAGAGCTTGAATTGCTTGCAAGATATGAAAAAAAAGCCCGTCAATTAAAAAAAGAAATTGAGTTTCAAAAAGACATATACTGGCAAAAATTTCTAGCACACAAGGAAATTCTTGAGCAAACAGGCAATATTATTGATAATTTCCCAACCGATAGAGGTAAG
>CASEEG010000113.1 GCA_949286885.1 uncultured bacterium
AATGCAGGTTTCAAAAAGTTTAATGTCAATGCTGCAAAGCTCTTACGATACAAAAAAACCAATAAGAATGGACTTTGACAACAATGTAACAGTCATTTTAAAACTTGATGACAAAGGAAAAATTAACGCACATATTATCCCAGGGGATAAGGCTGTTGAAGAATACCTTAAAAACAACATCCCCTATTTAAGACAAAGATTTGATGAACAAAATATTTCCTATTCAAACATAAGTTACAGACAACATAAAGACCAAAACCAAAAAAACAAAAAGGAGAATAACCAATGAAAGACGCCTACGTTAACGCCATAAATATCCAAGCAGCAACAAGAAACTGGATGGACGCGGTAACAGAAAATATGGTTAACATGTATACTCCGGGCTACAGGGAAAATCAGGTTACTTTTAAAACTTTTTTGGACTCTGTTCAATTAGACGGTTATTTAAAAAACACCGGACAAGGTAAAGCAATCCCCGGAACATCTACTGAAAACGTCTTTTTAGAAGGTAATGGCTATTTTGTTGTAAGAAATGACGAAGGAAGAATTGCCTACACCCGTCTTGGTGAATTTAAATTTGACGGTGAAGGGGTGTATAAAGCCTCTGACGGTTCAAAAGTCCAAGGCTATATTTTAAATGACCATGGCGAGATTATGGCAGGCACAAAGTCTTTAACAAGCGCAGAATTTGATGAAACTACGGCAAACGGTGGTGCACTGAGCGTTCCCACAACTGAAATTAAACTCTGGATTGACCCTGATAACGGTAAATTCTTGGGTAAATATGATGAATACGAAATAAAAGGCGACGGTATTTTGTACGGAAAAACAAACGGAGGCAAAGAAGCAACCCCTCTTTATAAAATTGCCGTTATGAACTTTCACAACCCGCAAGAATTATATCAATACAAAGACGGATATTTTGTTGAAACCGCAGAGTCAGGAAGACCTGTTATAGGCAAAGCGGAAATTACAAGCGGTATGATTGAATTATCTAACATAGATTTTAAAGCTAACGCAACATATTATCAGGAAGCAAAAATGCAAATGGAGCTTTCTAACAAGCTTATTTCAAGCTACAAGCAACTTTTGCAAAATGCGCTGCAACTGCTTGACTAATCAATTTTTTCGCGCAGCTCCTGAAGCTCGTATTTCAGCCTGTTTAATTCACATTTGATAGGGTCGGGAATTCTGTTGTGCAGAAGTTGTCCTTGAATGAACACTCTTTGCCTTACTATGCGCCCCGGGATACCTACAACTGTAGAGTGTTCAGGAACATCATCCACTACAACACTGCCTGCGCCGATGTTTGTATAATCTCCGATTGTAATATTACCTAAAACCTTTGCACCGGCACCAATTGTAACACTATTACCTACCGTCGGGTGGCGTTTTCCACTGTCTTTGCCCGTACCGCCAAGCGTTACACCCTGATAAATAAGCACATCATCGCCAATTATTGTTGTTTCACCAATTACAACGCCCATCCCATGGTCAATGAAAAAATTTTTACCTATTTTTGCCCTCGGGTGAATTTCAATCCCCGTAAAAAAGCGTGCCACTTGAGAAATTAGCCTTGGGATAAATGGAATATGCCATTTTGTAAGCTTATGAGCGCAGCGATAAGCTAAAAGTGCATGAAACCCGGGGTATAAAAGAATTATCTCGGCTAAATTCCTTGCCGCAGGGTCTTTGTCATAAATTGTTTTTATGTCGTTGCAAACAGTCTTAATGCCTCGCACAATTGACAATCCACGCTTTTTTTCTTCCATTTAAAAAACACCCCCTGAAAGATATCTTTCGCCGTTATCGGCAAAAATGCAGACTATCATTTCATCTCGACCTTCAAAAAACAACTTTTTATCAAGCTCAAGAGCAGCTTTTAACACCGCACCTGATGAAATTCCAACTAAAAGACCGTCTTTTTGAGCCGCTTCACGAGTTACCTTAATGGCATCATCGCCCTTTACATCAACAATTTTATCTATCAAATCCTTATCAAGGGTTTTTGGTACAAAATTTGCGCCAATACCTTGAATTTTGTGCGCTGCAGCAACTCCTTGAGTTAAAAGCGGACTTTCTGCGGGCTCTACACCCAGAACTTTAATTTTAGGATTTAGCTCCTTGAGTCTTTTTGCAGTTCCTGAAATAGTACCGCCAGTGCCTATTCCTGCCACCAAAAAGCTCACATTTCCATCCGTATCAGACCAGATTTCATCGGCTGTTTTTATGTGAGAGAGGGGATTGTCAGGGTTTTCAAACTGTTTTGTTTGAAAAACATTTTTTCCTTCTTTTTCAAGCTCACTAACAATTTGAGCAGCTTTATCCAAAGAGCCTTTCATACCAAGGTTTTTAGGAGTCAGAACAATTTTTGCGCCGTAAGCTGAAATTAGTTTTTTCCTCTCCTCGCTCATATTCTCGGGCATTACCGCAATAAACTCAATCCCCATAATGCTTGCGCAAAGGGCAAGTCCGACGCCTGTGTTGCCTGATGTAGGCTCAACTATAACCGTATCCGAAGTTATAAGACCCTTGTCATAGGCGGTTTTTAGCATATTATACGCCACTCGGTCTTTTATTGAGCCTGCAGGATTAAAGTATTCAAGCTTTGCATACAAATTCTTTGGCTTATAACCTTCATAAGTCCCGTTAATCTTGACTATTGGTGTATTTCCGATTAATTCTAATACATTAGAATACAATTTTGGCATATTTCCTTTTGCCCCCTTGCAAAACGCCTGATTTATCAACCATAAAGTCAATTGAGGCAACCTTTTGCCCTTCAAATTTAACGCCGCCGCCTGCAATTAGCCTTTTTGCCTCGCCTTTACTTTGGACAAAACCTAAGCTTAAAAGTAAATCTATAATATTTTTTGACCCGTCAAGTTTAATTTCCTCAATGTCATCAGGCACGCCTTTTTTCTGAACAACGTTAATAAACTCATCCTGAGCGGCTTTTGCCTCATCCTCACCCTTGTACATCCTGACTATTTCATAGGCAAGGCGCATTTTTTCATCTCTGGGGTTGTTGTCTTTGTTAAAATCTAAATCAGTCAAAAGCAAGTAATACTTTGGCATAAGCTCATCTGGAATGCTCATAAGCTTACCATACATATCTTTTGCGCTGTCAGTAAATGAAATGCAGTGTTCAGGGTAGGTTTTAGACATTTTAACCTGCCCGTCCGTACCCTCAATTAAAGGCAAAAGCATTGCAAGTTGAAAATCCTCAAAACCGTAGTGCGCCTGAACATCTCGACCCATCAAAAGGTTAAAACGCTGGTCTGTTCCGCCTAGTTCAATATCAGCTTTAACTGCAACAGAGTCATAAGCTTGCATAAGAGGGTAAAAGAACTCTACAACACTTATTGGACGCCCGTCTGCGTACCTTTTTGCAAAATCATCACGTGTTAACATTTTTGCAACGGTTGTTGAAGTTGCAAGTTTTAGCATTTCAACAAAACTCATTGAATGCAGCCAATCAGCGTTATTTGTAACCTCTGCACTCTTTATATCCACAACGTTAGACATTTGTTCAAAATAGCTTTTTGCATTTTCCTCAACCTGTTCTTTAGAAAGCGCAGGACGAGTTTCGGATTTGCCTGAAGGGTCGCCAACCATAGCTGTTGCGCCGCCTACTATAAGCACAACCTGATGACCCAAGTCTTGAAACTGCCTTAATTTACGCATTACAACACTATGACCCAAGTGCAAATCGGGGCGAGTCGGGTCAAGTCCCAATTTAATGCGCAAAGGGCGGTTTTCCTTATGCGCTTTTTGAAGTTTATATGCAAGCCCCATAAAGCCGTCGGGCAGGATTTCCGCACCACGACAGAGCATTTTTGCTTCATCGATAAATTTTTGTTCAATTTTTAATTCTTCAGCCATTTTTTCCTCAAATTACAACTCGATTTTTTCAATATTGTATAGAAACTCATGCAAGGGGATACTAAAAGCATTTGCAATGTCATTTGCCGTTTCTATTGAAGGGGTGGTAGTTCCGGCTTCAATTGCGCAAATTGATTTTTTATTTAAATCGGCAAGTTCGGCTAATGCCTCTTGTGAAAGCCTGCGTTTTGTACGCTCAAGACGTACTTTCATCCCAAATTTTTGAGTTAGCTCAGTTTTTTTATTCCTCATTTTTTAATTTTATTACTTGACAATAATATAACAATCCATTAAAATCAACATGTTATTTAGTATAATGGTACAAAAATGGTTAATGATAAATTTAAAGACGATAATTTTACACAAAAAATAATGGATATTGAATATTATTTGCATGAAAATTATTGGCTTTTAAGTGTTGTAAAATTAGCTCTGGAATATGGTGAAGAACCACACAGAGCTGGCGTTTTAAGCATACTTAGAATTATGATAAAAATGGCAGAAAAACAAAGCAGAAACTTTGAAGATTTAAGTTTTAAAATATACCGCCTAAACGAGCGATAAATATTCTTTTCGTCTGTTATCAAGCACATCTTGGGGCACTGCTTTTATAAACGACCAAGGCATTTTCTTTGTTCTTCTGTTATAAGGCGCAATTGCTGCCTCTTTAAGATTCTTTAATTTACCCTTTTTGGAAAATTCCCTCCAAACCTGTTTAAATGCGCCAAGATTACCGCCACGGTCAAAGACTTCAATTATATAATCCGCAAGAGATTTATCTGAACGCGACAAAACCGCCTGTATTAAATCCCATTCAAGGCTTGCCGAACGAAAACTTATGTTCCTTTTCCTCAAATTTTTCATGATATAGGACATTTTACCTTCCAGTGATTCAAAACTGTCCATTTTTACATTTTCAAAAGGAGTGTGTGCCTTTGGTATAAAATTTGCAATTGAGTATGTAAATTCAAAACCCCGATT
This sequence comes from uncultured bacterium, assembly GCA_949286885.1. Lineage (GTDB taxonomy): Bacteria > Cyanobacteriota > Vampirovibrionia > Gastranaerophilales > Gastranaerophilaceae > Galligastranaerophilus. The sequence continues at coordinate 4,867 of CASEEG010000113.1, forward strand.
TTGTTTTTTAAGTTCAATTGCAAGATCAATAAATGCTCGAATATCCTCTTGAGTTTCATGAGGCAGACCAATCATAACATATATCTTAAGACCTTTTAAACCTGCATTACGTGCAGCTTTTACCGTTTGGTATATTTGCTCGTTTGTTAAATCTTTGTTTATTATTTTCCTTAAACGCTCACTGCCTGCCTCTATTGCTATTGTAGCGTGCTTTTGCCCGCACTCCACGAGTGTTTTAAATAATTTTTCATCCGCTAAATCGGCTCTGAGAGAGGAAATAGAAAGTTCAATGGGTGAAATTTTATTTTTTTTACCGATAAAATCAATTATTTTGTCAAACTCGGGATGTCCTGCAACATAAGCACCTAAAAGAGCAATTTTATTTGTATACTGCAATGCATTTGAAATTGAATTGATAATTTTTTGAGTATCCAAAAACCTAACGGGAATATTCATCCAGCTTGCAAGACAAAAATTACACATCTTGGGGCAACCGCGCTCAACTTCAATTACAAATGTATTAGCAAAGAAACTTTTATCACTTAAAATAGGTGTCGCTACAGGTTCCACAAGTTCATCGCGCACAAGATTAACATCATATTTGCCGTATTTAGGTACCCAAATACCCTCAAAGTTCTTTAATTTTTCGAGCAATTCATCTCTTTTTAAGTCCTTATTTTCCGCAATAAATTTAAAAACTTTTTTTAAAAGTTGACCTTCGCCAATACTTATAAAATCGTAAAATTCCTGATAAGGCAAGGGGTTCGCATTCACTGCAGGTCCACCTGCAAAAATAATCGGGTCATCATCACTGCGCTCAGACGACTTTAGCGGAATATCATATTTTTTCAACATTTTTATGACAGTTAAAATATCTATTTCAAAACTAGTTGAAAAACCCATAACTTTAACGTCTTTAACCGCACAGCGAGTAGTTTTTGTGTCTGCATAAACACGCTCAACAAAAACTTCGTCCATTAAATCGAGCATTTTAAAAATGGACAAATACCCCAAAGATGCCATTGCAAAATTTTCTATTGCAGGAAATGCAAACCAAGCGTTTATTTTTGGGTGTTTATCAATTTTTTGATTATATAAAAACCTCTCCATCAACCTTCCTGTTCTCTTATTCTTTTTAAATATAATTCATCCACCAAAACACATATTACACTTGCAATTGCAGGTCCTAATATTACACCCCAGAAACCTAAAAATCTTGCGCCGACAAGCAATGAAATAATGATTGTCAAAGGGTGCATATCCATTAATTTAGCAAATATAACAGGACGCAAAATTTGATTTTCCAACCATTGAACAACCATAAAAATTGCAAAAGTTAAGAGCACAAAAACAAAACCATGACCTGTGGCACTTATAAGACCTGCAGCAACCGCAATTGTAGGACCTATAACAGGAATAACATCCAAAATAAATGTTATAAAACCTAGTATCAGAGCATGTTTATGACCAATTAACAAAAGTCCCAGCATGGTTAAAATACCGACAAAAGCCATTGAAAGAATTTGCCCGAAAACATAACCACCTACTCTGTTTGAAATGGTATCAACGATTTCTCCTGCGCGTTCTCTGTATTTTTGAGGGAAAAACGAAATGAAAACTTTTTTAATATGGTCCTCGTCATAAGCAAGGTAAAATATCATAATAGTAACAGCAAGCACTGTTGTAAAAGAGTTTGCAACTATTTTACCTGCTTCAATCGAGTGTGTAAAAACGTTTTGTACAATAGGCGCCATATCTACCTTTAGCGCCTCTGCGTTAATAATTTTTGCAAGTGAAAAACCAAAAATATTAAAATTTAAAACTTGTTGAATTTCATCAAGATAATTTGGGAAATTTTGCACGATTATTAAAATTTGCTTAATACTTACAACCAAAAGGGGTATAAAAAACCCTAAAACGCCGACCAGAAACAAAAGCAAAATAAGACTTACCGCAAGCACTCTTGGCATATATTTTTGCAATTTTGCAACAAGAGGATCAATTGCGCAAGTTAAAACATAAGCCGCAAAAAGCATTAAAAGGATATCTGCAATATTGCCTGCTAAAAATGCTAAAAGTATTAAAATAAAGAATACAAGTGTATTTTTAAGAGTTAAATATCTGTCTAGATAAGGCATTTAAT
>CASEEG010000114.1 GCA_949286885.1 uncultured bacterium
AAAATTGAACTGCCTAAAAAAATCACACCGCACGTTTTTCGCCACAGTTTTGCAACAAAACTGCTTGAAAACGGTGCAGATTTAAGAATAGTGCAAGAGCTTTTGGGGCATGCCAGCATTGCAAACACTCAAATTTATACCCATGTTTCAAGTGCAAGATTAAAATCAGTTTACAATTCAACCCACCCACGTGCTTAATTATATCCCCCTGGGCAATAAAAGCTTATTTAAAATTGTAATATTATTTGTTTAATGAAAAAACTGTTTATATTTACAATTTTACCTGTATTTATGTTGCTTTTTTCGGGCTGCACAATTAAATCCGAACAAGTAATAAGACCTGTCGAGTATACAATCATACAAAGCGGAACAGATATAACAAATAAAACATTTTTTGGGTACTTAAAATCAAGTTCACTAACCGATTTAAGTTTTCAAATAGAAGGTACTCTTAAAAAAATACTTGTAAACGAAGGACAAAGCGTAAAAAAAGGACAAATCATTGCAGAGCTTGATGCCCCGTTGTACAACATTCAGGTTCAAGAGGCAAAATATGCCCTCTCTGATGCAATTATACAGTATCAAAACGCAAAAAATTATTATGACAGAATTAAAAAACTCCATACTGCCGGTGGAATTTCCGACAATGATTTAGATAACGCTAAAACTAAAATGGAGTCATCAAATGTTCAAATACAAATTGCACAGGAAAAATTAAACTATATGAGCCACCGTTCAGGGTATGAAAGAATTTATGCTCCAACAGACGGAATAATACTATCTAAAGCAGCTTCCGAGCAGCAATATCTAAGCCCCGGCGCAACTGTTGTACAATTTCAAAGCAACTCGGATGTTGAAGCATTTATATTTGTTTCACAAAACTACATCAATAAAATTACACGCGGTCAAAAAGCAAGAGTTAAAGTTGATGCCATTAAAAACATGATATTTGATGCATACGTCAAAGAAATGAGCGAAACAAGCCTGGAGAGGCTTTCATACAGAGTTAAATTAAAAATAACAAACCAAAGCCCTATGTTAAAAGACGGTATGAGCGCAAGTGCTATTTTTGAAATAGAACCCGAAGACAAAACTCAAATCTACATTCCGATAAATTCAATAATAAAAGAAGGTAACAATGACGTTGTTTTTACCATTGTAAACAGAAAAAACGGAATTGGGGAAATCAAAAAAAATATTATAACTACAGGGGAGTTGAACAACGATAGAATAAACGTAACAAGCGGACTAAACAGCGGTGATTACCTTGTAATAAGAGGGGTCGGCGAAGTTCAGGAAGGACAAAAGGTAAAATATTGATGCACCTGACTAGATTTTTTCTTAAAAATAATTTTTTACTGATTACCCTTGTTCTAATACTTATTTTGGGAGGAATTTCCTACTACGTAACAACACCAAGAAATGAAGATCCGGGTTTTAAAATAAGAACAGCAGTTATAACAACTCCATACAGTGGTGCCAACGCTAAGCAAGTTGACAAGTACGTAACAGACAAAATTGAAGTTGCAATTGAACAAATGAGCGAAGTAGAAGAAATAAAAAGCCGCTCATTTGAAGGGAAAAGCCTTGTTTATGTAAATGTATATGAAACATATAAAGACTTGCAACCAATTTGGGACAAATTGAGAAGAAAAATAAATAATGCGTTATCAACACTGCCAAAAGGGGTGACGCCAATTATAAATGATGAATTTGGAGATGTTTTTGGAATAGTTATAGCAGTTGTTGGAGAGGAATTTGAATACATAGAACTAAAAAGTTATACTGACACAATAAAAGACGAACTTTTAAAATTAAAAAATACTGCAAAGGCTGAAATCCTTGGCGCACAACAAGAAGTCGTATATTTATACTATGATAATTCAAAACTTGCACGTTACAACTTGAGCCCTGATGAACTGCAAAATGTGTTAAGCAGTGCAAACATTATAGCTCCCAGCGGAGAAATACTTGTCGGCGACAGGTATATTTTAGTGCAAACACAAGATAACTATAAAGACATCGAAAACATTAAAAATACCGTCATTTCATTACCAAAAAAAGGGGACGCACTGAAATTGGGCGACATTTTAACGGTAGAAAAAACCTATTTAAACCCCCCACAGGTTATAACGGAATTTAATGGCAAGAAAGCTCATATAATAGCTCTTTCAATGAAAGAAAACGGGAATATTTTAGAATTTGGAAAAAATGTAAAAAAAAGATTAAAAGAGTTAAAAAGTTACGTTCCAATTGGCATAGACATTGAATTAGCAGCATTTCAGCCAGATTATGTAAAATATCTGACAGATAAATTTACCAATAGCCTTTTTCAAAGTGTAATTATAGTAATAGGTCTTATCCTTTTAATACTTGGTATAAAAGCGGGCTTGATAGTCGGTCTTATTATACCTGTAACCATTTTAAGCACTTTTTTTGTAATGGGAAATTTAAAAATAGGACTGGATAAAATCTCTCTAAGCGCATTAATTATATCGTTAGGGATACTTGTTGATAATTCAATTGTAATATCTGAGGGCATTTTAAAAGAAATTAAACGCAAAACAAAAGATTTAGAACAGTCTGCAATTAATATTTGTGAAAAATTTCAAACACCGCTTTTAATTTCGACCCTTACCACATCTTGTGCTTTTTTACCGATATATCTTGCCAACTCAACAGTTAGCGAGTACACATCAAGCCTTTTTAAAGTAGTTGCTACGACACTTTTAATTTCCTGGTTCTTATCAATAACCTTTTTACCATATTTGATTAACAAGTTTTATAAAAAAGGAATAAATAGTTCTTTTAAAGAGCTTAATGTATCAAAATATATCGCAAACTACGTAAAAAAAGCAATAAACGCCCCGGTGAGAACTGTGCTAACTGCAAGCATTTTAGTTGCAATATCCTTTATTTTGTTTTCGTTTGTGCCAAAAATATTTTTCCCGGATTCAGACAGAGCAATGTTTGAAGTAGAATTTAATTTGCCCGAGGGAACAAATATAAAAGTTACACAAAAAACAGTTGAAAAAGCTCAAGAGTATATAAAAACACTTAAAAATGTCAAAAACTTTTCAAGCTACATTGGAACATCCGCCCCAAGATACGTATTAAGCGCAAGCCCTGAGCCGATAAAAAGTAATTACGGAATGATTCTTGTAAATACAAAAAATTACAAAAAAGTAGGCGAAGATGTAAAAAAAGTGCAAAAATATTGTTCAGAAACTTTTGCCGACTCAAATGTCATAGCAAGAAAAGTACCGCTTGGACCACCTTACGATGCACCGGTAGAAATTAGAATATCAGGAGGAGATGAAAATAAACTTTTTGAAATTGTTCGAGATGTTCAAAAAAAATTAAGAGAAATAGAAGGTGTCATTCTTGTAAAAGACGACTGGGGAGCAAAAACACCAAAAATAAAAATAAATGTTGACGAGCAAAGTGCCTCAAGACATGGAATTACAAATGAATCTGTAGCAAAATCTCTGCAAACAGGACTCAGCGGATATGAAGTATCAAGCTATTGGCGAGACACAACCTCGGTACCTATTATTTACCGCCTAAACGCTCAATCAAGAAACAACATTGATAAAATAGATTCTATGAGCATATATTCTTCAATTTACGGAAATTCGCTACCATTATCAGAAATAGCAAAATTATCGCTTGTTTTTGAATACCCGAAAATATTTAGGCGCAACAGGCTTTTAACAGTAACTGTGCAAGGTTATATAGATAACCAAAAAACAACTGCCCAAAAAGTTATGGAAAAAATGAAACCATATCTTGATAATATAGACTATCCGCTTGGCTATGGATGGGAAGCAGGCGGAAGCGTTGAAAGTTCAAAGAAAGGCAATAAATCAATTGCGCAAAAGTTGCCAATAGCTTTTGGTATAATTCTCTTGCTTTTAATTGGATTTTTTAACTCGTACAAAATTCCTTTTATAATTCTATCAAGCGCCTTTATGGCACTTAGCGGGGCAAATATAGGACTTTTGATTATACACAGCGAATTTGGTTTTATGACATTTTTAGCATACATCTGCCTTGTTGGAATAGCGACAAACAATGCAGTTGTCTTACTTGATACAATTGAAAAAGAGAGAAAACTAAGTAAATACAATAATTTAATTTTAAAAATCCAAAAAGCAACAAGAAGCCGCATAACACCAATAATTTTAACTGCTATTACAACTATAGGCGGCATGTTGCCGCTTTGGATAGGTCGCGACCCAATGTTCTCATCCCTTGCGGTTGCAATTATTTTTGGGCTTTTAAGCTCTGTTGCAATTACTCTTATTGTAACGCCTTGTCTGTATATTATTTTATGCGGGAGAGAGCATCAAAAAGCGGATTTAAATCTTCAAACTCAATTGACGAATTAAGCGAAATTCTAAGGCGTGCAGAGTTTTTTGCAACAGTAGGATACCTTATTGCTAAAGAATAAAAACCGTTATCATAAAGCAATTTTGATGCATTAAGTGCTTTTTCATTCTCACCTAAGACTATTGGCACAATATAACTTGAACCTAAAATGTTAAGCTCTGAAAGGTTTTTATGAACATAATTTTTTAAATTTAAAAGCTTATCTTGTAAAACATTTGAAGAAAAAATATAATTTTTAAGCACAAAATAAGCAAATTCAGCACTTATTTGAGGAAAAACTGTAGAAAAAATAAAAGAACGTGCAAAATTAGTCAAATATTCTATCAATATTTTATTTCCAACACAAAATGCGCCATAAGAGCCAACAGCCTTGCCAAAAGTTGCCATTAACAAATCAACCTTATCAAGCATTTTTTCTTGAGCGCAATATCCAAGCCCCTCACCATAAACACCAAAAGAGTGTGCCTCATCGATAATTAAAATTGCCCCAAATTTTTCTTTTAATTCGACGAGTTTTTTTACATCACAAAAATCACCATCCATAGAAAACAGCGCTTCGGATGAAATTATTACATTTTCGTATTTTTTTGCATATCTGTTAAGTTTGCTCTCTAAATCATCATAATTTGCATGTTTAAATGGAATTAAATCTGCTCCGCCCAGGCGAATTCCATCAATTATACTTGCATGGTTTAATTTATCGCAAAAAACAACGTCGCCCTTCTTGGCTAATGTACTATATATTCCAACATTTGCGTGATATCCACTGTTAAAAAGTAAACAGGCTTCTTTTGAAAATTTATCACACAGAAAATTTTCAAGTTTATCATAAGAGGTTGTATTTGCGCACAAAAGCCTTGCTGATGGCACACTTATGGGCAAATCATAAGTTTTTAAAAACTCATCTCTTATATCTTTTCTTGTGCTTATACCCAAATAATCATTTGATGAAAGATTTAAAAGTTTTTTACCGTCCTGCAAAATATACTTAGAAGAAATTTCAAGCGGTCTTAGGCTTCTAAAATTAAAATTTTTCTTTTGTTCATCAAGCTTATTTTTGCAAAACTCATAGCACTTTTTCATCTTTAAACCAAGAATTATTCAGTATATTTATCATTTTATATTTTTTACAATATTCAATTAAGTCTTGTTTAATTTCAGGCAAAAGTATGAAAATTGCAATAAGGTTTGGTGCAGCCATTGCAAGCATTGTAGCGTCCGTAAAGTCAATGACACTTTGCAAATTCATAGATGAACCAATTACAATAAAAATACAAAACATTATCTGGTAAACTTTTGTACGTTTAAAACCTTCGCCAAACATATAACTCCAAGCTTTTTGCCCGTAATATGCCCAACTTATAATTGTTGAAATTGCAAAAAGAATAATTACAATTGCAAGCACATAAGGGAAAAATGAGAAAGTACCGGCAAAAGCAGCAGAAGTTAACTGAACACCCGTTATACCTTCCTGATAATTCAAGTACTCACCTGTAATTATAATTACAAAAGCTGTGAGTGAACAAATAATAACTGTATCTAAAAATGGCTCCATTAAAGAAACAAAACCTTGCGAAACAGGCTCATTTGTTTTAACAGCAGCGTATGCAATCGGTGCAGAGCCAGAACCCGCTTCATTTGACTGAACAGAACGGCGAAAACCTATTATAATTGTACCTATAATGCCACCTGCAACAGATTGCGGCATAAAGGCTTCTTTTACTATTACATATATTGCATGCGGGATGTGTTGAAAATTCATAAGGATAATTGCCGCAGCGGCAAACAAATACAAACCGCACATTATGGGAACGATTTTCGAAGTTACGTTGGCTATGGATTTAATACCGCCAACGATTATCAAGCCTACGATAATTGCAACGATTAAGCCGAATACCCAGCTGTGAGCCGCAAAAAAGCTGCTTTCTCCGCCTGTAATATTTATTACCTGTTGTGTTGCCTGGTTTATTTGCAGCATATTCCCGCCGCCAAGTGCTCCAGGCACACACATCAGTGCAAATATAAGTGCCAAAGGCTGACCCAGCCATCTCAAACCCTTTCTTGTAAGACCGTGCGCAATGTAGAACATAGGTCCGCCCGATACCGAGCCGTCCGCATTAAACCTTCTGTATTTAACGGCAAGTGTGCACTCCAAAAATTTTGAAGCCATGCCGCAAAGTGCGCCGAATATCATCCAAAACATAGCTCCGGGGCCGCCTATAGATATTGCTATTGCAACGCCCGCAATATTCCCGAGTCCTACCGTGCCTGATAAAGCGGTTGCAAATGCGCCCATAGAGCTTACTTCGCCATCTCTATCGTTATCGTGTTCTTTATGATACTTGCCAAAAAGCTGTTTTAGAGAGTGTTTAAAGCCCCAAATACCAATAAATCTAAGATAAAAAGTAAAAATTATACTTGATATAATTAAAAATAAAATTATTATAGGAACACTTGTGCCAGCTATCTTAACAGATGTAAAAATTAAATTAGAAAAAGCATCTGAAAAAGGTGCAAAATACTTATCAATACACTCGTTTACGCCCATCGCATAAGCATTTTGGGGGGCAAAAAATAACATTGTTAATAACAAAAATAATCGACTAATCATTAAACCACTCTCTATTTTATAAAAAGACCTTGTCTATAATTACACAAAAAAGGCTCGATGACAAATTATCGAACCAATTTTGTTACATAAATTTAAATGTAGGCTATCTTTGAATATCCACAGGTATTATAATCACCTGACCAATTTGCAAAGCAGAGGGGTTGGTTATATTATTGAGCTTTTGTATCGCCTCAATTTTTTCCACATCATACCTGCCATAAAATCTGTATGCAATTTTATCTAATGTATCACCGCTTTTAACCTCGTATTTTTCCTCTGTAGCAGATTGAGCAGAGACTGTACTCGACTGAGTATCAGCACCAATAACTGCCACATTGGCTTTAGGAGGTTGCTGTACAACTATTTCTTCTGTCCTTTGTGAGCCAACAAAGTTTGACAAACCGGCAATGATCGATATCAAACCCATAAACAACGCACCGCATACAAAGCCTATAAGAAGGTAAACACCCGGGGCTTTTTGTTTAACGGATCTTGTGTCAGCGTTTGTTCTTCCGACACTTCTCCAAAGAACATCTAACTCACTGGTTTTTGCAGGACGTATGTAACGAGAATATTCACTCTTGTCTAAATCAAAACTCCTGGAACTCTCAAGTGCAGACATATTCTCACGAGACAGACCAGCTCTATGTAAGGTTGAACTTTTCATATGACCTCTTATCCTTTTACAATATGTATGTTATTGGAAAAGTATCTTTGAAGTCAAGATTGTAACAAATACAACATTAAAAAAGTTTACAAATTATTCAATTGTTTTAAGGTATTTTTTTGCTCCTTCGAACATTGAATCTATAAGTTTTTGATTTTTTTCAATGTTAAAACCGCCTTCTTTCAAAAATTCAAGCATTCTTCTTTTCCACAACTCATACAGCTCATCATCAGTCAAATTCAATATATCCGAAATTGTTTTAAGTTCTAAAAAATCTATCTGAACAGGCTTGGCACCTCTCAATATATCAACCAAATTAAGACGCTTTTTTCTTTCAAACATTTTTAAAAACTCAACTGTAGAAAGATTGTTGTGTTTTATAGCATCTTTTAAAAACTCAAGATTTTCATTAAATATTGGCGGGTCTTGAGGAATTTGATATTCCATAAACTCTTCAGGCCTTATGTCCATAACTGTTGCAATTCGCTCAAGAGTAGTACCGCGAGATGAAAACGGAATTGTCTCATCAATCAAATTGTATACATAAGATAATGTAACACCAATCATTTGCGCAAAATCTTTTTTATGAATATTATTTTTTTCAAGAAATTTTGCCACTTTTTGTGAACTTTTTTCGTTAATTATAGGTTTATTTTTCATTGACATAATTCAACTCCGTCTAATATGATATTTTACAGATAACCTTAAAGCTCTTTTTTTTAATTAGTAACAAGAATACTCTAGAGGGCAGATATAAAGAAAGGTAAAAAATGAAAGCCATAATAGGTTTGGGCAATCCTGATATAAAATACCGAAAAACACGCCATAATATTGGTTTTATGGTTGTCGATAAATTGCTTGAAAAAAACAATGTGACGCTTAGCGAAAAATTTCAATCATTTTTCGGCAAAAAAGGCGATATTTTATATCTTTTGCCAAAAACTTATATGAATTTATCGGGACGTGCAGTTGTTGAATTAATGAATTTTTACAAGTTAACTGTTCGAGATTTTGTTGTGATTTGTGACGATTTTACCCTTGAACTCGGCACGCTAAGATTTAGAAAAGACGGATCTGATGGCGGACACAACGGATTAAAATCAATTATTAATTTGATTGGCTCATCTGATTTTGACAGACTAAAAGTGGGCATAGGACCTCTAATAAAGGGTATGCCCGTTGAGAATTTTGTACTTGGAAACTTTAGAGAAGATGAAAGCGAAAAACTTGATAAAATAACAACTTTGGCAACTGAAGCAATTGAGGAGTATTTAAAAACAGATATTACAAATGTGCAGAACAAATATAATAAAAAACATTGTTAATTTTTGTAACAAATTCTGAAAAATCGTATCAAATAAATTAAAATAAGGACAATGAAATTTATTTTCAAGTTTTACTTATTACAGGTAGACTAAAAAGTGAAGGAGAAAACATAAATGAATGTGTCATCGATTGTAAACAAACCTGCTTATACTGACAATGGTAACAAATACAACAGGTTTAGTGGTGGTAAAAAAGTTGGGGCAATTGTAGCCACAGGTGTTGGCATAGTCGGAAATGTTATCGGAAAAGACATACACAAGGAAATACTTGAAACATTAAAAAATGTTAGGTTTGGAAGGGCGAGCTTTATCGCCGGTGCAATACTAGGTTTAGGTTTGGTTGCAGCAGTAGGTACAGGTATTGGTGCAATAGTTGATGCAGTTGTCAACAAAGTAAGACGTTCAAAAGCTGATCAAGCAGCTACAATAGATACTCAAGCTTAATTTTATAAAACAATATTAAAAAGCGACCCGGAAAAGGTTGCTTTTTAATATTTTGTCTTTTTTGCATAAAAAAGTATAATCTAGTATATGAGAAAGATATTCTTGTGCATTTTTATACTTTTTAACCTGCTTGGTTTGCAGGCTTTTTGTGCTGATGAAAACACCCTTATTAACCCTGATGGTACTTATAACAAGCCCAAAAAAGAAAGTATAATTGACAAACTAACCAATTTATTCAAAAAAAAGAAAAAACCCATCACAGATACACAGGGCAAAGGCTACTACGGTACACTACCCGATGTTATGGGTGATTTTGAATATAAAAGAGAGACTAGTCAAACAGTAAAGCAAAAACAATATAGCGAAAAAGACTTAAAAGACGGTTTATTATTGGATGCCCCCTTAAACGACCCGCTTTTTTTGGATGTGATAATAAAAAAGGAAAAAACATCTGATTACATAAACGACCTTGTAAAAATAAAAGAAACTCTTGAAAAACTAAGAGAATGTATTAACAACAACTCATCAATTCAATTTTTTAATGCAAATGTTAACGTATTAGATTTGCAAACAACAAATCTTGAAAAAAAATATCAATACACAGCCTATGCTCAAACCAATAGTTACTATGCAATAAGACATGTTAACTATAGTGCAAAAGTATTGGGCAATTTAAAATTCGATGCAAACTTTTATTCTCGCTACATGCCAGTTGGCGACAGTGTTTATGCGCCAAAAAACATAAAGGAACAGTCTGAGGCTCTATTAAACGAAATAGAGCGTACAATATTCGAGATAGGTAATGCCCAATAAGGTGATGAAAAAAATATTTTACGCATTATCCTCGAGTTATGAAAAAAATAATTTTATGTTTAACAATTTTACTATCAATTCAAGGCGCATATTGCGAAATTGCAATTGATAACCTGCCCGAGGTTAAATATCGAAACCCTGACGGGACAGAATTTGTACCAAATAGTGCAAGTTACCCTAAAATTAGCGAAATTGAAAAATTAAGCTTTAACAGGACTTTTGAAGATGAGCCCATTGAAATAAGATTAAACAGGCTTGAAAGTAAACTGTATAAAAAGGACTACTCCAATTTATCGCTAGCTCAAAGGGTTGAAGCCATAGAAAACACTCTTGATGAAAAAAGTATAAGCAAAAAAGACAAAAATACGCTTGCTACACTAGAAAAGAAAATATTTAACAAAACATACGACAGCGAAAGTACTCAAAGCCGCATACAAAGGCTGGAAAGGTCTGTTCTGGGTGCAAATCAAAGCGGAAATTTAACATCAAGAATTGAAACACTAAAAGTGGCAAGCTCAAGTTTAGAAAATCAATCCAAACAACTTGCGCAAATGCCACATCAGAATTTCCAAAATGACCCTTATCAACACCAAAACGGCTTTAAAAATGCCATAAAAAATGCTTTTAATCTATTTTCATCAGGTGGTATGACAGGATTTTCACCAAGCGTTAATTCTTTCCCCTCGTATCAACCATACAGTGCAAACAATATGTACAATGGAGCTTATCAACCATATCAAAACCAAGGGCAAAATTTCTACTACCCTCAACCACAAAACAATACATACTATAGAGATATTTACAAAGACAATAGTGGGGACGAAATGTATTACACAGACGGACAATATTACAAAGACCTGCGCTCAACATCCGGAGGGATGGGTGTTACAATAATTAATTAATTTGTTTAAAATTTGAATTATAATTACAATGGTTTTAGGAAAATGAATCTTAAAACCATTTTAATTGTTTTAATTTCATTATTTTATGTTTTTGGTATATCAGCACAAATCTACGATTGTGTTGCGGTTTTTACTGCAATTAGCACTATTTGCATAATTTTAATAATATTTTCAAATTTCATTAAACCAAAATATTCAATTCTTGTTTTTCTTGCATTTTGTCTTGGTTTTTATAACACAAATTTTCACGTTAAAGATTATGA
>CASEEG010000115.1 GCA_949286885.1 uncultured bacterium
ACAAAACCAAAGAAATTGATGCTAAAGACAAAAAATACGACATGGATCTTTCCAAACTCGAAACAGAAAGGACGGCACTTACTACTGAATATGAATCCGTGAAAAAAGTTATCAATGACAACATTGAAAGAACTTTCGGGATATTCAGTTAATTTATATATTTTATCATTTTACTTCGTGTGCGGCAAAATATTGTTATTTTTGACCGTAAGACAAACTTTCCCTTTTTTAATCCCTTTTCCCTTTTTCCGCTTGAGGCTAACTCAAGCTTTTTTTTGTGTAAATATATAATGAAGCCCCCGCGTATGCGGGGGCTTCTTATTTGTAAAAAAAGCGGTCACACAAAGCTTTGTGTGACCGCTTTTTATAAAACTCAAAAACTATTTTACTAATTCTTTGAAGTTTTTACCGGCAGAGAATGCAGGAACTGTTTTTGCAGCAATCTTTAATTCTTTACCTGTTTGAGGATTTCTGCCTGTTCTTGCAGCTCTCTTACGAGCTTCCCAAGTACCAAAACCTACTAAAGTAACTTTTTTACCTTTAGCAACTGTTTTTTGGATAATTTCTAAAGTTGCAGATAAAACATCTGATGAAACTTTCTGAGACAATTTAGTCTTTTTTGAAATTTCTTTTACTAATTCTTCTTTGTTCATGATAAATCTCCTATACACTCTAACTCTCTTATGTGCTCCTCTACAGTGATTTGCACAATTTATACACCTCATTATACACATTATTCAGATTTTTGCAAGTATTTTTTCTAAAATTTACAATATTATTATAATTTAGCCATTTTTTTAACGAAACTTCATAAAACTTTACATTTTATCTTAATGCTATATAATTTTAGAGTAGTGTTTTAAGAAAGGAGACAGCTTATGTGGGAAAAAGATATTGATATTCACGAAGTCCGTGAAATCAGGACAAGAACCTGTGTTTACTTTGGCTGCGGAGCAATCAATAAAATACAGGACATAGCAAAAGATTTTAAATCAAAAGGATTAGATAAAGTTATAGTAATGAGCGGAAGAAACGCTTATAAAGCAACAGGAGCGTGGGCAGTTGTTGAAGAAGCATTAAAAGCTAACGGAATCGCTTACGTAAATTATGACGGAGTTACTCCAAACCCGACAACAATTGCCGTAAATGAAGCTGCAAAAATTGCAAAAGATTTTGGAGCAAAAGCTGTAATTGCAATTGGCGGCGGTTCTCCTACAGACGCGGGGAAATCAGTTGCAATTCTGTTAAAATACCCTGATAAAACTGCTAATGATATATATGAATTCACATTTACACCGGAAGAAGCAGCACCGATTGTTGCAATCAACCTGACTCACGGAACCGGTACTGAAACAAACAGATTTGCAGTTGTCACAATTCCGGAAAAAGAATACAAACCTGCAATAGCTTATGATTGTATTTATCCTATGTATGCAATTGATGATCCGGCATTAATGACAAAATTATCACCGAAACAGACCCGCTATGTATCAATTGATGCAGTAAACCACGTTGTAGAAGCTTCCACTTCAACAGTTACATCTCCTTATGCCGTAACTTTAGCAAGAGAAGTCATAGCTCTTGTTGCCCAATACTTACCTAAAGCAATTGAAAATCCGGACGATTTGGAAGCCCGTTATTATCTTGCTTATGCTGCAATGCTGGGTGGTGTATGTTTTGATAACGGATTATTACACTACACCCACGCACTTGAACATCCGCTAAGCGCAGTTAAGCCTGAATTATCACACGGAT
Organism: uncultured bacterium; assembly: GCA_949286885.1. Classification (GTDB taxonomy): domain Bacteria; phylum Cyanobacteriota; class Vampirovibrionia; order Gastranaerophilales; family Gastranaerophilaceae; genus Galligastranaerophilus. The sequence continues at coordinate 1,756 of CASEEG010000115.1, forward strand.
TAGGTTTAGCAATGCTTTTACCTGCCGTAGTTAAAAACATTTATACCGCCAAAGCAGAGACTTTAAAATACATTTTAGAGCCGATAGCCGGCAAAGTTGACAGTGCAGAAGCAGCTGCCAACGGTATTTATGAATGGCTAAAATCAGTTGGAGTTCCTTCTAAGCTTAAAGATGAAGGCTTTACAGAAGCTGATATACCAAATCTTGTAAACCTTGCCTTCACAACTCCATCATTAGACGGCTTGCTGGCAATAGCTCCGACGAAGGCTACAAAAGAAGCTGTAGAAGAAATATACAGAAATTCATTATAAAACACCTTATTCAAGGTAAAAGTGGCGGGCTGTAAAACAGCCCGCCACTTTTTTAAAGAAAATATTTGCTTTTAACAAGTTTTATGAGATAATAAAAACACTGGTAAATATAAATCTGCCTTACAGTTGAAAACTAAATATATGCAATAATAAGGGCGCTTAGCGGGGGTAAATACATTCCGTCTGGCGTAGATATTCAAATAAGGGCGTTTGGCGCAGTTGACTCTGCCGAGGAAAAGGTGACTTAATGTCACGTTATTCGAGAGGTAGCATCTGAACCGACAGCTCTACAATAATAAGGGCGTTTGGCGCAGTTGGTAGCGCATCTGAACGACATTCAGAGGGTCACAAGTTCGAGTCTTGTAACGCCCAGTTACTTTTTATGTATAAAAAGTAACCAAAAACACTTTTAACCATTTTCATTGGTACTGACATTTAGAAATCTTGGGGCGTTAGCGCAGTTGACTCTGCCGAGGAAAAGGTGACTCAATGTCACGTTTTCCGAGAGGTAGCCAAGACGGAAGTCTTGCGCGCTGCCAAATGCCTTAAATACAATTTAATAATTCTACAAGGGGCGTTAGCGCAGTTGGTAGCGCACGACACTGGCAGTGTCGGGGTCAGGGGTTCGAATCCCCTACGCTCCACCATTTAATTAAGAGGCTTGTTTAAAGCCTCTTTTTTAGTGCAAAAAATCGCACTGTGCGTGCTTTTAGAATCGTTTGTTTAAAAAGAGAATTTCTCTTAAGTGTTTAGATTGATTTTTTTTAGAAAATATTTACAAAATACTCTTTTGGGCAAAACATTACCCTCTCTATTAAAGAAACTTTTTTTGTGATATAAAGCAATTATCAATTTAATTTATAATTTTAGGAATTTAGTTATGGAAAAAACAAGAATAGATAGTATTTTTACAAAAGGAAGAAATATAGAAATTCCATTTTTCCAAAGAAGCTATGTATGGTCTGAAGAAAATTGGGAAAGATTTTTAGAAGACATGGAAAACGTATGTCTTAACAAAAAAGACTATTTTATGGGTACATATATAATGAAACAACAAGAGGTTCCAAGTACATGTGAAATAGGAGAAATCAGGACTGTTATTGATGGTCAACAAAGATTTACAACAATATTACTATTCTTTTATGTTTTATTCCAAAAACAAAA
>CASEEG010000116.1 GCA_949286885.1 uncultured bacterium
CAAATGTACAATCAAGAGAATTTTCTCCATCTGTAGCTTCTGTGCAATATGAATCTGTTTTATCAAATAAAAATAATCTTCCTGCTTTATTAGAACCACTACCCCCAGAACCGCTTCCTCCTCCAATACCAAAATCACCCATAGCAGCTCTTTTAGTCAACACAGGAGCCAATACAACCATGATTATTGAAATAATTAACACTGAAACCAACAGTTCTGCAAGCGTAAAACCTCTTGTGCCAGTTGTTCTGGCAGCAAACTTCTGTGGAGTCATTAATATCTCCCTATATCTTAATTCATATCATTGCAGTTAAACATTAAAAAAACTAAATTTTTAATGTACTAATTTAAATATATAATGTTATGCAACAAAAATCAAGAAAAATTAATGTTGCACGTTGTGTTATTTAGTTTGGAATGTTTAAGAATAAAAAAATGAACAAAAAGAGTGATATTAAAATTAAGCTTGGTAAGAGAATTAAGTTTTTAAGAAAAAGCAGAAATTTTACGCAAGAAGAGTTTGCTGAAAAAATCAACATTGAGCCGCAAAGTCTGAGTAATATTGAAAGGGGTAAATTTGCTCCTTCTATTGAGACGCTGCAGAAGATTTCCTGGGCACTTTGCGTTGAGCCTTACGAATTATACTTGTTTGAGGAGATTTCTCCCATTGGAGAGATAAGAAAAAAATTGATAAGTATAATTGATGAGAGTGATATTGTTGCAATTGAACTTTACAATTATTATTTATCACAAAAACTAAAAACACTCCGTTAATGATGCGGAGTGTTTTTAGCGGTAAATTTCAATTACTTGGAAAGTTTGTTGATTGCTTTTGTCAATCTTGATTTTTTTCTTGCAGCAGTATTTTTGTGAAGTATACCTTTTCCGACTGCTTTGTCACATAGCTGGTACACTTTTGATATTGCTGCTTCAAGTTCATTTTTGTCACCTTTAACAAGAGAAAGGGCTTTTTTTACCGCAGTTTTAATTGAGGACTTAAAAGCAACATTCCTTTCGGTGTTTCTTTTTGCAACCAATACTCTTTTCTTTGCAGATTTAATATTTGCCATTGTTTTTTCCTTTCGCATAATAAACTAACGTCTTTCTGCAGAGGATTGTGTGAGTCATTTATATAATACTTAAAAAGCAAAATTCTTGCAATATATTTGATAAAATCTTTGGGCAAATATCAGTGAGCTGATAAGTACAGAAACTGTTGCACTAAAGAGAACAGCTCCTGCTGCTATGTCTTTTGCAAGTTTTGCGAGCTTTGCCCAGCGACCTTTGTAATAGGCATCTACAATATATTCAAAAACAGAATTAAAAAGTTCACATACAAGTACTTGAGCATTGGCAAATAATATAAGGCAAAATTCTATGACGTTTACTCTTAAAAAAACTGCTATAGCAAGTGTTATAAAAGCTATAATTATGTGCTTTCTGAAATTTCTTTCGGACTTAAAAGCCAATCTTAGACCATTTAGAGCATAAAGCGCGCTTCGCATAAAACTTCTTGATTGAAATTTTTTCATAAATTTTTAGTAACAGCTTCTTGTATCCTAACAACAAAATCATAATCTTTTTGAGTTAAATGGTCAAATCCAAAAAGATGCAATATGCCATGAGTTATGAGTGTGTATAGCTCTGTTTTTATATCATTTTTGTTTTCTTTAGCCTGTCTTACAAGTGTATCTGTAGAGATTATTATTTCCCCAAGTTCAATTGTTTTGTTAACGACAATTGCATTTTTGTCATCTGCAAAAAGTGCAAATGTGATAACATCTGTTGCTTTATTTTTGTTGCGATATGTGGAATTAATTTCGCAAATTGTTGTGTCGTTGCAAAAAGTTAATTCTAATGAAAGAGTAGAAAATTTGTTCTTTAAAACAGGAGATAACCCTTTTATTTCGGGCATATCAAGCAGTGAGGAAATAATATTTTTAACTTGCCTTTTTAGAGTAATTTTATTTTCTAAAAGGTGGATTTTGCCTATTGTATTTATATCAACCTTGCAAGTCGTCATTTTGCTCCTGTTTTTTTTGAATTATTTTTTCTTGTATTCTTTTTTCCATTTTTTCTTCGCGGCTGGGTTGGATTTTTATTTTATTTTTATCTTCAAATTCGCTTAAAATGTTTTCCTGATATTTAATTCTATCGTGTTGCATACCTCGTAAAATGCGATTAAACGTATTTGCAATAAGTTTTATATCTTTGAGTGTTAAAGGGCTATCCGAAAGCTGCCCGTCATTCAATCGTTCGGTAATTATTTTATTTATCATATTTTCAATTTGTTCTTGTGAGGGATTTTTAAGTGAGCGTACAGCACTTTCAACAGCATCTGCAAGCATCAATATAGCCGTTTCCTTTGTAAGAGGTTTTGGACCCGGGTAGCGGAATTGTTCTTCTTGAACATTTTCTTTTCCTTCCAGATCAACAGCTTGTTTGTAAAAGTGGCCTGCAAGCCCTTCCCCATGGTGTTGCTGAATGAAATCAATAATTACTTGTGGTAGACCGTACTCTTTTGCAAGTTCTACCCCATCTTTTGCATGTGATGTAATCACCATTTTAGAAAGCCTTGGGTTTAGCTTGGTGTGGGGGTTTTCAATTCCGAAATATGACTGATTTTCTATAAAGAAAAGTGGTCTTTTTAACTTACCTATGTCATGGTAAAACGCTCCAACGCGTGCCAGGATGGGATTTGCACCTATTGCTTCGGCTGCTGCTTCACAAAGATTTGCAACCATTAATGAATGATGATATGTCCCCGGAGCTTTGTATTGCAGCTTTGACAAAAGCTCTTGATTGTGGTCGGCAAGTTCTATTAACCCGTATGGTGTTACAATTTTAAATACATTTTCAATAATGGGTAGCACACCTAGAGCAATAATACTTGAGAACAACCCGTTCAAAAATCCTGCGGTAGCGTTTGAAAGAAAAGACAAATTTGAAAAAATTTCGAACTGTTCTTCAAACATTGCAATTAACATAATGGCTAAAAATGTTACCGCACCGACTTCAAGACCACATTTAATGATATCAAAACGTTTAGTGTAGCAGATTTTTGAAACGGAATAGGCAGCCATAATACTTGCAAAGACAAATACTGTTGTAATTTGCGGGTCAAGGAATAAAGTAACAGACAAAAGTGATAAGAGTAGTATTGATGCCAAAAATGCTACAATCGGATTTGTAAAAATTGCGATTATTATTGTAAAAGCAGGAAATGGCATGTAATAATTTTGTATTAAATCCAACGGAGTTATTAATACACATATATAAGTTAAAACTATTGAAAATGCTGCTATTATTGACATGTACTGGGGTGTAAAGAATTTTTTTTCATATTTCCTTGTATACAGTACAAGGAAAAGTATTGTAAGACAGGTTAGTAAAAATACACCCAAAATGCCGCCTTTGTTGAGTTCAAATGCATTATATCCAGACTTTTTCAACGCCTCTCTTTTTACCTGGGTTATTTGTTCGCCGACATCAAGAATTTTATCGCCTTTTTTAAATGTTACAACATAAGGTTTTACAGAGTTTACGGCATTTTTCCTTGCTATTTCAGTTGCATATTCATCTACAATTAAATTTGGCATAATAACGTGTTCTAAGATGCCGGAAATTGGTCTTATTTGACTTTTTCTTAGGTTTTGACCGAGTTTTGACACTATATAATTATCTGATGCCAAAAGATCTATATCGGTCTCATTTATACCAGTTCTCAGAAGCTCGTCCAAAATAAATTTCGCGTTTCCAAAAGTTGCTGTAAGATTTTGCGAACTTGCATTTAAAAGATAGTTTGCAACGGCATCTTCTTTCTGAGAATCTTGAATTTCAAGATATACGCGTAATTCTTTAAATTTTGAATCATATTTCGAGTTTTGATTTTTTACACGTTTTACGTTATCTTGTAAAGCCTGCAAACTGGTTTTAAGGTAGTTGTCCTCAACAGGTGTTACAACCGGTCTGATTTTATTCGAAACTTCACGCTTTATAAGTTCTGTTTTTTGTGTGTCAACGACTTCTATATTTTTTTTAGCAATTATTTGTTTCTTGCTGACACCGTTTTCTATTATATTTTGGTAAAAATAATATCTCGATGACAAGATAGCGGTAATAATCATCGCTACTGTCAGAAATGCCAAAATTGAGAGAAATATAGATGAGTGGAAAACCCCATTTTTGTCAAACAATTTTTCAAATTTAGTCATTTTTCCTACCGATTTAAATATAATGTAATAATGTAACATTATTATACAATAATTTTTTTTGTTATATACTATTTAGCATGAAAATTAAGGAATTTAGTATAGGATTAGTTTTATTATTTTTTACGTTGCAGCTTGGTTGTAATGTATGTTTCGCCCAATGGAGCAACGATTTAAGAAGTTTATTTACGGGCAATAAATCCATAATTTACGCCTTAAACATACGTTCGTTTGGTGCTGTTGACAGAGATGGTGATGATATTATTATCCCCGAGGCAGGTGATACTGCCGGCAGTTTTATTAACGCAATTCCGCGTTTAAAAGAGCTTACTAAAATGGGCATAAATACAGTCTATTTGCTTCCGATTACCAAGACCGGCAAGCTAAAGGCAATGGGTACGGCCGGGTCATTGTACGCACTTGACAGTTTTGATAGGCTCAATCCGCAACTTGATGATAAGAGTAATCCTTTAAGTGTTGAAGAAGAGGCAAAACTTTTTGTTCAGGAAGCCCATAAACTTGGTTTGAGAGTTATAGTTGATATTCCGAGTTGCGGCTCTTATGATATGTCTCTTGAGCGTCCGGATTTGTTTATTAAAGATAAAAATGGTAATTCCGTAGTGCCTGTTGACTGGACTGACGTCAGATTATTTAAGGTCTACGATGAAAAGGGAAAATTGAATCAGGTATTGGTTGAAAATTATAAATCCTTGATAAAAATGCTTCAAGATATTGGGGTTGATGGTGTGCGTGCTGATGTTGCCGCTATTAAACCTTATGAGTTTTGGAAAGAATTGATTGACTATGCAAGATTAAAAGATCCTCAGTTTCTTTTTATTGCTGAAGCTTGTACTTCATGGACAAATCCGATAAAGCAATGGGGGGAATATACAAGTGTCGAAAAATTGCTAGAGGCTGGCTTTGATGGTTATTACGGTGATTGGGCTGATTTTGATAAAATTGTAAAATCTAAAGATTTTTTCAAGAGAATTAAGTCAGATTTGAAAATCTCTAAGCAGTTTAATGGTCAAAAGTCAACAATGTCCTCCTTTGCAACACATGATCAGCAAAGTGTAAAAGTTCGTGGTGGCATACCTTTGTGGGAGATGGTTACCTGGCTTAATGTCACCTTGCCAATGAACCCGTATTTCCTTGATGGCTACACTACGGGTGATAATTATATATACAGGTATGAGAATAAAAAAGCACAAACAAGTTCAACCGATGATGATTATTATTTTGTACACAGAGCGAAGTTCGATATATTCAATTTTTCCAGACGTCCGGCCGGTAATTATACCGCACTGGAGGAAAAGTTTACAAAAGCTATGAAGTTTAAATATTGGGCAAAAGATATTCTTGTTGCCGGAAAGTTTGTTGAGTTGTCTTCGAGTTCACCCTCGGTGTTTGCATATGCAAGAAAAAACGGTGACGATGCGGTTGTTGTCATTGGCAGTTTAAGCAGGGATAGCGAAGTTGAATCCAACGTCTATATAAGAAATTTAAGAGAAACGAGCTTTGTGTCTCCTGTTAAAATGGGTGAGGCCCCGATTGTAAAACGAGGCAAAATGCTTGTAAAATTAAAACCGCTTGAAACGCAGGTTTACCTCTTAAATAAGGTTAACTTTTAAACGGCTTGATGGCTCTGTCTAGTATATTTAGACATTTTGCTATTACTATTCCGTAGTTTGTGATTGCTACGTTTTTTGCATTTGCGGTTTCTATTCTACTCAAAACCTCTCTCCTGTTTGTCATACAAGCTCCGCAATGTATTATTAAAGAGTATTTTTCAATATCCTTGGGAAAAATGTACCCGCTTACATGTTCAAATTCAATATCTTTATTTGTGTATTTTTTAATTAAATTTGGTATTTTAACTCTTCCTATGTCATCTTCAACAGGGTGATGAGAACAACTTTCACAAATTAAAATTTTATCTTTGTCTTTTAGCGTATCAAGAGTGTTTGCACCAATTTCAAAGGTTTTTAAATCTCCTTTTAATTTTGCAAATAAAATAGAAAACGAAGTAAGCGAAATTTTTTCAGGCACAATTGTGTCAACTTCTTTAAAGGCTTGAGAATCTGTAACAACAAGTTTTGGAGTTGTTTTTAAATTGTTGAGTGTTTGCTGCAGTCTTTCAGTATCACAAATTACACTTATTGCTTGATTATCTAAAATATCTCTTATTGTTTGCACCTGCGGCAAAATTATTCTTCCTTTTGGCGCCTCTTTATCTATTGGAATTACCAGTACTATTGTATCATTAGAATTAATTATTCCTTTTAGTAAAGATGGGGAATTTATGTATTGGTCGTCCAGTATACTAATGAGTGCTTGTTTTATTTTTGTTGCAACATTTTTATCATTTTTTGCGCTGAGTTCAATAACTGCACCCGAGTACTCTTTTATTTTGGCGATATCATCTTGTTGCGGATATGCTATATCAACTTTGTTGATTATAGATAATGTCGGGATTTTTTTATTTTTTAATTTATTGAAAATTTCAATATCAGATTTTTTGACACCATTATTGTCAAAAACAACTATAGCGACATCGCATCTTTCAATTGTCTCAAGGGTTTTTTCCACTCTTTTTTGTCCCAATGTTCCTCTATCATCAAGACCTGCTGTATCCATTATGCTAACAGGGCCGATAGGCAATAACTCCATAGCTTTCTGATTGACATCGGTTGTAGTACCTGCGTAATCAGATACTATAGATATTTCTCGGTTGAAAATTGCGTTAATAATACTGGATTTTCCGGTATTCATTTTGCCCAATACCGTTATATGAAGCCTGTTTCCTCTTGTTTCTTTCATTTTTATCCTAAAATATGCTATAATCTTATTATACACCAAATTTTGGAGGGATTTATATGGCAAGAATTCTTGTTTCCATGCCTGATGATTTTTTAAAATCTGTTGATAAACTTGCTGATAATGAAAGAAGAACCCGTTCCGAACTTGTAAGAGAAGCACTTAGGGCTTATATTAGAAAAACAACAGTTATGGGCTCTAAAAAGGCTCTCGATAACGCGCAAATATTAGATAAATTGTTGGACTAAAGGGTTTTTATTTCCCTTGTTATAGCCTTTATTTCTTCACTTAAGTCGTCTATGCTCAATTGGTGTGTGCAGATGTATTCCTTTATAGTTTTTGCAAAATCAGCTTTTTTAAAATCCCCAAAACCTTTTTGTTTAAATATATCATATAATTCTTTGACTGTTTTTGCATTTTGGCGAAAATCTTCTTCAAAGCATTTAAGATAATTTGTATATCTGTTATTCAAGGCCTTTATTATAAGTTTTTTTGGTAAAATATCTTCGAATTCTCCGCTATTTATTATGTAGACTTTGTCTTTTGTTCTGAGTTTGGTCACAATTAAATCTTTGGTAGATTTTGCATCATTATCCAATAATATAAAAATAGGAATTTTTATTTCTTCTATCATATTGTAATATTTGCGGGCAACTTGATTTTTGCCTCCTGCGGCAAGCACATAAACACCTTCTTCTTTAAAGTTGTAACCGCAGATTTCACAAAGTTTTTCCAGCAATATTTCCTCAGTTGCCCCTTCGCAAAGTACAATCTTTTCCACAGGGTATAATAGTGAATATTTTTTTCTCAACTTAACAACATTTTCTTTAGTTGAGGATAATTGAATCATTTGTTTAATATTTATCTTTAGGTCTTTTTCATTTTTGATAAGTTCTAACGCGCCTTCATAATTAAGTTTTGCGTTCAGATATATTTCTGAGAGTTCATTTTTATAAAATAACCTTTGCTCTTCATTTTTGATGTAATTAATTAGAAAATTATCTTTTAAAAGCCCGCCAACGCTTGAATTAAAAATTTCTGTCGCAAGCTTAATCTTATTTTGTATATTGAGCCTATAGTTTTCAGATTCCTCATTATTTTCTATAATTAAAAATTTATGCAAAATGTCGTTAAATACACGCTCGTACCTTTCATAAGCAGGTTTTAAGCGAAACAAGCGGTCTAATAGAATTTTTATGTATGGTGGCGGAATTTTTTTAAATTTCATAAACTGTTAACTTTTTCAAACTTACTTTATAAAAAAAACTTTGAAAAAGCAATTTTTATCTTTTATTTGGTTTAAGATATATATAGGAATTTGCGTGTATGGTTCAACAAATTATCTCTTCAAAGTATTTAAGCAGTTCTGCTATTGCTGCACAATTACCAAAGAAGAATAAAACAGAGACAAATACAAAAAGTAAAACTCCTTACGAGAAAGGATGTTTACTTCCATACAACCTTGCAAATATTGTGCCTCTCAATACTGATTTGCATACTCAAGAAGAGAAAAAAATGTATTTAGAGCTTTTAAGTGCAATAAAAAACAGTAGCTACAAAACTTCCCCGCAGGACGGTGCGTCTGTTGTTAACAAGCTTGAAGAACTTCTTAAAAGCGGTAAATTATTAAGTGCACAATCCAATGATGGCTCAACAACACTTGAAAACTTGTATGACATTCTTACATTGCCCAGATGTTTAGGGTTGGATAATGTTAAGATTATTGCTCAAACAATAGATGCGCTAAATGATCCGTCTGTAATAACGCAAAACTTTGGCGACATTCCGTCTGATATTAAAAATCGGATTTTAAATAGTGAAGAAATAGCCCAAAGCGTAAAGGCAAATCCCAAACTTATGGATGTTGAAGGCTCTGGCACTTGTGTTGCTGCAAGTGTTGAGTTTCACATGGCAAACAAACATCCTGCCGAATTTGCAAGATGGATTAGCGGGTTAACATCTCAAAAACAAGAGGTAACGCAAAAAGTCCGTTTGGAAGCTTTATCAAAGAATATTTTAGATGCTATTACATATCTTAATATCTTTGAAGCGAAACAAAAGGATTTCAATTTCGATTATTCAACTCTTTCGCTCAGACCTGACGGAGGTGCGTATATCAGGGCGCAAATTCAAGATAAGCATTGGGACAAAGGGGAAAGATCAATTGTTGATGTACTTATGCAATCAACACTTATGCAACTTGGTTCGCAGGAAAGCTATGATTCATTAACTGATATACGTGGTGGTAAATTCTCAACCAATCCGCAAGGACTTGTTGAAACAGAAAAAACATTTATAGAGTCCATTGTTGAAAATAATGAAAAGATGTCAATTCGTTATCAAAAAGTAGACGATAATCAAAATCTTGTCGGTTGGGAATGCAGCTTTGATAAAATTCAAAAACATATAACCGATACACTGGATGCCGGTGAGGATGTTATAATAGGCTATGTTTTGACAAATGAAACAAGTGGCAAAGTAAATAATCCTTCTTATGTTAATACGCCTGATAATGCTCCAAACAAAATTATCAACGGACATGAAATTACAATTGTTGGGTATAAGACCGATAAAGAAGGAAAAGTAACATTTGTATGTAATGATACTGATGATGATAAAACGCAGCTCATTGAGTACAGTGCTGACTTTTTAATACCAAAAATTCACCATGCAGCTTATCCTGTTTCTATAATTGAGAATGATATGGCTTTGATTGAAGCTCAACAAATGGCTACTTAGAATATAAATTAAAAGGCGGCACCCAGATTCGAACTGGGGGTAAAAGCTTTGCAGGCTTCTGCCTTACCACTTGGCCATGCCGCCGGAAATAAAACTTTTAACTTGTTTTATGGTAATAAAGACAAGTTGTATTGTCAAGGTAAAATATGTTAAAAACTATTAATAAATCGGTTGAAATTAAATATTTAGCCAATATAATAATATCACATAAGGTAGATACAATGAGGTAAATTATGAAAAAAGACATACATCCTGATTACAAAAAGACAGTAATCAAGTGCGTTTGCGGCAATGAAATTGAAACAGGTTCTGTTCAAGAAGATATTACTGTTGAAATTTGCAATGCTTGCCATCCGTTTTTCACCGGCAATCAAAAGATACTAGACTCTGAAGGAAGAGTTGAAAGATTCAAAAAACGCTACGAAAAGAAAAACTAAACTTTATACGGGCGGGCAAAATGCCCGCCTTATATGTAATTATAGAGCTTTGGGGGGTCAATGCCAAATACTCAAATGAGCGTAAAATTAATATCTAAACCGCAGAATATTTTAAAAACGGTTTATACCGCATGTAGAACGTGTTATAGTGAGCTTTTACCGCAAGAGATATTTGAAAACGCCCAAGATGAAGAAAAGATGTTAAAACTCATTACAAGAGTTATATCTTCAGGGCATTATTCAACAATAGAACATGTGCAGTTGTCTTTTGCGATATCAAATGTTTCTCGTGCTTGCACTCATCAATTGGTAAGGCACAGACACATGTCTTTTTCTCAAAAATCTCAACGTTATGTAAAAGAAAAAGGCGATTTTGATTACATTATCCCTCAAGAAATTGCTTCAAATCCACTACTTAAAGAAAAATTTGAAAAACATATGAGCGATGTTGCAAATTTATACCAGGATTTTGTAAGCGCAGGTATTAAAGCAGAAGATGCCAGATCGATTTTGCCCAATGCAACTTCAAGTTCTCTTGTTGCAAGTTTGAACTTGCGAGAATTAATTCACCTTGCAAACCTTAGACTTTGCACACGTGCGCAGTTTGAAATACGTATGCTTATTAAAAAAATGTGTGATGAGGTTATAAAAGAAGAGCCTTGGTTAAAAGCTCATCTTGTTCCAAAGTGCGAGCGACTTGGTTATTGTGATGAAGACAAATCTTGCGGAAGGATGCCACAAAGATGAATGACATGTTAGATAAAATAAAAAAAATAGAAGAAAAATATAAGGAATTAGGGATTACTCTTTCTAATCCTGATGTAATCGCAGATTATAATAAATTTCGTGATTTATCCAAGCAGCGTAAGGCAATGGAAGAAACTGTTGAAACTTATAATGCATACAAAGCGGCACAAGAAGCTATTGATGAAGCACGTGAAATGCTCCATGGTGAAAAAGATCAAACCATGAGAGATTATTTGAATAATGAAATTTCATCAAATGAAGAAAAAATTGCACAGTATGAAGAAAAAATGAAAGTACTACTGTTGCCAAAAGATCCTATGGACGATAAGGATATTATGCTTGAAATTCGTGGTGGCGCCGGTGGTGATGAAGCAAATATTTTTGCAGGTGATCTTATGAGAATGTATATGAAATACGCTTCATCAAAAGGTTGGCAGACAAAAGTTCTTTCAATCAACGAATGTGAAGCAGGCGGAGTTAGTGAAGTCGTTATTTCCGTTAAGGGCGGTGAGAATATTTATTCTCAATTAAAATACGAATCAGGTGTGCACAGAGTGCAAAGAGTCCCTCAAACAGAATCTCAAGGCAGAGTCCATACTTCAACTGCTACAGTTGCCGTTATGCCTGAAGTTGATGATGTTGAAGTCGAGCTTAACCCATCGGACTTAGAAATTTCAACTGCTCGCTCTGGCGGTGCGGGCGGGCAAAACGTCAATAAAGTTGAAACAGCTGTGCGTGTTGTACATAAGCCTACGGGTTTAATGGTATTTTGTACGGAAGAACGTTCTCAATTGCAAAACAAGGAACGTGCTTTGCAGATTATTAAAGCTAAATTGTACGACATGGAAGTCCAAAAGCAAATGCAGGAAGTTACGGATTTAAGGCGTTCGCAAGTAGGCACCGGTGATAGATCTGAGCGTATCAGGACTTATAATTTTCCGCAAGGCAGATTAACTGACCACAGGATAGGACAAAATTTAAATGTCTGGACTGTAATAGAAGGCGAGCTTGATGAACTTATTAATTTGTTAATTCAATATGATCAAAAACTCAAACTTGAAAAGCTTGCCGAGGCTTAGTTTCCTTGGGTCTTGGAGTAACTTTTTTATTAACTTCGCAATAATATTTAATAATGTTTTGTGAAGTTTTTTTGTTTTTTTCGCGCATATTCTACCTCTGAGGCTAATATATTTGTTAAGCAAAATTTTTACATTACCTTGTTGTTAGCCACATGTTATAATTTTTTTAATATGAAAGATTTAAAAGTTATTATATCTGCAATAGTCGTATTTATAGTTGTAATTTTTCTTATGTTTTTTATTGCGACTAAAAATTCCACAAAACGTGCCTACGAGCTATATTCTCAAGGACTCAGATTTTATTCACAAAATGATTTCCATAATGCTTATTATAATTTTTCAAAGATTTCGCCTTTTTCTGAAATATATGAGTTGTCTATTCTTAAGCAAGGTTTATGTGCTCTTAACGTTGTCGATAAAAAAACTGCGTATAAAAAATTTAATTATCTTTCAAATATGTCAAACAACCCCCATATTGCTCCTATAGCTCTTTATCAGGCAGCATTAATTAATATGGAACACAAAAAATATTCATATGCCTATAGAAAGCTCAAGAAGTTATATAAAAAATATCCTGATAGCGATTACAAAAAAGCCGCTGCGTATCAGCTGGGTTTATTATTTAAAAGTAAAAATCCACGTATTTCAAAAGATTATTTTGTTGAGTATCTACAATATGCTCCATCCGGTCGTTATGCATTAAGTGCAATTGATGAAATATTTAATTTAAAAATTTTTCTTACAAATGAAGAAAAATATGTCATTGCTTATTCCTATTATGAAAACGGAAAATATCAAAATGCAATTTCATTGGCTGAAGATTTAAACATTTCTCAAGCAGTTTTATTGTGTGCAAAGAGCTTTGAACAAATTGGAAATTCTAAGTCAGCACTTTTGTGCTATACAAAACTTCTTACAATCTGTGATGAAAAAATATCACAGAAAGATATTGCTATTGCTGTTTCAAAGTATATTAATCTGAGTAATTTAAATAAAAAGGATGCTTGCGAAATTCTTCTAAAGAGTACAAAAAAAACTGTAGCTTACCCTGCTGTTTTGTATGAATATGCTTCAACTTTATCAAAAATGAACTCAATTAAGTGTTATGAAACAATATACACCAGATATCCGGATTCTTATCAGGCTGCACAGTCTCTTTGGAAAGTGTTTTTATATACTTACCAAAATGGTTATAGTGCTAAAGCTAAAGTCCTTGCACAACAGTATTTGAACAATTATTCAAATAAAAACTCAACCCCTGCAATGAAATTCTGGCATGCAAAAATACTTTTAGAAGAAGGCAAAACTATGCAAGCAAAGCAAGAATTTAGGGAGTTAATAAAAACAGAACCCGATAGTTATTATGCATTTGTTGCTCATAACTTGTTAAAAGGTGTACACACTCCATTTAATTCTGCAAATTTTGCAACAATACCTGCTAATAGTGAATTTAGTGCAGATGATTTAAAAAATATATTCAATAATGACAAGTTACTTTTAAATGTTGCTATGCTTAATGATGTTGAAATGCTAAAACAGTTTAGACTTCATGATGATTTTATGCTTAGCTATATCTCGTACAAAGATAATCATATTCCATATAGCGTGTTTCTTGCTCGAAAAGGTTTTTCTAAACTAAAAATCAAACCACAACATGTCGATGCACGTTATAAACTGGCTTATCCTTTAGTTTTTTCGGACTATATTAATCTTTATTCTGAAAAATATTCTCAAAATCCATATCTTATGCTGGCGCTTATAAGGGAAGAGAGCACGTTTAATACACATGCGCAAAGTTCGGTTGGTGCGACAGGCTTAATGCAGCTTATGCCTGCAACTGCTTCTTCCTTGAATGTTGGTGTGCTTAGTGCGGATATGCTATATGATCCAAAATTAAATATTGGTCTTGGTATAAAATATTTTTCTTCCTTAAAATCTATGTTTAGTGGCAATGAAATGCTTGCGGTTTTATCATATAACGGTGGTCCATCAAATGTTAATCGTTGGAGTGCAAAATTAAATGAGATTGAATTTGATGAATTTGTAGAAGATATTCCTTATAGCGAAACACAAAATTATATAAAAAGAGTTTTTGGTACGTATTGGAATTATATTAGAATTTATTCAAAATAAAAAACGGTAAGTTGTATTACTTACCGTTTTTTATGTATGTATTGTGTATTTAGAATAAAGCAGGTTTTTTAACAGGAGCGGCACCGGGGATTGATTCCCAGTTTGCAGCCATTATTTTCTTAAATGATTTAAGAGCTGTGTCTTCAAGTTCGCCCAATTCTTCTGCTTGCATAATTAATTCACGCAAAGGCAGAAGTGCTCTTTGATCTCTTAGAACGCCAAGTGCTGCTGCAGCACCAGCACGAACAAGGTCATTTTCCTGTGTATTTTTCATAACTTCAATAAGGGCGGGAACTGCTTTTGTATCATTTAATTTTCCTAGTGAAGTTACAGCATAAATTCTAACGTTTACCCATTCGTCTTTTAACATTTCGATGATTTTATCAACAGCTTTTTTGTTACCTATTTCACCCAATGCCCTTGTAGCGTCGCATCTTACGTTAACTTTTTGATGGTCTAAAGATTCAATTAAAGCATCGGTTGCAACATCGCCAATTTCTATTAAAGCATCTGTTGCTGTAATACATACTTGAGGGTTTTCGTCATTAAGCGCTTCAACAAGTGGTTCTACAACTATTTTGCCGCCCAAACGTCCCAGCGCTCGTGCTGCACGAACTCGAACATCAACGTTTCTATCTTCTCTTAAAGATTCAATCAGCGGAATTGTTGCCGTTGTATCTCCAAGCTCACCAAGGGCTCGGGCAGCGTAAAGTCGTACTGAACCGTTTTTGTCATTTTTTAGTACTTCAATTAGAGGGTTAACTGCTTTAAAATCACCCATTTCGCCAAGTACTCTTGCGGCATTATATCTAACCTTTTCTGAATTGCTTCCTGTCAGATCTTTGACTAACTCTTCAAAGGATTTTTTTGCCTGTTTTTTTCTATTGTTCACACTAATTGTCATTGCTTCCTCCAATAGACATTCTCTTCACATAAGTATAGTAGAACTACTTCACTAACCACAATTAATAAAAAACTTATTTCAAGAGAATATTTACCTTTTCGCTACTACTTTTAACATATATTTTACATTTTTTAACATTATAATTTAATGGTAAAAAGAACACTTTATATTTACAATATAACATTTTTTTTGATCTTTGTCTTAGTTTGTTTATATTAGTTAACATATTTTTATGTTTGTTTTAGTAAAAAAAGATTACAAATAGATATTACAGCGCATACTTTATTTACAAAACTTTACATTAATTTTTAGCACATGATTTTATTTTGGTGTATTGTAGTAGATGTGATTCAACTGTCTGATTCATGTGTTTGATATGTTGTTAGGTTAATTAAGGAGGTAATTTTGTTTGTTAAACCTTTTGGAACCAGTTTTGAAACTCGTAATTTGTCGTCTTTGAATTTCTCTGCAAATACCGCAAAGAAACATGCTCACAAGAATCCATACTCTGGTTCTCCTTATAATCAAGAAAGGGCAACAAGCGATATTAACAAGGCGCTTGATGCTTTGGGTAATAAAAGGCTTGAGTTGATTGTACACAATGCCAGTGCGCCAAGTATGGACGCAAAAGATGTTGGTGTAGGTTCTCTGTATAGCGAGTCATCAAGAACACTGTTGATACCATTCCTGAAAAAATACGGATTTTCAGCTATACAGGTTGATCCTGAAGGAATGAGACAAAACGGAAGTGCTTCCCCATATACTACAAATTCTTTTGTTTACAATCCTCTGATAATTGACCTTGAAAGTTTAACAAAACCGGAAAACGGTTCTTTGCTTGATTACGATGTATATGATTCTATCGTTAGGCTAAACCCTTCTCGAGGCAAGGATTTGGGTGACTACGCACATGCTTGCGACTGTTTTGAGATTGCGCTTTCAAATGTTTGGAATAATTTCAAAGAAAAAACTTCGAATTCGGAATCGATTGTAAATTTCAAAGAAAGGGCTGCCATCCAAGATTTGTCATACGAGTATGACCAGTATTACAAACAAAATATTGATGTACTTGAACCATACGCTATTTACTCTGTCCTGTCGAAAAAATACGGTAATGATTACTATTTAAATTGGCCATACGAAATGCAAAATTTGTATAATCCAAAAAACACTAGGCTGATAAATTCAATTAAAAAACAATCTCAAGATGATATTGATAAATTTATTTTTACCGATTTACTTGCAAAAAAAGCTCGTGAACAAGGTATTGCTGCATATAACGCTGCAGGAATTAAAACAATTGGCGACAACCCTGTTGGTTTTTCTCATCAGGAGGTTTGGGCGCATAAGGATGCATTTTTAAGTGATTATAAAATTGGTTGTCCGCCTGATCAAAAGTGGGGATTTAATGCATTTAATCCGGATAAACTATTTAACCCGGATGGTTCACTTGGCTCTTTTGGACAACTTTTGTACGATAAGTGTAAAAAATTGGCGCAGGATAATCAAGGCGGAATAAGACTTGATCATATTGTTGGTCTAATTGATCCGTTTGTATATAAAAATGAGCCTTGGGAGAAAAGTTCAGGCAGGATATTCTCATCAGAGCATAATCCTGACCTGAAAGACTTCGCTATACCAAGAGATGAAAAAGATTCCGTAGAACGTTTTAGTGCTATTCTTGAAAAAATTGTCATACCCGCATGCGAAGAGGGCGGGTTGACAAAGGCAGATATCGTATGTGAAAACCTCGGACCAATGCCGGATCACACAAGAGAAGTGTTCTACAAATTAGGTCTTGGCGGAATGACAATGACCCGTTATGATAACGGTATGTTTGCAAGACCTAACGATACCATTATGTACGGTTCGCATGACACAGAACCGCTAGTGACTTATACAAATGATTTATATGGCACCCATGGACAAGATGCTTTTAACTATGCTCTTTGGCCTGCGGTTGAAAATTCACTTCCCAGAAGTGCTAGCCATGATGTTAAACAGGCAAAGTTTGATAAATACAGATTTGATACAAACAGACACAAACCCGAAGAAAATAAATATGCTTTCAGACAGTTTAAGTTTACTGAATTATTTACAAGCCCTGCTCAAAGAGTGCAAATTTTCTGGACTGATTTGCTTGGTATGGATAAAAGATATAACATGCCTCAAACGTTTGGTCCTCAAAACTGGACCTTAAGGCTTAGTGCCGATTTTGATAAAAACTTCGACCCAAGCATGTTAATACAAGCTATTTCTGATGCACTAAAAGCGCAAGACCAAAAAACGGTCAGAAAAAATCAGAAATTAATAGATTCGCTCGATGCCAATGCTGCAGCTGCAAGGAAGGAACATGGGAATAAGTTTGAAATTGTCGGTTAAACTTATATAGGCAGAAACTCCCTGCATTTTGCAGGGAGTTTTTTTAGAAAAATATTTCTATTCAAGAGCTGCTTTTAGGGTTCTCATGGCAGACTTGTCAATATTTTTAGGATCGATTTCGGCTGTTTCGATAACTTCATTAGTGTCGACAATAAAACCATCGTCGTTAATTATATCGTCATATACCGCTTTTGAAGCTTTCAGTTCGTCGGTTGCAATTCTTGCTTCTTCTCTTATTTGGTATAGTTTATTTACATTTTCTTCAAAAGATTTGTTTTTATCTTTTGTTATTTTGGTGCCAATCAAAACGCTACCAAGTATGCTTAATCCAAAAATAATCAAGGAAGAATTTCGAGAAAGGAATTTACTTAAATTGCTATGTTTTGATGCAAACCTAGAAATAGGATCACCAATGTTTTTCTTAATTGCTTTAACAATATTGTTAGCCCTAAAACCTTCATCAAATTTTGCAGCTTTTACGCCTAATTCTTTTACGGTTTCAGGCATGTTTTTTGTAAATTTCTTTATAGATTTTGTTGCCAGTTCTCTTGCAGCAAGATAAAGTCCAGCTCCGCCGCCAACTGTACCGGCCAAAAGTATCCCTGATTTTAAATTAGCATTATCTGTTTTATCGGCAATTTTACTTGATGCTTTGTTTGCAATACTAAAAAACCCGAGCGTTGCCAACCAAGAAATAAGACTTGCTAAACCTACCGCAAGTTTAACGGAAGGAGGCGCTTTTTTTACGATATCGCCGCTTTTTATTTTTGCTTTAGCTACATCAGTCAGAATGAATGCACCGATTGTTGCAGGTACCAGTGCCTTACTCATTTTTGCTGCAAGACTTTTTTTACTGTCTTGTTCCGTTTTAGCAATACTCGAGAGTACAATTTCATTATCCGAAATATCTGCAATGCGCCCAAGTTTTGTTGCAATCTTATCCATCTGTGGCGTATAGTATGGAACTTTTCCCAACCTTGCGGATGAATCCATTTTGCCTTCCTTTCAAGTATTTGCAAAATACTTATTTTTATATATTATTATATTATAGCAATGTCCGTAAATGCAATTGTTTGCTAAGATAATTATCATATAATTAAAGTTTTTACAAAAATTAACAAAGGGGATCCAGTTGAATTATATTAAAATAGTCGATGTTACAAACCGTGATGGGGTACAAACTTCAAGGCTCGGGCTTGCAAAGTTGCAAAAAACAATAATAAATATAATGCTTAATGAAATGGGTGTTAACCAATCTGAGTTTGGTTTTCCGACAACTGAGCATGAAATAAATTACTTAAATGGAAATCTGCAACTCGTTGAAAGAGGCTTGATTAATAAAACAAAACTGTCAGGCTGGATGAGAGCCATTGCAACAGATGTTCAAAAAGCATTTAACAATGTTCCAAAACTTCAATATTTAAATCTTTCTCAATCTACTTCAGAACAAATGATAAGAGGAAAATATCAGGGCAAGAAGAACAAGAAAGATATTTTAAATCAAACCTGTGAAGCAATTAACGAGGCAATAGCTCAAGGGGCAAAAATGATTGGTGTTAACGCTGAAGATGCCTCAAGAAGCGACCTTGAATATTTAATTGAATATGCTAAAGAGTGTAAAAGATATGGTGCAGTGCGCTTTAGATACTGTGATACTTTAGGTTATGATGACCCACAGACAGCGTACGAGAGAATATTTCAAATAGCAAAAGAAGCGCAAATGGATGTAGAAATGCATTTTCATAATGATTTAGGTATGGCAACAGCCTGCTCTGTTATGGGTGCAAAAGCAGCAATTGATGCCGGGGTTGATGCCTGGATTAATACTGCAATTAATGGTATGGGTGAGCGTGCAGGTAATGCAGATCTTGTATCTTGCATTTTGGCAATTGAAAAATCAAGTGGTTTTAAAGGTAGATATATGCTTGACCCGCAAATAGATATTTCAAAGGCGTGGCGACTTGCAAAATATACTTCATACGCTTTTGGTGTACCAATACCAATGAATCAAGTTGCAGTTGGTGATAACGCTTTTGCTCATGAAAGTGGAATTCACGCTGACGGTGCGCTTAAAGACAGACGTAATTATGAATTATATGATTATGAAGAACTCGGCAAGGGTGAGCCTGAGATAATAGAAACCGGCAGAATGATTACAGTTGGCGAGTACTCCGGAATTAAGGGTTTTAGAAATGTTTATCAAAATCTTGAATTAGAATTTAATGATGAAGATGAAGCAAGAAATATTCTTGAGCTTGTTCGCTATGCAAACGTTCACACCCAAAAACCACTTACTGACAGCGAACTGAGATTTATATATTATTATCCAAATATTGCTGCCAAAATTATGACGGTTGAGCCTTACTATAAACCGCATGGGGCATTAAAGGAAAGAATTGAAAAAGTGGACAATATTGTAGAAGGTTCAAAAATAGTCTAATGTCTGCTGAACTTAAAAAAGTTTATATTGAAACACTTGGCTGTCAGATGAATAAGTCTGACAGTGAAAGAATATATGGAATTTTGTCTCATTTTAATTATGTTCCATGTGAAGATGAAAATAAGGCTGATTTATGTATAGTTAATACCTGTTCAATTAGAAAATTATCTGAAGATAAGGCTTACTCAAAGCTTGGTGTTTGGGGTAAGATTAAAAAAGAAAGACCCCTTAAAATAGGCATCTGCGGATGTGTAGCACAGCAAGAGGGTGAAAACCTTTTAAAGCGTTTTCCATATGTTGATTTGGTCTTTGGAACTCAAAATATATATGAATTACCACAACTCATTAATAACGAAGGCAGAATTTGTGCTGTGCGTGAAAACCCAATAAAAGAGGGTGATTTTAATATAATACGCTCAAAATATTTAAATGCTTGGTTGCCAATAATTGAAGGTTGTAACAATTTTTGTTCATACTGTGTTGTTCCATATACTCGTGGGCGTGAGCGTTCAAGAGAGCCTCAAAGAATAATTAATGAAGCTAAAAGCATTTTAAAACAAGGATTTAAGGAAATTACCCTGCTCGGTCAAAATGTTGACAGCTATGGTAAGGATTTACCAGATAAGCCAACGTTAGCGTATCTTTTAAGGCAAATTGATGCGCTGGAGGGCGATTTTAGAATTCGTTTTACTACATCTTACCCTACGGATATTACCGATGAATTAATTGATACTGTTAAAAACTCAAAAAAAATTTGTGAGTGTTTTCATATACCTATGCAAAGCGGTTCAGATAGAGTATTAAAAGCGATGAATCGCCGATATGACAGAAAAACTTACGGTGAAATAGTAAAAAAAATTAGAAATAATATAAAAGATGTTACAATTACATCAGATTTTATTGCAGGTTTTCCATCAGAAACTCGTGAAGAATTTGAAATGACACTTAGTGCATTTGATGAATTTGAGCTAGATTATTCAAATACCGCTGCTTATTCACCACGTCCAAAAACGCCTGCTGCAAAGTGGGTTGATAAATATGTGGATGAAAATGAAAAAAAAGAGCGACTTTCTATTTTAAATGAAAAAGTTAAAGAAATGTCTTTAAAGTCTAATGAAAAATATGTAGGACGAGTTCTTGAGGTTCTTGTTGAGTCATATAAAAATGGTAAATTTGAAGGTAGAACAAGAAACAATAAAGTTGTCCATATTACCGGGAATTGTCCAAAAATCGGCGAGTTTGTTAATGTAAAAATAAACCGTGCTTCAACATGGTGTCTTTTTGCTGATAGCAAAAAATAATTTTCTTTGTTTTTGTAATCTTACAAATCAAAAAGAGAAAGGAAAAATAAAATGATAAAACCCATCTCCATGTTATCGGATTATGTAAAAGGAAAACGTTACCAAAGAGAAATGAAAGATTTTGTTACAAAGCAACTTTATGATTTGCCAAGTAAAAATGTAAATTATCATTCTGTATTTACGTCAAAAAACGGCACTGTTGCTGCGCTTGGTTTTCCTAATAAGGTAGGTCAATACACTCGTTCTTATGCAGTATTGCCAAATGGTGATCATATACAAACCGTTGCAACCAGAAACCACAAAAGTAAAAAACAAAAAAATATCCTTACTGATTTTATTACACGCTTGATTTCTCACAATGACGGTTCTTATGAATTTAAAAATTACTCAATTAGAAAGGATTACAAGGGAAATATCTTGGGTGTCGATTCTAATTCCGGAAAATTCAGGTTAATAACAGAAAAACCTGCGGGTAAACCGGCCAAGATAATAGATATTACTGATTTATTTACAAAATAGGCTATCTGCCTATTTTGTGGGTCAGTTCTTCTTTTGATTCTTCATAACCGGCACGACCCATAAGTGCATAAGTGTAATTTTTTGCTTGCTCTACACCTGGTTGATTGAAAGCGTTTATATTGTAAAGTTCACCAATTATTGCTGTTTGCACTTCAAGCATATAAAAAAGCTGTGCAAGGTTTCTTGCATTTACTTTTGGTAGAGTTATTGTCAGATTTGGTCGTTTAAAATCAGTAAGAGCAACTGCAGTTGAATCAGCCTCTGCATTGATTAAATTATTTATAGTGTTTCCGCCTAAATAGCCGATTCCAGTGTATTCAAATATTTTTGGTATTTCAAGAGTTGTATCAAATTCACCCACTCTGATGAACGTAATAATTTTATCGTTTTTGCCTTCATTGTAAAGTTGAATTTGCGAATGTTGATCTGTTGCACCCAGTGCTTTAATTGGCGTAGGTCCAATATTTACTTTGTTGCCATCCCTATCGACTTCTTTTCCTAAAGATTCTGCCCAAAGTTGAACATACCAGTCTGCAACATATCTTAAACGGCTTGAATACGGCATCATAACTGAAATATAGTTGCCTTTTTGTATATCCATTAAGTAATGAATGAGTGCGTTTTGTGCCGCTATATTTTTTCTAATATCTGTATTTTTCAGCGTTAAATCCATTACTTTAACGCCTTCCATAATTTCATCAATATCTATACCAACAAGCGCCATTGGCACAAGACCAACTGCTGAAAATACTGAGAATCTTCCGCCAACGTCATCAGGAACTACAAAAGTTTTATAACCTTCTTCATTTGCAATTTGCCTTAAAATGCCTGATTGTTTATCTGTTGTCGCAACGATATTTTTTCTGTAGTCATCACCTAAAAGATTCTGCATTCTGTCTTTGATTATCATAAACTGCGACATAGTTTCAGCAGTTGAGCCTGATTTTGTAATTACGTTTATAAGAGTTTTTTTCAGGTCAAGCATATCAAGTAATGCATTTATTTGATCGGGATCAATGTTATCTAAAAAGAAAATTCTTGGTAATCCGCCACGTTCTTCTTTTGACAACATATTCCAGTAAGGTTTTAAAAGTGCTTCGCACATTGCAATAGAACCTAATGCGCTGCCACCAATTCCAAGTACCAAAATATTGTCAAATCTGCCTTCTACCATTGCGGCGTATTCTTTTACATACCAGACAGTTTCTTCGTTATAGCCTAAATTCATCCATTGCAGCCACTGGCCCGGTTTGTCTTTTCTTAAATTTAAATCAAGGATAATGTTGCTGATTTTATTCTCATACTCACTAAAGGCAGCTTCAAGATTAAGACCTCTGTCTTCTCCTAAAATATCTGCACTAACGTTTCTGTAATTGAATTCTATCATTTGCACTCCATTGATTTAATTTGTAAGCATATACTATTGTACTTGCTGAGAAATTAAAGTAAAGTGCTTATAAAATTACCAAGGAGTCCAATTTAAAAAAAAATTTTTTTTGAAATTCTTATTACTATGAAAAACGAATTTTATTACGCAATTAAAGAAAAATTTGATGATGAGAATTTTAATATCAATGAGTATGAAAATATTATGGATATTTATCTTAATTCACTTGAGTGCAAGGGTAAAGAGTGTTCAAAGTTTGAAGTTTTCAAAGATTTTTTTAATTATATTCTAAAAAAATACAATAGACTCTTGAAGCTTAAAAATCAAAATGAAGAAATATTCTCCCAGATTTTACATGATATTAAAAGTCCTATGCTTGGTGCGAAGTTTGCCCTGGACAGTGTTCACAGAAATGAGCTTGAGGAAGAAATTTACAATATCAATCTTAATGTGCTAAATATTATACAAGATTTTTTGACTTTATATAGCTTTAAAGATGGTTTTAAAACCCCTTATTTTAGTGACATTTACCCGATTGAGTTAACTAAAAAAGAGTTGAATCTTTATGCACCTCTTTTGCGACAAAAGTGTATAAGAATTATTTTTCCGACGTGTTCAAATTTAAAGATATATTCTTGTGGTGCTATTTTTTCTCGTATTGTTTCAAATTTACTTTCAAATGCCATTAAATATGCGCCATTACAGAGTGACATTGAAATAGGTTTTGTAAAAAATAAAAAAAATATTATCTTTAAAATTTCAAATCTGCTTATAGCCAAACAAAAAAAAGATGAACTATCTTTTGGTATGGGTTTGCTTATTACAAAAAGGCTTGCAAGACGAATAAAATCTACCCTTTGCATAAAAAAAAGCGAGAACAAAATTGTTTTTGAGCTAAAAATACCTAAAACTGACCGTCTAAATCGTGTACGGTAATTTTTGCCGACATTTCAGCTATAACGCGCGAAATCTCAAAGCCGCTTATCATAACTTCCAGTATTAGCTGAGAGTTGATAAGTACGGTTTCGGTGTATTCCATAGAATCCATGTCTAAAATTTCAAATTCTATAAAATCATCGCCGACATACTTAATTTTGCCAAATTCCGCATCTGTCGCCCATCTTAAAAATACAACGGCTTTTTCAAGCGCTTTTAGTTTCTGAATCATCCTCATATTTACATGATATGATTATTTTTATGAATGTCAATTTTATAAATACCGATTGTAACATTGTAAATTGCGGTAAGAAAAACATGGAGCTTGATTTAAAGATGTTGCAGGATGCAATATCAAGCAAGCAGGATTTTTTGTCTTTGCGTTTTTATAACTGGTCGCCAAAGTGCTTAAGTCTGGGCAAAAATCAAACTTTTGAAGAATTTTATAATGATTTAGATATTGATATTGTAAGGCGACCCACAGGCGGTAGAGCTTTGTTACATGATATGGAGCTTACCTATTGTGTTGTTTGTCCGCAAAAAGAGGGGCAGAG
>CASEEG010000117.1 GCA_949286885.1 uncultured bacterium
AAACGCAAAGTGCGAAGACCTTAGATGACCGCCGTTGCGACCGTAGCGAAAGCAAAGGGAGCGAAGCAATCTATGATTGCACAGGCGGAAAAACAGAAGGATGTGAGAGCATGTGCCTCTTTCTCCGAACTTTCGCAGTTTGAATTGTGGCGCGCCCCAAGGGCATTTCCAAACTCTATGTTCGCATTAGCTCACTAAGAGTTTGTGGGCACACCCCAAGGGCATTTCCAAACTCTAAGTTCGCATTAGCTCACTAAGAGTTTGTGGGCACACCCCAAGGGCATTTCCAAACTCTAAGCACAATGTTCTTATATTATAAATATTACCCCGACCTCTTTGGGAGGAATTATGAATGAAATTATTACACTAATTGAAGCAACAGCAATCGCAGGCGTTGGCGGAACAGGTCTTGGCGGTATAGTTGGTGCTTTATTTAAAAAAGACTCAAAAAAAACAGTAAGTCTGCTTTTAAGTTTTGCAGGTGGTGTTATGACTGCTATTGTTTGTTTTGATTTAATCGTGAGTGCGCTAAATACAAAAACAAATGTGTTTATTGTTTCTTTAGGTATTTGTGTCGGTGTGGGTATTGTATATTTGCTGAATTTATTTATAGACAGAGCAACAAATCATGAAGTACATCACATTAGCCATGATCACCCCCAAACTGCAGATGACTTAGACGAAATTATTCACTCAAACCACTTAAGCGCACATATTGAAAAAAAAGACACAACTTTTTCATTATTTGTGGCAGGTTTAATTATGGCTTGTGCTATTGCCTTGCATAATGTGCCTGAGGGTATGACAATTGGTGCATCTTTTGCTAATATGGGTGGTGCGCTTGAGGGGTCTGCACTTGTTCTTGCAATATTAATAGGTTTACATAATATCCCAGAGGGCATGGCAATTTCAGTGCCTTTAATTAACGGTGGTATAAGCAAACGCAGAGCGGTACTTTTAACTGCTTTAAGCGGAGTGCCTACAATTATTGGCGCGATTTTAGGTTTTTTAATAGGTGATATAGGCTCTTTGGGGCTTGCTCTGAGTTTAAGTTTTGCCTCAGGGGCAATGCTCTATGTTACTTTTGGTGAAATTTTACCTCAATCTATTTTGATGTATCGTAGTAAATTGCCTGCTTTCTTTGTAATAATCGGTATTTTAGCCGGGCTTATTGTAATTTATGTATAATTTTTTCTTTACTTGTAATTTTTTATGTTACAATACAGGTGTACTACAGGAGTAATAATATGTCCGTCTTAATTCTTGGAGGAGCAGGTTATATTGGCTCTCACACTGTTTTAGAGTTTTTAGATAGAGGACTTAGTGTTGTTATTGCTGATAACTTGCAAAGCGGGCATATAGAGGCTGTTCATCCTGATACAAAATTTTATAAGGGCGATATTCGAGACGAAGCCTTTTTGAATGATTTATTTAAAAATGAAAAAATTGACGCAGTTATTCATTTTGCTGCAAACTCCCTTGTAGGCGAGAGTATGAGCGATCCGCTAAAGTATTATGACAACAATCTTTACGGCACTATGGTGCTTTTAAAATCTATGGTTAAAAACAATATTAAAAAAATTGTTTTTTCATCAACTGCTGCAACTTACGGAGAGCCTGAAAATATACCTATTTTAGAAACAGATAAAACAAATCCCACAAATACTTACGGTGAAACAAAGTTATCAATGGAAAAAATGTTTAAATGGGTGTCAGGCGCGCATGGTTTAAATTTTGTTTCTCTTAGATACTTTAATGCTTGCGGAGCGCACAAAAGCGGAAAAATAGGCGAAGACCACACGCCTGAAACGCACTTAATTCCTATTGTTTTGCAGGTTCCAAATAATAAAAGAGAATTTGTTGGTATTTTTGGTGATGATTACGATACACCTGATGGCACTTGCATAAGAGATTACATACATGTGTCAGATTTAGCGCAAGCTCATTATTTAGCACTTGAATATTTGAATAAAGGCAATAAAAGTAATATTTTTAATCTTGGCAATGGCGTAGGTTTTTCGGTTAAAGAAGTAATTGAAGCCGCAAGAGAAGTTTGTGGGCATAAAATACCCGCTAAAATTTCACCAAGAAGAAGTGGCGACCCTGCAAGGCTAATAGCTTCATCAGTTAAGGCTAAAAATACATTAAACTGGCAACCAAAATATACAGATTTAAAAGAGATAATTGAAACTGCCTGGATGTGGCATAAAAATCATCCTGAGGGGTATAAATCATGAGCGAAGCAATTGAACAACAAGAGTGGAAACCTTCTATAAACCCATGGCTTGGCGTAGTTCCTGTTATGCTTGCAATATTTATGTTTGTATTGGATGAAACTATTTCAAATGTTGCACTAATTTATATTGCAGGCTCAATGTCTGTTTCACATAACGAATCCACCTGGGTTTTAACCAGTTATCTTATAGCTTCAGGTATTGCAATACCCCTTGCAGGTATGATGGCAAAAGTTATGGGTAGGAAAAATTATTTTATAGTTTCAATAATTATCTTTACCGTGTCATCTTTTTTATGCGCAGTGGCCAGAAGTATGCCCGAAATTGTACTTTTCAGGTTTATTCAGGGTCTTGGCGGCGGTGGATTGTTGCCGTTAGGACAATCAATTATGCTTGAGAGTTTTTCAGGTGAAGACAGACCAAAATCTATGGCATTATTTGGTATGGTTATTGTCTTTGCTCCACTTTTAGGACCTGTATTGGGCGGTTGGATAACTGAAAACTGGTCTTGGCCCTGGATATACCTTATAAATATTCCGATAGGTGTAATTTGTGTTATTCTTGCAAAAAAATTGCTTGAAGACCCGCCTTATGCAAAAAAACAGCAAGGTATAAAGATTGATATAAAAGGTTTAACATTTTTATCTTTGTGGTTAATAAGTTTGCAAATTGTGCTTGATAAAGGTAATGATGCCGATTGGTTTGGTGCGGCTTGGATTTGCTGGTTGAGTGCTTTTAGTTTAATTTGTGCGATTTTATTTTTTGTTTCGCAATTTAAAAATAAGGAATACCCTCTTATTGATTTGGGTATTTTAAAAAACAGGACATATTTTTTCGGTACATTAATACAAGTTATATTAATGGCGGTATTTTTAGCTTCCGCTGCGCTTTTACCTTCAATGTTGCAAACACTTTTAGGCTATAGTGCATATTTAAGCGGTCTTTCTATGGGTTCAAGAGGTATAGGTAGCATTAGCGGAGTTATTACTTATTTGATACTTTCAAAACGTATGGGCGATAGGCGCATTACAATGATAGGGCTTATCCTTTTAGGTTTTGGCAGTTTGTTTTTTGGCATGATAAATTTGCAAATAAACTTAAGCATTATTGCTGTTCCAAATATTTTATACGGACTTGGCATTTTCCTTGCCTTAACACCACTTGTGCCGCTTTCTTGTTCAACTGTCAGAAACGAGGATATGGCAAATGCATCTTGTTTACAAAACCTTGTTAAAAACATTGGTGGTGCAATAGGTACATCTATTGGTACAACAATGGTTTCAAGGTTTGCGCAGGCTCATCAACATATGATGTCAGGACATTTGAATTTTTCTAATGATGTTTATGTAGAAAAATTATCTGCAATGACACAAGCATTTATGCAAACAACAGCAGATGTTGCAACTGCTCAAGGTATGGCAATGGCAAATATTTATCAGGAATTGTTGCAGCAGGCAAGGCTTTGGGGCTATGTTGATACATTTAGGTGGTTTGCGTTTGCAACGTTTTTGTTGATACCTATGCTTGTACTTGTTAAAAAGACTAAAGGTGCACAGGAATAAAGATGCTAGTTTAAATCCCATTCTGGCTTGGCTGCATATTTATCAGAATGACCCTTATATGATAGTGTTATATTCTTTAAGTATTTTTGAAAATCTTTGTTTTCATCAGCTATTCTGTTTATCATTTTCCAATCAAGAGCAGTTTTTGGTGCTTTAATTACAATTTCACTTTCTGTTGGTTCATTTTTATTTATACGTATAAATCCAATTTTAAAACTTGCACATAATAGTTGTAGTTCATCCATTGCTCGGTCATTTATTCCTTCTGCAACTAAATATGAGTAATTTGCCCAAGAAGAATTTGAAACAGTTTGGAAAAAATATTCCCTTAGTTCACAAGGATTGATAATTCCGTCTTTCACTTCAAAAGAGTATAAAAAACTCCTTTCGTCAGAATATTCAATTATGCATTCTTTAGTATAATTATTAAAATTTCTTGTTATATCCTCAAAGCCCACAACATCAGCATGTAACCATTTATTATGATTTTTGCCTTTATCTTTTTTTGATTCTTTTTCGTTAATCCTTAATGTTTGGATATTGATTGTGCTGCAAAGCTATTTAAATCATAGAAATAATTTTAGCAATATGTGTCGTTAAAAACAATATGTTAAATTTATTATTGGAGACGGTGGGAGTCGAACCCACGTCCAAAATGATAACAA
>CASEEG010000118.1 GCA_949286885.1 uncultured bacterium
AAAACTCAAGAACTTGAAACAGACGGCGTTTTCCCCTACATTGGTTTTACACCTAATTGCGATGATTTTAACGGACAACTAAAACAAGATAGCAGAGGTTTTATTGTAGTTGATGAAAATATGCAAAGTTCAATCCCCGGGGTATTTGCAATAGGCGATGTTCGTGTAACACCTCTAAGGCAAGTAATTACAGCGGTTGCAGACGGAGCTGTTGCAGGCGTCAGTGCAATAAAATACGTAGAGGAAGTATTAACACAAAAAGTGGAAGCATAAAAGAGATTTGGAGGATTTTTAGCAAATGAAGGCAGTAGTATTTGATGAAACTTTAAAACTTGTTGATAATTATGAAACACCAACACCAAAGAAAGGCGAAGTGCTTATTAAAACTCGCATGTCGGGTATTTGTAATACTGATCTTGAAATTACAAAAGGATATATGGGCTACAAGGGTGTTTTAGGACATGAGTTTGTAGGCGATGTAGTTAAAGTTGGCGATGAGTGTGATTTTAAATGGATGGGCAAAAGAGTTGTAGGCGAAATTAATTGCGGCTGCAATAATGACTCTTGGTGCGCACAAAACCTGCAAAGGCACTGCCCAAACCGTCAAACTCTCGGTATCTGGCAAAAAGACGGCTGTTTTAGCGAATATTTTACCTTACCTGTTGAAAATTTACTTGAAGTACCCCAAACACTAAGCGATGAGGAAGCGACATTTGTTGAACCTGTAGCTGCCGCTATGGAGATAACCGAACAGTTGCACATAAAACCTGCGGATAAAGTCGCGCTTTTGGGCGATGGTAAGCTAGGTCTTTGTATTGCGCTTGTATTAAATGCTCTAAATGTAGATTTAGTGCATATAGGAAAACACCAAAACAAGCTTGAAATCTCACGCAAGGCAGGTGTTAAAACTAAAATGCTGCAAGATTTAAGACCGGAGGATAACAAATCTTTTGATATTGTAATTGAGGCAACAGGCTCAACAGGCGGATTTGAAACATCTTTGGCATTGACAAAGCCAAGAGGCGTGCTTGTGCTAAAAAGTACAATAGCTGCAAAAGAGGGCTTAAACCTTGCACCTGTAGTTATTGATGAAATAACGGTCTTAGGCTCTCGCTGCGGACAATTTGCCCCTGCTCTAAGGTTAATAGGCGCAAAAAAACTGGATATTAAACCGCTTATAAGCGAAATTTATCCTATTGATAAGGCTCTTGAAGCTTTTGAAAAGAATAAAGAAAAAGATGTATTGAAAGTTCTTTTGAAGTTTTAGATAGCATTTGCCCGACACAAAATGTCGGGCAAAATTTTGTCTGGATTATTTACCATAAACAGTAGTGGTAATTTTTTTGAAAAATATAAATATTGTCTGTTCGCGCACATCAATATAGCTTATTTCTTTTATATTGCCATTTTTTGCTGCTTTATCAACACCAGCATCGCCCACCTCTACGATCCACAAAACATTAATTGTATCTGCTTCACCTTTTTTAAGCTTTGATAAATCTTCTGTTCTGACACCTGTGGCAGTAACCGGATAATTTGCATTTGTGTAAAATAAGCCCATTGCATTTGTTTTTAAATTTTGAAAAATTAAAACACTAAAAACTAATAAAAATAAAACTAAAATCTTTTTCATTTTTTACCTTTCTATTCACCATAAACTGTTGTTTCAAGTTTGTCTACATAAATTGGAATAAATAACAATGGTACATATACCTTATGTTTATTTGTTTCAACATAGTGGATTTTTTCAATACCACCATTTTTTGCAGCCGCCATAATGCCTGCATCACCTACTTCAACCAGTCCTAATATATTTGTTTTAGATGATTTTCCTTGTTTTAGGGAAGATAAATTTACATTTGAAACATTGACAAAATTTTCTTCATTTTTTTTCTTGGCACTCAGTGGCAATGTTGCATTTGTGTAAATAAAACCACCGTCATAGTATTTGTATCCCCCACCAAATCCTTCGGCAAAAGATGGAGGAATTACAAACAAAAATGCCAGTACTATAAATAATTTTTTAATTTTCATAATATCACCTTAATAGCAACTACAGCTCGGACTTAAAGAACCATCGCAACAAAGCGCTCTGCCTGCGGAGCAACCGCAAACACCACCGTGATGCGAGCAGCATCCGCTTCTTTGGATTGTTGTAAAATCCTGCATGGCAAAAACAGCACAAATTGGCGCTAGAGCCAAAATTAGAGAAGCAAAAAACGAAGTAAAAATGACCTTTTTCATAAGCTACCTTTCTATTTTTTACTTTATAAGTAATAAAATTATTATTTATATAACTTATAACATAGCATGAATAATATAACATAAAAAATAGATTTCAAGTTAATTATATAACCTTTAACAATGTTCAATAATCAAAATATTACATTTAACATTGACAAAGAGGCAAAAAATGAATATTAAAGAGCAACTTGGTCTAAGGATAAAAGAATTAAGATTAAAAAATGGTTTAAAGCAATCCGAACTTGCTGAAAAAGTGAATATTGCAACAAAACACCAAAGTTGCATTGAAACTGGCAAAAACTACCCTTCAGCCGATTTAATAGAAAAATATGCTAGAGCTTTTAATCTTGAGCCTGCTGAAATTTTTAATGTATCCCACAAAAAAGAGATTGATATAATTGCTAAAGAAATTAATTATATGTTAAAAAATGCTAATGAAAACGAGCTTAGGCTAATATATAGATTGATAAAGTCTGTAATTGAGTAACTACTTCCTTATATAAGGCAAATCTTGCATAAAAGGTGCTGCTTTATCCTCTTTTATTTCAGGTATTTGCAGATTATTTTTAAATTTCAAAAAATATTTGCCCTTATCTACCGTACCAAAATTATACTCCCCATTTTGCCCTGCAATAGTTCGTTTTAGTTCTGTCCCCTGCTCGTTACATAAAATAACCTCAAAATCGCCCAGACCTTTTACAATATCTAAATCAAGCGAAAACTCACGTGCAGGAGCGGTTAAAATAATTTCAACTTTTGTATTTTCATCAGGATTTACAACCTTTATAGGCTCTTGAGCAAAAACCGATGTGCAAACTAGTAGACAAAATAAAACAAAAAATTTTTTCATTTAAGTGTTTTAAGGGAAACTTGAAAAAATAACATTGCGCAATTGGGTCGCGGACGTATTAATATTAGTTTGGGCAAGTAACTGACTCGAA
>CASEEG010000119.1 GCA_949286885.1 uncultured bacterium
ATTTTGGATGTTCTTTGCAATACTGAGGTGTTCGTTTGTCTTAATTCTTGTGATGATTAAGTCGCCTATTTGATTAACAAGCTTATCTAATTTGAAGGAGTCTATCCTTAAAGTTTTAATGTCACTTGTATCGATTGAACTAATCCAGTCCTGCGTATTTTTTTCGGTTTTTGGAAGACTTTTCTGAGGTCTTGGTTTAGAGATATTAATTTTAGACATTTGCTCAACTATTGTTATTTTTTGAAGCAAAAGCTCGATTTCAAATTTTCTTTCTTCCGGTTTTATAATATCAGGTTCAAATATTTTTCTTGTGTTTTCGCAAATTTCTTTTATAGCTTCAAGAGTGTCTGTTTCAAGATTTTTGGAATTGACTTCGTATAAATTTAAAATGTTTAGCGTAGTTTCAAATATTTTTTTTATTTCAACATTTTTAATCTTGGTGAGTACTTGTGCCAAAAGTCCTTTTATATCCGGCAGGAATTCAAGATTTATTTCAAGAAGACTTAGCTTTTCATATATTCTGTCAATTAAATCTGCAATAATTTTTTTGTCTTCGTTTTTGTTTTCACTAATTTTGCCTTCGTCGTGACTTAATAAAAGCTCGTTTGCTATATTGAAATAATTCTGAGTACTTATACCCTTCTCTTTACAATAATTGCTAAAAAATTCCTCAATAGAATCAATTTTTGAGTTAAGCTCTAATATCTCATTTTCGCTTATTGTCTGTGGATTAATAGAGGAAATAAATCTTCCGGTATTAGATATTATTTCTTCAAGTTGCTTTATGCCCAATTCTTTTATTATAATGTTAAGTTCGGCTAAAGGTGTTTTTATAATGTTAATTTCTAAGAAATTATTTTCTTGTCTCGCTGAGGAGAAGATATATATAATTTGAACAATAAGCTCTTCTATTTTGTTTAGTTTGGAAAGCAGTCTTTTAATCTCTTCGCTACAATTATATGTTTGCTTTTCTGTTTTTTTATGGTCAGTATCTCCTAACGATACTTTGTCTAATTTTTCAATAAAATCAGATGTCTGCCGAGTTTCATATTCTTTTTTTTGTTCAACAGTTTTATTTATTAATAGCTGAATATGTCCCAACGCTTCTGATATTGTGTCGATTATTTCCCCGCTCGGCTCGATTTTATTGTCTTTTATAAGTCCAAGTACGTCTTCAACTTTATGGGCAACACTTTGTATTCCCCCAAACCCCAACATTCTTGCCGAACCTTTTAAACTGTGAGCATCGCGTGCAAGCTGAATGACAATATCCGGATTGTTCGGATCTTTTTCGAGCGCAAAAAGATTTTTATCCATAGATTGCAGAATCTCTCCGCCTTCTTGTTGGAAAATATTTAATATCTCATCCAGCTCATCGTCTAAGAAATCCATTTAAAAATCCGTTACTCTTCACCTATATTAGTTTTAAAAGTTTTTGAAATCACTTGAAGATTTTCAACATTTTGAAAACTTTCTTCTGCAGCTTTATAGTTATTTTCTAGTATAGAATTGATGTCTCCTACAGCATCTTCTGTTGTAGAGGTATTGTTTGATATTTTTTTTGATGAACCTGTCATATCATTTATGCCTTGTGATATTTCGTTCATTAACAGTATTAGTTGTTCAATGTTTGAACCTATACTATGTGCAAGCTCTATGCCCGATTCTACTTCTTTTGTACCCTCCTCGGTTGCAAGAACAGTTGAATTTGCTGTTTGTTGTATGTTTGTAATTAGCGATGTGATTTTAGTGGTAGCTTGTTTTGATTCGTCGGCAAGTTTTCTAATTTCCCCTGCAACTATTGCAAATCCTTTACCATGTTCACCCGCTCT
This sequence comes from uncultured bacterium, assembly GCA_949286885.1. Classification (GTDB taxonomy): domain Bacteria; phylum Cyanobacteriota; class Vampirovibrionia; order Gastranaerophilales; family Gastranaerophilaceae; genus Galligastranaerophilus. The sequence continues at coordinate 1,833 of CASEEG010000119.1, forward strand.
TGCTGCTTCAACTGCAGCATTTAGTGCTAGTAAGTTGGTTTGCTCTGCTATGTCTTCTACAAGGCCGATTGTAGATGATATAGATTGAATAAAATCTGACAATTCCAAAATTAGCTCTGCTATGGTTTGAATTTTATGTCTTATTGTGAACATTTTCTCAATGTTTGCCTTAACTGCATCGTACTCGGTATTTGTATAATTAAGAGAGTCTATGGCCTTTTGTTTGGTATTCATAATTATTTCATTCAAATCTGAGCTTTGATTTTTCAGATTTTCTATAAGCAGTCTTATATTTGATAACTTTGCAAACGTAAGGTTTATATTTTCCTTTTGCAATGATGTTGCGCCTTCAATTTTTTTTGTGTTATCAAGTGCATTCTCAAGTAACTGATTTATTGCCAAAGTAGTGTTTTTTTTGTACTGTTTCTTTGTTGCTTCAAAAATAACCACAGTTAAACAAAACAGAAGAACAAGCACACCTGCTGTTACAAGTTTTGAAAGTTCTGTAAACTCTATGGTTATAAAGACAAAAACGAATATGAATAAAATGGTTATTAAGTCCAGAGTTTGTTTTTTTGCAATGTAATCATTTATACCGTTCTTTTGTTTGATTTGTTTAGACATAAATCCCCTTTTTTTAAAAAATAATGTATAATTTTTATACGTTCAATTATATAAGATATTTAGGTATATGGCAAAAAAAGTACTCATTATAGATGATAGTTTGGAAGATGTAAATGCTGTTGCAAGCATTTTTAAAAATTCAAATATTGAATTACTTGACTGCAGTAATCCGTTTTCGGCAATAGATATGATATATAAAGAGGCCCCTGATTTAATTGTTTTGGACATACTAATGCCGGAACTCGGGGGTTATGAGCTTTGTCGTATGATTAAATCGGACGAGTTTGCAAAAGATATTCCCGTGGTAATGTATTCAAAACTGGACAAAAATATAGATAAGTTTTGGGCTTTCAGAAGCGGCGCGAACGGTTTTGTAAATAAAGGCGAACTTACTTCCGAGTTTTTAAAAACCATTACAAATACCATGGAAAATATACCTGTTTCTCTTGAGACAAAAGGTAAACTGTTGAATTCCAAACAGAGAAGTAGTTTCGATGACAATATAAAGAATTTTTCGAAAGAAAATCTGGTGAGGGATTTTAATTCGATAAAAGAGGTATATACCGACGCAGACATTCTTGCTATAAGAATATTTGGGACTATTTACAGATATTTTAAGTACGATTGTGCAATGATAGCATTTAAAGATAAGGAAGAAGAAAATATCCTGTATTTTGATACTGAGAATTTATCTTTAAGTCGAGATGTATTTAATGAAATAGAGAAAAAAATTCCTATAAAAAATCCAATAACAAAAGTTATACTCCAGAAAGAAAACAAGTTTACAGTTTCTGATTTAAGTCAATTTTGTGTGAAGTATGAGTATGATGTTAGCGTTGATTCTAATATAGTAGGTTGTTTGTACCTTTATGCTAAGGACAATCTTAATTCTATGGAATTAAAGCTTGTGGGAACTATAAAGGACTTGGTGGAACATATTATCCGTTTGAGATATTTTAAAGTTTATGGGGCAGGGAATAGTTCAAAGGAAAAAAACCCTAAAAAACTTTATACACAATTGGATTTTGACAGAATTTTAAGTTATGAATGCGGCTGGCATAAGAGAAATAATGCTCCGTTATGTCTTGCATTTATCGAGTTAGATTCCCTTGATGGACTTGAGAGCAAATATGATAATTATTATGTGGATTTGCTACTCGCAAAAATATCAAATTTTCTCAGCGGTTGTCTTTCTGATGGTGATTTTATTTATAGAAATGAGGACAATATTTTTACCATACTTATGACCAATTCGGACAAGAATCTCGCTTTCAGCAAGCTACAAGAGCTGACAATGAAAATAAAAGATCCGAATCAAGCCTTTATTGAAAATGATGAACAGATAAGATTGAAAATAGGCGCACTTATGCTTGATGATAAATATAAAAACCATTACGAGTATATAGACTCTCTTTATGATGTGCTCGATTTGGCCCGTCACTCAAAAAATGATATTGTAATAAAATAAGGTAAAATTAATACGGATGGAAAATCAAATTACTCAAATTAAACAAACCGGTGACCAAATTACCGAATATTGTGAAAATATATACACCATAGTAAGTATAGCAGAGGACATATATGCGATAGATGCAAAAAATGTTCTTGAAATTCTTAAATTTGTTGAGCTTTCAACTCCGGAACGTTTACCTTCACATATAGCCGGGCTTTTTGAGTATGATGGCAGAATTATAAATGTTGTTGATATCAAATCAATTTTAAATATTGAACCGTCACCTTATGATATTAATTCCATGATAGTTATAATCAAGGTTGAAGAGGATATCTTTGCCGTGATGGTAAATAAAGTTCTGGATGTAAAAAGAGCCGATATGAAGGATATCCAGCCTGTTCCTTATCACACAAAGCATAGTTTTATTCAATGTATATATGATTATAAAGATTTTCAGTGTAATGTTTTAAATTTGCAATCCATTAATGATTGGGTTAAATCACATCCTGATGATAGCGATGTGAATAATGGTTTTGCCCTTATTCCTACTGATTCCGAATCTTTAGAAATTCTACACAGAAGGAAAATTGAATATATTGAAAAAACCAGTAAAAATCCTTATGCCATAATGAGCGATAAGGATGAGTTTATCTCGTTTTTTGTTGGAGAGAATAAATATTGTATAAAAATGAACGATATTAGAGGTTTTTATAAACTCCAAGAAACGAAGATGATAAAAGTACCATGTACCCCCAGCTTTATCTTAGGGCTCGTTAATATAAAAGGTGATTTTATAAGTGTTGTGGATGTAAAAAACTATTTTCACTCTCAAAAATTTCCTTATAGCGGCTCCGGAACTATAATTGTATTGAACTCTGATGAATTTAAGATAGGTGTGCTTGCTGATGCAATAAGTGACAACATTCAAATAAAACCTGATGAAATAGTTTCTGTAAAAAGGCAGGAAAATAAAAATGAACTTATGCAATATGTGAAAGACGGCGAGATTTATCTTATAATCAATGTAGCGGAAATGCTTTCAAATGATAAATTATTCATCAAGTAAGATGTTGATTGCTTCTTGTAATTTTTGCGCAAGCAAGTTCAAGACATTTAAATTTTTATTGTACAGAGATTTTATTTCTGCTGTGTCTTGTGAAGATTTGGCAGCTTTTAGGTTATCAAAATACATATTTGTGTAAGATGCGCACAAAAACATTACATAAGGCAAATTATAGTAATTTTCTATTATTGTAAGCGACGAAATTATTTTTTGTTCCAACTTGTTTGTATTTTTGTTTAAAATATTCCTTCTTGACAGTTCTTTAATAATATTATCTTGCATGCCTTTAAGCTGATTAATTTTATTTTTTATATCAGAATATATTTTCAACATTTCTTTTTTTAGTTTTTTAAATTCATCCAAATCGTAGTTATTTTTACAATGCGGTATTTCAGGCATTTGTATAACCGGATCATTACAAATGGCCTCTTGTAAAGGCATGTTTTTAAAACCCCTGATTTCTGCCCCGCCAAGCGATGCATTTAACAGGTTTATGTCTTTATTTTTTCTTGCAAATTCCTCAAAGTACTTTATGAAAATGGCATAACAGGCCTGTGTGGGGAGCATTTTTCCATCTTGTCCCATAACGGAATATATCGTGGAATTTAATTTTTTAATGTAATTTTTTACATAATAATCCGCATATTTGCTTTCCAGATATTTTTTGGACAATAATTTCTTTTTATATTCTTCATAATCTTTTGTTCTAATTTCATATTTGTTTGTTTCTGCATTAAAGACACACTCTAAATCCTCGTAAGCACTGCCTTTGGCATAGCATTCGCCATTTCTGAATGCCAAATCTTGTCCGCAGAGAACTATTTTTTTAAACCCCATTATTTTTGCACTCGAAACTGCGCAATATGAAACGGTGCCTATGGCTTTATTATCGGAAATATTTATTTTTAGAGTATTAGCCAGTATATCATTTAAAAAGTTGTCTTTCGAAAAGAATAAAAACTTGTTTTTAACTTTTTTATCCCACAAATATGAGCTTGAATAAGGTTCAAATATAAGATTAACCTTTTCCAGATCCATCTCATCCAATTGGGCACTGGTATCCAATGCTTCAACTACGCACAAAAAGTCAGGCTCTATGTTGTTTTCTTTAAGTAATTTCATTGAAGGACCTACGGCAAAAAGAATGAAATTATTACGATATTTTTTTATTATATCAATATTTTCCTTAAGCGAAGGGCCTGCAGATGCAATTAGTGCGGTTTGTCCTTCAAAAGCATTTTTAAGAGATGATACTAACGGTGTTGATATTATTTTTTCAAGGTTTTTTAGCGTATTGATTGCAGCAAGCGGACCTAGCTTGTTAATAGTGTTTGTATTTGCTTGTTTTTCTCCCCTTGTACGTTCAACAAGTTCTGCTGTTCTATATATTTCATTTTTGTATAATTTCAGGTATGAAGAGAGGAAAGATACTGTAATTTTAGTTTCTTTATCAGATAAGATATTGATTATTTTAAGCAGTTTTTGGACATCATTTGTTACAAAAACATTTGTTTTTTGCAGGTTTTTTTCAAATTCCACTATTTCAAAGACAGTTCTCAAAAGTTCAATGTCCGGTTCATAAATTATAACTGTACCTTCCGCTCTTGAGATAAATTCATCCGCCAAATAACCAAGCCCAAGTCCCCAAACTACCCTTATTGTGTTTTTATCTGAAATATTCTCAATTTTCTCAACAATCTTTCGGGCTTCTGATTGTGCGCTATTTGTACAATGCAAAGGAATAGAATTTTTTAAAAGATTATACTCCCCATTTTCGTTTTGTATCAGTTCAAAAGTTGATTTTACTTTATTTATTCTTAAAATTTCGTTGGTCAGTGTTTTATCATACCTTTTGAGCGCTTCCAGATTTGCACTTAGTACTTTATTTTCCATAATTGTTATGTTAACATTAAGGGGGTGTATATGGCAAATTTCATAATTTTTAGGAAAATATTTTTGTTTGTAGCACTTTTATTTTTTGTAGTGTTTTTTGTTCCTGTAGATTTATGTTATTCTCAAGAAGATAATTTTCAGAGCGAAAATTCAAAATATGCCCAGATATATGAAAATCTTCCGGAGGCCGATTTTACTTATATTTTTAATTTAGATCCTTATCAAACGGAGGAGTATACAAAATATATGTATGCCCCATATCCGCTATTCAGGACAGGTATACGTTTTGTATTTAAAAATACGGTAATCGAACCCGGATACTATCTTTTAACCCCGAGAGAAAAAGACGGCAAGTGGTATGTTTTGTTTAAAACAAACGGAAAAGTGCAGCACATTGTTCCGGTTTATGAAAAAGACCTTGTGGATCCCATGTTCTATAAAAGATATGTGCCGGAGAGAAAGCTTACCTTCTGGCAAAATATTTGTCAGAAAACAAGAAACACAATGGGCAGGCTTTTTAAAAAACAAACCCAAAGAACACCGCCGCCAAAGTCTTATATTGACGTTAATGAGATAGGTACGGATTTTTGGCAGGTAATACTTTACTATGGCGCAACAAAATACTACATGATTTTTATGAGATAATAAGTTTAACTCCTCTAGGAAGAAGGAAAAATGATGAAAAAAATATTAACAATTTTGATAATTTTGACTTTGGCAAGTTCTGATGCGTGGGCTTTTTCGCTTTTTAAAAAACAAGATGACAAGAAAGAAAATCCGATAAAAACTTTTTTTACAAAAAACGATGTTGATGTACAGGATTGTATTTGTACCGACAAAGAAGATGTAAAAGAAATTAAAAAACTTTTAAAACTTCTCAATAAATATTCAAACGAGCATGATGTAGAAAAAATCATTTCTTTATACGACAGGAGTTACAGAAGTTTTGACGGCTTTAATTATGATACATTTATAAAGATGCTCAAGGAAACTTTTGAGTCTTATGAAGATTTAGTTTATACAAGTGATGTGCAAAGTATAAATCTTTATGGTGATAAAGCAGTGGTAATGCTAATTGACAAAACAAGGGCAACTATTGCAGATGAGGAAGCGCAAAAAAAGATAGAAGAATTTCAAGATTTTAACTTAAGGGTCGGTTATCTTGAGGGTGAATGCAATTACGCAATTTATCTCAAGAAAATCAATAACCAATGGAAGATAACAGGCGACAATATAGTGTCAGAAAAAACATCGGTAAGGTATGGTCGTGCAAGAAACTATCCGATTCAACTGCTTGCTCCATTGAGTGTACCTAAGGGTGAGGAGTATTGCCTTACTTTAAAAATGCCTGTTGAAAAAAATATAAAAGTTGTTGCATCCTTGGGTAAGGAAGCTATTTTGTATCCTAATGTCCAGCCCGAAGATGTGTTCAGAGGATTACCAAAAGACGGGATTTTAGAGCGGATTGTACGGGCAAATAAGGATGGTTTTAACGAGTATGCAATGGCATCGGTGGGTATTGTTAAGAGGGACATAAGTGAAGATTTTAGAGCAATAGAGCTAAGAATGATAGGTCTTGCATTTTTAATGCAAAGAGTTAATTTATATACGGATTTAAATCCTACAAGAGAGGGTGAGGAAGATAATAAAAAAGAGTCTGAAAATAAAGGATAAAAGAGCTTTTTTCTTTTATATAATTGCAACTTTTATGCTTTGGCAATTAGGTGCCACAATTCGTGATTTGTGTGTTGATACTTTTGCGCAAATTAGTACTCAGGGTAGTGCAATTTTATCCTTTGTTTATGCTAAAAATACAGGCGGTGCTTTTTCTTTGTTTGAGGGACATCCTTACTTGTTGGCACTTTTTGCAGTTCTTGTATTGGGTGCGCTTGTTACATATGTTTATAAAAGAGTTATTTTTAACGACAAGTTTAAAATTTTGGCGCTTGTTTTATTTAGTGCAGGGATTTTAGGAAATTTGTATGAAAGAATAATATTTGGTTATGTTGTTGATTATATAAAGCTTAATTTTGTAAATTTTGCGGTCTTTAATGTCTTTGATGTTATGATTTGCGCTTCTGTTTTTATATTTATTCTTATGGTTTTGTACGAAGATATAATTTTAATTTGCAATAAAAATGGAAAAAATAAATCTTAATCCAGAATATAAAAATCAACGGCTTGATGTTTTTTTATCTGCTTTTTTAAATTTAAGCAGAAAAGTTGTTGTGCAAGCAATTGAAAACGGGCTCATTTTAGTTGAGGGAGTTCAAAAAAAATCCTCATACAAAATAAAAGGTGATGAGATTATTGAATATGACCCTGAAATATTTAAAGAAAAAGAAGTTGTAATTGAGCCTCAGGATATAAAGCTTGATATTAAATATGAAGATGATTATTTAATTGTTTTAAATAAGCCAAAAAATATGCTAACCCATCCAAGCGCTTATGAAACAAAAAATACTTTAGTTAATGCGCTTTTATGCCATTGTGGAGATAATCTTTCAAATAAAAACGAGCCCTTTAGACGTGGTATTGTGCACAGGCTGGATAAAAACACAGCAGGTCTTATGCTTGCAGCAAAAACTGATGAGGCTGCAGGGTCTTTGCAAGAACAAATAAGAACAAAAAGTGCCATAAGGAAATATTTGGCAATTGCCCTTGGGGATTTTGAGCAAGACAGTGGTGTTATTGATAAACCGCTAAAGCATTATATGTCTGATACTGTTAAAATGCAGGTAAGTGATACTGGTGGCGCAAAAGAGGCAATAACTTATTATAAAGTTTTAGAAAAATTTCAGGGTGCGGCTCTTGTTGAACTGGAGTTAAAAACAGGCAGAACTCATCAAATTCGAGCACACCTGTCATCTATTAATCATCCTGTTTTTGGTGATAGTCTGTATGGTGCTAAGGGTTTTACTATTGAAAAATATAGAGGAATTAAAACAAACGAGCAAGTTTTAGAGTCTTATTATCTCAACTTTACACATCCTATAAATAATGAGATAATGACTTTTGAGCTTGAACCAAAGGATTGGGATAAAGATTTAGTTAAAGTTTTAAAGATAATGAGGGGACAAAAATGAAAAATATAGGTTTGTTTTTAGCTTTTATATTAACCGCAGGCTTTGTTTATGTTTTTGGGTACAACAACCCTGTAATACCTGTTAGTTTCGGAGATTATCATTACAATATAGATTTGTTCATATATTCTTTATTTGCCTTTCTTGTTGGCATAAGTGTCGGTGTCCTTTTGATGTTAAGAGGGTTTTTTGATGCTTCCGATAATTATAGAAGGCTAAAAAGACAGTATGAAAAAACTTCAATTGGTGCTGATGATTCTGACTTAAGAGTAAAAACACTTGAAAACAAAATTCAAACTCTTGAAGAAGCACTTAAAAAAGCTCTTGAAAAATAGTTTAATTCTTTGTCCATAAGTCTTTGTGTAAAATGGCTAAAAATGGTATTAATTCAAGCCTTCCGATTAGCATATTAAAAATAAAAATCCATTTTGTAATACAGCAAAGGCCGTCAAAGCTGCCCATAGGGCCTATTTTTGCGCTGAGCCCGGGGCCGATGTTACCTAAAGTTGTAATTGCGCCCGATAATGCGGTTGCCGGACTTTTTTCAAGAAGCGCTGTGACAAATGCGCTGAGTGCGAAAATAAAAAAGTAAAATATACAAAAAGCCATTATTTGCGATCCTGTATCGTCAGAAACAGGCTTGCCTTCAAGTTTTATGGGGTAGACTGCGCTCGGGTGAATGATTTTTGCAACTTCTCTTTTTATGTATTTGAAAAGATAAATCCATCTTGCAATTTTTAAACCTCCTGCGGTAGAAGCAGCACAGGCACTTGCAAACATTGCCGCAAAAAGCATAATTTTGGCATCGGCGCCCCATTTTATAAAATCAACGGAGGCAAATCCTGTTGATGTTATAAGGCTTATAACCTGAAAGAAGCTGTCTGTAATGTGTTTTAAAAAACTGCCTTTGTGTGCGCTCCACAGAAAAAAAGCAATTGATAAACTGAAAAATACTGTTATACCAAGATAAGTCAAAAATTCTTCACTTTTTAAAAACGAGCCCCATTTTCTCTGTATAAAAACTTTGTAGAGTAAAATAAAGTTTGCACCGGATAAAAACATAAAAATCCCGGTAATAATAACGGCAGATTGATTATTATATCCCATAATACTTTGTGCATTGGGTGAAAGCCCGCCGGTTGAAACAGTTGAGAGTGTTGTACAAAGCGAATTGTAAAAATCCATACCGCAAAATTTAAGCGCAATAAGCTGGACAATTGTAAGTCCCAGGTATATCCCCCAAAGCCAGCTTGCCGTGTGGCGGATGCGCGGAGTTACTTTTTCTTCCACAGGCCCCGGGGATTCTGCGGAGAACATCTGTCTGCCTGCAACAGAGAATTTTGGCAAAACCGCGATAAATAAAACAACAATCCCCATCCCGCCGAACCATTGAGTCATAGCGCGGTAGAAAAACAGTGTTTTAGGGTAAATTGTATAATCGTTTATAACGGTTGCTCCGGTTGTTGTAATTCCTGAAACCGATTCAAATATGGCGTTTGTAATGTTAAAATCATAAAAAAGATAAGGAATTGCACACACAAGCGAAAAGAAAACCCAGGAAAAAAACACTCCTGCAAGCGCTTCCGTTTTTTTCATTGAATCAATATCTTTTTCTGTAGTTTTTGGCAGCGCGAATAAAAAACCCAGAATAACGGATACAAATGCCGCACAGATAAAAGGCAGCGAATGGTTTGCTTCTTGGTATAAAAGCGCAAAAATTACCGGGATTAACATTACAATGCCTATATACCTTAAATTTGAACCTATAACGGTTGATAAAATATTATATCTCATTATTTAAAGAAATCCTTAATATTTGCGACATTTTGTGATTTTGTAAATATTAAAAGACTGTCGTTTGCGCGGATAAGAGTCTGGCCTTTGGGGATTATTATTTTCCCGCCGCGCTCAATAATTGCAATAACCGCCCTTGCCGGCAAATTCAATTTCATAAGCGCCGTGTCGGGGAAATCTTCTCTTACTTTAAGTTCTAAAATTTCCGCAAGTCCGCGCTCAACCGTGGCTAAAATTCCGGCATGGGATTCTATTATCCTGTTTTTAATCTCGTTTACTGCGGCTTCTTTGGGTGAAATTGCAACATCTACGCCAACTTTTTCAAAAAGGCTGGCAGTTGCCGCCTGAGCTACTCTTGTAATTGTCCTTTTTGCTCCTAACTGTTTGGTTAAAAGTGAGCACAAAAGATTTTTTTCATCGTTATCGGTAACGCAAATTGCAACATCGCATGAGCCTATGCCTTCCTGTTCAAGCAATTCAAGGTTTGTGCCGTTGCCGTTTAAAACAAGCGTTTTTTTGAGGTTTTGCGATAAAAATTCGCAGCGTTTGTAATTATATTCAATAAGTTTAATCTTAAGTTTTGTATTTTCAAGGCTTTTTGCAAGCTCGTACCCGACAGAGCCTCCGCCGATTATTGCAATATTTTTAATATTGTTATCTTCTATAAAAAACTGTCCCGCCGTATTGTCAAGAGCGTCAGGTGTACCCATAAATATTGCTTTATCGCCGATTTTAAATTCGCTCTCGCCGTTTGGAATAAACAATTCTTCATTCCTTGCAATGCCGACTACAAGAGTTTCTTCATTAAAGGGGCATTCTTTTAATTTTTTGTCTTTAAGTATTGAATTCTCTTTTATCCTGTATTCAAGCAGCTTTGCCCGCCCGTTTGAAAAATACTCCACATCAACGGCATCGGGCACCGTTATTATTCTTAAAATTTCATGGGTTAAAAGCCTTTCGGGCCAAATTACATAGTCAATATAAAGTGCATAATTTCTGTTGTGCTCTTCTTTTATTGCACGCAATGAATCACGACATTCCTTTTTTGACACAAAGCAAACAGTTTCTGCACTCGATAATTGTTTTGCAATAAGACATGCGACAATGTTGCCTTCATCAATATTTGTACATGCAATAAAAACATCGCAGTTTTTAATATCAGCTTCTCTTAAAATATTTATATTAGAAGCATCTGCACACATTGTAGTTAAGTCTAAGTTGTTGAATTTTTCAAGACTTTTTGAATCGGGATCAATTACGATTATGTCGTGGTCTTCAAAGAATTCGGCTGCAATAATTGAGCCCATTTCATTTGCACCATAAATTATTATTTTCATAAGTATTATTATTAGATAAACATTTTTATTTTCAAGTCTTTAAAAATTTGCACCATGCCTTTTTTGTAGTAATATATTATTATTACCAGTATTTTAGGGGATTTTACATGTCAGAACAAACTACGCAACATTATGATGCCAGTAACATAAGAGTTTTAGAAGGTCTTGAGGCAGTTAGGGTTCGTCCGGGGATGTATATAGGTTCGACTTCTCAAAGAGGTCTGCACCATTGTATTTATGAAATTGTCGACAACTCAATCGATGAAAGTCTTGCAGGATATTGCGATACAATTCATGTTACGGTGCATCAGGATAACTCGGTTACCGTTGAAGACAACGGGCGTGGAATTCCTGTTGATATTAAACCTGACAGTGGTAAATCTGCCCTTGAAATCGTTCATACCGTACTGCATGCCGGTGGTAAGTTTGGCGACGGCGGTTATAAAGTATCAGGCGGTCTGCACGGCGTAGGCGCATCTGTTGTAAATGCCCTCAGTGAAAAATACGTCGTTGAAGTTTCCCGCGACGGTTGGGTATGGAGGCAGGAGTATTTAAGGGGCGAACCTTCAACCCATGTTGAAAAAATAAGAGAAACAGATGCAACAGGAACTAAAACAAGATTTTGGCCCGACCCTGAAATATTTACGGAAACAACTGAAATTGACTGTGATGTTATTGCAAATCGTTTTCGTGAAATGGCATTTTTAAACAAAGGCTTAAAAATTATTTTCACCGATAAAAAGGCGGATAAAGAGTATACTTACCATTATGAAGGTGGTATTGCAAGCTATGTTGAGCATTTAAACAAGAATAAAACCGCACTTTTTGAAAAACCAATTTATATGGAAAAAATGGTTGATGGTATAAATGTTGAAATAGCAATGCAATATACAGATTCTTATACGGAAAATGTCCTGAGCTTTGCAAATAACATTAATACCCATAACGGCGGGACGCATTTAACAGGTTTTAGAAACGGTATTACTCGTGTAATTAATGACTATGCAAGGAAAAATAATTTGCTTAAAGATAATGAGCAAAACCTTGCGGGCGAAGATGTGCGCGAAGGGCTTACGGCAATTGTTTCGGTTAAAATTTCAAATCCTGAGTTTGAAGGGCAAACAAAAGAAAAACTGGGTAACGCTGAAGTTACTCCTGCGGTTAATGATGTTATTAGAGATAAATTTCAAGAGTGGCTTGAATTTAACCCTAAGCTTGCAAAATTTATTATAGAAAAAACTCTGCAAGCACAACGTGCTCGTGAGGCTGCAAGAAAAGCAAGAGAATTAACAAGGCGCAAAACCGCGCTTGAAAGTTCGTCATTGCCCGGTAAACTTGCAGATTGTTCTTCTCGTGAGCCTGAAAAGTGCGAATTGTACATTGTTGAGGGCGATAGCGCCGGCGGAAGTGCAAAACAGGGCAGAAACAGGATGTTTCAGGCAATTTTGCCGCTCAGGGGTAAAATTTTAAACGTTGAGCGCGCAAGACTGGATAAAATCTACAATTCAAACGAAATTAAAATCATGATTCAGGCGCTCGGCATAAATATCTCCAAGAATCCTGATGAAGTTGATGTTGATAAGTTAAGATATCATAAAATTGTTATGATGACAGATGCCGATGTTGACGGCGCACACATCAGAACACTGCTTATGACATTTTTCTTCCGCTACGCTCG
>CASEEG010000120.1 GCA_949286885.1 uncultured bacterium
TCAATTCTCTCATCTCCTTCTACAAAAGATTTTTCTCTTGATGTATCGCAGACAAGATACCAGTTTTTGCCCTCTTGTGCTTTCGGTAATATAACATTTATATGGTTGTTGTCAGAAGAACTTGAGAAAAATAGATCGCTACCGTCCGTTATTTTGTAGCAAATAATATTAGAATTTACATTATCCCAATACCATTTATCCCAAGCCTGTGCGTAAGAGCCGTCAGGCTTAAAGTATTGAATATTTTTGTTATAAATGCCCTGACGAAGTTCTCTATGGGCTTTTCTAAAATCAATCATTTTTCTGGTAAATTCACGTATTGCATGCTCTCTTGTATTTGCTATATCGGCTTTTGAAAAGTCAAGATAATTTGTTTTGTCATCTTTGTTATAACTGTTGTCTTCTCCATTTTTTGAATGTCCTATAACATCACCAACCTGCAGCATTGGTGTCCCCTTTGACAAAAGAATGAGAGCAATTTGTTTTCTGATTGCACATTCTTGGCGAATTTTGTCACCATTGAAATCTGTCGCATAATGCCAGCAATTTGGAGCTGATTTGAAAGAATTACCGTCAACCAGATTAAATCCGTCATGGGAATATGCATAATTTATTGATTTATCTCCACTACCCATTACATCATAGGAACCTTCAAGAACATTTTTTAATGCTCTTGGTGTCAAGGTATGGGGGAAAGTTGAGTCTTTTTTAATTGCTTCTCTTGCTATGTCATTCCACTGGGCCCATTTATCGGGGAATTTTCCCAGTTGATAAGAATTATCACCACTGCAAGTCCATGGTTCTGCTATTAAATATATACCATTACCTTTTTGGTTTGGCTCAAGAACTTTTATGTTTCGTTCCTTTAGCATTGTACTTAATTTTCCTACAAGGCTCCTTGTTGCGTCATAGTGGACTTTTTCGCTTATATCCGTATCCATTAGTCCTGCGGCAAGATCAAATCTAAAAGCATCAACTCCTTGCTTTGCCCAGAAAGCAACGGAGTCTGCAATAAAATTCATAACTTCTTCTTGTGCCACATTCATATCGTTACCGCAGCCTGAATTTGAGTTATATATACCTGCTTTTTGCTTATAATACATTTGATTATCTATTAAAGAAAAACTTGTTTGTCTTGCCTGATTTATGTCATTGTTTATAAGCCCTGCTTCTCCTGTGTGATTATAGACAACATCCATACATACTTTCAAGTTATTTTTATGAAATTCTTTTATCATCTCTCGAAATTCTCTGAGTGCTGCGCCTGCTGATTTGTCGTAAGAATATTTTTTTGCAGGTGCAAAATAACCTAAAGGCATATAACCCCAGTAATTTCCACCGCCTTGTTTGTCGTCAAATTCGGTCAGAGGTAAAAATTCTATCATGGTAAAGCCCATATCTTTTAGTTTTTTTGCCATATGTTTAGCACCTAAATATGTGCCTGCACCTTCTACATCTTCATTAATGCTTAAGTCTTTAATATGTACTTCGCCAATAATTTCATCAGTTAGTGGACGTTGTGAAGCCTTGGGGATTAAAATTTCGCTATTTATTGTGAAAACGCTTTTTGGGGCATACTTTGCATTGTCTTGTGAATAATTATCTTCATTTACAACAAAAGCGTCTTCACCTTTTGAATTGTCTGATGGCAGATGGCTTAATTCTTTTGTATATGGATCAAATGCCAGTTTGTTTGGATTAAAACGATTTCCTTCTTCATCAACAAGAGATTTAAATCCGCTCATAAAATTTTTATGAAAATTTGTGTTGTATTCCCAGTTTTTTCCAAAAACTCTATATCCGTAGTATATAGGTTTATTATTTGAACCGAGTATGTCAGCGGGAATAGATGCCTCCCATATATTTGTTCCGTTCGTTTTTTTCATTATAATATTGAATTTTGCATCTGTGCCTTTTGGTTTATCAAAAATACAAAGTATCACTCCTGTCGCATTTTTTGAGGCGAGTTTAAAATCTATCGAATTTGTATCTTTATTGTAATTTGCTCCCAACCTTGTAGTGCTGTCTGTAATGAAAGAACGCTTAGCATGACTTAGGGCCTGTGTTCTAATTGCAGAGGAAGTATTTGAAGAATTCTGTATCACATCATTTTCTGTGGAATTATAATTTTTTTTATTAACTTTAAGAATTTTTGTGTTGTATATTTTCATTATTGGGCTGATAGCAATTTGCATAGAATTTCCTTAGTCTTGATTTTTGTACATTTTGATAATATATTTTATTAGAGTTTAACAATAATTGTTGTTGAATTCAATTCTGTTGTGATTTTGGGGCGTTAGCGCAGTTGGTAGCGCGCAACACTGGCAGTGTTGAGGTCACGGGTTCGACTCCCGTACGCTCCAATTTTTAGTTTTAGGATTTAAATGTTTGGAGCGAAATTGGTATTAGTTAATTTTCTACTCCTTTATAAATTTATAGCTTGGTAGGTTTGCTTCTTTTGAGTCCGAAATCGCTATTGCTGCTATTATGCAATATATGATGTTTATTATCCATACTGCAGGGCCTCCTATCACACTTATGATTGGGCCGATAAAAGGAATTAAAAATATAATGCATACACACAATAGAGTGAGTTCAAAATTTAAAAGTTTTCTAACAAAATTTTTCGAAAAATCGGATAGTTCATTTTTTTTAAAAATCCATAGTACAAGCGGAGCGATGAACCCTGTTATAATACTAAGAATGGTAATAAGCAACACTAGAGTTTTTTCGCTCTCATCTTTAAATAAAATATTTTTTGAATTGTCTTCAGACATATTGCCCTCCACTATCTAACAACACTTTTATCCAGAATAGGGCATATTTGAAGTTATGTCAAACCATAAATTATTTTATTAATTTTTTTAAATTTTCAAGTGTTTCATTGCAGAATTTTTGGAAAAGTTCTGCTCTGGATGTAATAAAGTCATTAGAACTTACTGAAATTTTTGCAAGTGAAGTGTTGTCGGCACTTTTTAGAGATTCAAAAAGTATCGAATCGCCCCCGGGATTGCTTACCACTTTGCCTACCACAGTCACATCCACTTTGGGGTCTTTTTTTATTCTATCAAAAGAATCTGCCATAACCCTTATTGTGTCCATACAATCGGCATAATGCTCTATAGCATTTTTTGTTGAGTTGCTTCTTATAATTTTTAATGAACCAAAGTTTACATTATCTAACATTTTATAGCCTTCCAACTGAATTTTACATAATCTATAAGTAACATAAAAATTTTTTTTGCGCAGTTGATTTTTTTTCAATATTTCAGTTAAAATGGTCTTAGCGTTTTGAATAATTAGTTTGGGCGGTTAGCGCACGGAGTGAGCGTATAGCTTGCGACTTTCAAAAATAGCGCAGCGCTACCAGCCGATTTGAAAATTGAATAATTAGTTTGGGCGGTTAGCGCAGCTGGTAGCGCATCACATTGACATTGTGGGGGTCGCTGGTTCGAGTCCAGTACTGCCCAAACTAAAAAATAAACAAGTCCGCGACCCGATTGCGCACAAGGCGCATAACCTCGCCAAGGCTCGTTTAGGCTTCGAGTCAGTTACTTGCCCAAACTAAAAAATAAACAAGTCCGCGACCCAATTGCGCACAAGGCGCATAACCTCGCCAAGGCTCGTTTAGGGTTCGAGTCAGTTACTTGCCCAAACTAATATTAATACGTCCGCGACCCAATTGCGCACAAGGCGCATAACCTCGCCAAGGCTCGTGTAGGGTTCGAGTCAGTTACTTGCCCAA
>CASEEG010000121.1 GCA_949286885.1 uncultured bacterium
AGTCGAGTGATGCTCAGACAGTTAGTTTTACAGGTGGAGAACCGCTTTTAGAGGCAGATTTTTTATTTGAATTTTTTAAGAGGTATAAAAACAGGTTAAATAAAAAAATATACCTTGAAACAAATGGCACAAATGCAAATGAGTTGAAAAAAATAATATATTATGTTGATGTTGTATCTATGGATATAAAGCTAAAAAGTGCAACAGGACTTGAATTTAGCCTTATAACTTTTGACGATTTTATAAATATTGCAAAAGAAAAGGAAGTTTTTGCAAAAGTTGTTTTTGATGAAAATGTTTCAAATTCTGAAATAACAGAAGTTACAACTTTAGTAAAGAAATATGGTATTTTGCTTATTTTGCAGCCTAAAATGCCTATTAGCAGCACTTTAAACATAGATGAAATATTTGAAAAATTTTATTCAAAATACAAAAATGTTCGGCTTATTCCTCAAGTACACAAGTTTTTAAATGTTCGCTAGAGGTTAATTTTAGGTATTGAGCCTAAAAGCAGTTTTGTGTAGTCGTCTTTTGGGTTTTCAAAAATTTCATCAGTCAAGCCCTCCTCAACAATAATGCCACGATTTAATATTGCAATTCTATTACTTATATATTTCACAATATTTAAATCATGTGAAATGAACAAAAAAGTCAGGTTTAATTTGTCTTTTAACTCTATTAAAAGATTAATAATTTGCGCTGCAATACTGACATCAAGTGCTGAAATAGGCTCGTCCGCCACAATAAATTCAGGTTTTAAGACAAGAGCTCGAGCAATTGCAACTCTTTGCCTTTGCCCTCCTGAAAATTCATGAGGATATTTTTTTAAGTCATTTTGATTTAAACCGCACATAGAAATGGTTTCAAGTACTCTTTCTTTTATATTTTTTTCTTTATGAATTTTAAGGGGTTCTTCAAGTATTTCTTTTATTTTCATTTTAGGATTTAGGCTTGAATAAGGGTTTTGAAAAATCATTTGCGCTGATTTTCTAAAGGCTTTTGTTTGTTTTTTGTTGTAATTTAAAATGTTTTCGCCTTTAAAAAAAATCTCGCCTGAGGTTGCATCTAAAAGTTTTAAAATGCAATTGCCCAATGTTGACTTGCCACAGCCTGATTCACCCACAAGGGCAAGAATTTCACCTTTTTTAATTTCTAAATTTATTCCTTTGAGCGCACAAACAGGCTCTTTTTTTGCGCTAAAGAGCCCGTTGTTTTCGCTGTAAGTTTTATATAGGTCTTTTATCTCAATTAAATTTTCCACAAAATTGATTGTAGCATATTTTCTTTTTCATTACATTGCTAATGTAAGTAATCCTTAAGACTTTTTGCTTCTTGTGAGCGTCTTAATTTTTTTAACGCTTCATTTTCAATTTGCCGAATTCTTTCTTTTGAGAAACCTAAAATTTTCCCCAACTCCTCTAATGTTTTTGTTTTTCGCCCCCCTAAACCAAAACGGTTTAAGATAATAAATCTCTCTTTTTGATTTAAAATGTCAAGAATACCCAAAATATCCTGATTTAAAAATTCTTTTTCTGTGTTTATTTCCGGCATCTTGTGTTCGTCATCAGATATATAATCTTCAAGACACAAGTCTTGTGCTACAGGTGTGTCAAGGCTTACAGGTTCTTTTATCATTGCTCTTTTTATTGATTTAATTTTTTTCTCATCAATTTTTAAAAAATCACTCAACTCTTCATCTGTTGGTTCAGACCCTTTTTGCACGCTTAATTTTACAATGGCTTTTTTTAGCATCCTTATTTTATCGCTCATATGAACAGGTATTCTGATTGAGCGGGATGAATTAGCAATAGCGCGGATTATAGTTTGTTTTATCCACCAGGTTGCATAAGTAGAAAACTTAAAGCCTTTTGTGTAATCAAACCTTTGGGCTGCTTTAATAAGTCCTAAAGACCCTTCTTGAACTAAATCCATAAACAAAATACCCTGACCTGTGTATTTTTTAGCTATTGATACTACAAGTCTTAAATTTGCCTGAACAAGCTTCTTTTTGGCAATTTGTGCTTCTTTTCTGCTGCCTTCTTTAATGACTTTTCCAAGTGCCATTTCTGAATTTTTATTTAAAAGCTTTATCCTCCCAATGTCTTTTAAATACATTTGCAAAATTTCATCTTTATTTGCAATTGTGGAAAAAGTTTTAATTTCCTCTTGACCTTCGTCCTCTTCTAAAAAGTTATCAAATAATATATCTTCTTTATGCTCGCAAACGTTAATACCCAAAATACTACTCCTCCAACTTTTTAATTATCTTTTGGAGGGATAGACGAAGATTTATAATATATGTTCCTTATGAACTATTGTTTAATAATTACAAGATGTCTTTCAAAGTTTTCCCTTAAAGGCAGTTTATATGTGATAATTTCTGCTTTAATATCTTTAATTTCATTTAGTTCATTTTCAAGAGTTTTAGACTTATAAATTACAAAATATCCGTTTTCTTTTATGTGTTTTTTCGAAAGTCTTAGGACATTTTTAATTGTACCAACTGCTCGAGAAACAACAATGTCGCAATTAAGAGGTTCTAAGTCTTCAACTCTTGCATAAGAAATTTTTAAATTTTTAATATTAAGTGCATCCTTTATATCAATTATAAAATTTATTTTTTTCATTCTTGAATCATTTGCGACAATTTCTAGTTCAGGAAAGAAAAGTGCTAAAATGACAGAGGGAAAACCGCCACCTGTGCCTACATCAAGGATTTTTTGTTTTTTATAAGGGTCAAATTCACTCCATTTTAAAATTGCAAGAGAATCAAAAACATGCTTTTCAAAAATAACTTTCACATCTCCTGCACTCATAAGATTTGTGTGTGAATTGTATTGGACAAAAAATTTATGCCACAAGTTTAGTTTTTCAATTGTGTCTTGATTGATTTCAATATTAAATTCTTTTTTTAAGAGGTCAATATTTTCTTTGCTAAACATAATTTGCCTCTATTCTTTGAAATTCCGCAGGTAGCATTTTTATTTTCATGTCATTTATTCTTTGATTTATTATCTGTTCATTTTCTTCTAAAATGTTTTCACCAAGTGCTTTTTTAGCTTCAAAAAAGTTAATAAGTGCCATTTCATCCTGATTAAAATTATAATACAAATCGCCCAGTTCAAGATAAGCAAAAGCTTCTTTAAACTCGTCATGCATTTTCTTTGCACACTCAAGTGCTTCTTTTAGGTAATCAATTGCAAGTTCAAGATTTTCACTTTCATATACTTTTGAAAGTTCTCTTGCTGCAAAGTAAATGCCTGATTGATTTTTGTCGTTTCTATCGGTATTTAGTGCAAGTTCTAAATAGTTTTTTGCTTCATTTGTTTTATTTTGATAAGAATAAATCAGCCCTAAATTTACATAACACTGCGAAAGCCATTTATTTTGAGTTGTGTCTGTGCTTGTTTCAATGTTTTTTAAATAAAACTCTTGAGCATGTTCAAAGTCTTGTAAATCATCATATAAAATTGCGGTTTTAAAGCAAATTTCACATAAGACACTTGTATTTTTAGAATTTGTAAATTCAAGTGCAATATGATAATACTCAAGAGCCTGTTTTATGGAATTTTCACTTTCAAAAATATCTCCCAAACCAAGATAAGCAGAAGCTTTTATTGAATTGTCCACAGCTTTGTCGGAATTAATAATTTTTAAGTATTCATCTTTTGCGCTGGAAAATCTGTAGAGATTTTTGTATAAATTTGCTACTTCTAAAACTGTTTTAAA
Source organism: uncultured bacterium (assembly GCA_949286885.1). GTDB lineage: Bacteria > Cyanobacteriota > Vampirovibrionia > Gastranaerophilales > Gastranaerophilaceae > Galligastranaerophilus. Next base: position 3,730 of record CASEEG010000121.1, read on the forward strand.
ATGTTTTTCATAATCATTTTCCATAAGGTGCAAAGAACTAATTTGTGTATAATATTCAAGTGCATGTTCAAAATTATTCAATTTTTCACTATTGTGTGCAAGGTGTTCAAGAATTTCAATTTTCGTTTGCGGGTCATCTGTTCTACTTTTTAGATTTGACAGTATTTCATTTGCTTGAGTGTATTGGTAGTTTTGCTCCAGCTCATCTGCCTTTTTGAATTCTTCCAGAAAGTTAAATTCTTCATTTTCTATACGCTCAATTTGTGCTTGTTCAAATTTTCTTCTCCTATACTCCTTTAAAATTAGAGCATCTTCTTCACTTATAAAGTTCTTTTTGGTGCTTAATTTTTTGTTTTGAAGTTCTTTTTTCTTGTCAAGATATTTTTGTTTTCGATCCATTTCTTTTTTGTCAAACCAAGGGTTTGACCCTTCTTGGGATAAAGAAATATAAGAAAAATTGCTTTTTGTTATATTTGTCTGTTTACCCAACATGGGTATATTCTTTTTCAGTATTTCAATTTGTTTTCGTATACTTTCACGAGATAACCTTAATAATCTGTCACGAGGACCTTTTGATAATTCTTCTTCATAAATTTCAACAAGGCGTGAAAATATTTCATATTTTTCCTGCAGGGAAAGTGTGTTTATAAAATACTGTTTGAAATAATTTCTAAGCATTATACTGTTGTCATATTTTGAAATTAAATAGTTCCTTTCAAGGTAATCAATTTGTTTTATATCACCAAGGTTATAGTTTTTTATAAAATCTATACTTACAATATGGTTTATACTGCTTAGGTTTTTTAAAAACCTGAAATATACACTGGGTACAAGCGATATTAGCTTTAAAATGATAAAATCATCAAAGTTATCTTTGCGCTTTTCAAACTCTGCCAAAAGCTCTGATATCCTTAGCCCCGTTATTTGCGAATATCTTAAAACCATCCTAAGATATAGTCTGTGACCTTGGGTAAGTTCGTATAGTTTGTCTGATGTTTCTTTATCAATTTCAATTTTTTCGTTTTCAATTTTTTCCTCAAAAATTTCTTTTGTGTCAGGTTTAATTTCTATAATTTGAGAGGACAATTTTTGATCTATAAAGAAATCTATATTATTTTCTCTTGATATAAGCACCAATTTTGTGTTTTCAAAGCTTGCTATATGGCATAAGAAGTTCAAAATTTCGATATTATTTGAAATAAGTTCAAAGTTATCAACTGCTATTATGCATTTTTTATCTATATTTTTAAAATAAAAGCTGACTTTATTTTTGAAGTTTTCCCCAATAGTTTTTTTAAGACTTACTTTTTTTTCAAGCGAATATTTTCTAAACGAATCGTAAAAATTCAATAAGAAATCATCTATAGTAGTGTATTCAAAGCACATATGCTTGAAAATAAGAGTATCCCCATCAAGATTTTCCAGAGTTTTGTTAAGAATTTCACTTTTTGCACAACCAGAAAAACCGCATAAAAGCAATAGCTCATCTGTCGAGTTGTAAAAATTATAAATTTTTTCTATAATTTCATTACTAAATTGAAAATCAGATGTTTCCATATAATTATTTTACATAATTTTTAAGGATTTATCTACATTTAGTGATGTTGTTGGTGAAAGATTAAAATATTTGTTAACCAATGTAAATTTTTCATAATGAGCTGACAAATATTTTTATTTAGGCTTTTTCAATAATGTGTGTGTTAGTTTTTTGGAGTCCTAAGTCTAAAGTGCAAACAGGAAAGGTTAATGTAGTAAATATACCTAATAACACTTATCATGCTTCAGATGAGGTAAATAAGAGATTATCAAGCACTTCTGATCAAATAATAAAAAAAACACCCCTTACAGGCGCGAGGATTGTTGCAGATAAGCTGGTGAACAGTTTGTTCGTTTACGCTCCAAAAGGAATGGCGGGCTCTCGGAACTCTAATTTTTATGAATTTTTATCAATGGGTCTGATACCTAACGTTGTTGGTTCGCTTATGCTTATACTCCTTTTTAACGGGGCGAATAAGTATTTTAAAAATCCTGATAGGGCATTTGCTAATATTATTGGCAGAAAAATGACAGCGGGAGTTATCTTATATGCTATTGGCAAGTGGCTCGGCTCTAAATTAATTAACAAGGGTGTACAGGCAAAAACCGGTATTGACTTTGAGATGCCATACAAAAAGGTAGTTACCGAATTGCCGGATCATCCCGGCGATAAAGATTTAACAAAAATTGAGTACCATAGAGTCTTTGAGAGTGTTGATTTTCCAAGATTTGATTTAATAAACAAGATGGGTGAACAACAGGGTAATAGACACTTGTGGTGGGATAAAATAGCAAGAAAAATGGGTTTCAAAGACTATCTTAACTCCCCGGAACAGATGGTGCAGGAAAAAGTAAGAGAAACTGCTGTAAAAACAAGCTCTGCAAGATATATAAGTTCATTCTTCTGGGCAGCTATGGGAGTGGCACTTGCTGCACAAAGTCCGTTTGAGAGAAAAATTTTCTCTTTTGCAGGCAGAAATCTTAAAGAAAGAGTTTTTAATTTTTGCAATAGTATTTTTAGAACTTTCAAAAAAAGCTTTATAGATTTATACAACGGTAGCGGTGGAAACTTTGGTCGTGGATCTAAAACCGTAGGCAGGGCTATTATTTTTGCTGCGCTTGCCTCTACTGTTTTGGGAATATTTAATGCTACCAGAGGTTTCAAAGTTGCAAATAACCAACCCGATACTCAGATTGACATTAAAAAAGAATACGAGGTGTGCTAATGAATAATATTGTTAACACCTCAATGACAACTAATTATCAAGAACAAAAATTAAGGAATGAGATTTTAAAACAAGATGTTTACAGGTCTTTTGTTCTAAATGCAAATTCTATAGAACCGCAAGAACAAAAAGCCTATTTGTTGAAATCACGTAATCCAATTTCAAGCACTATTATAGGCATAGCAGATACCGGAAGAGATATTGTTGAGTTGGGTAAAGCTCTTGTGACAGGTAAATCCAATGATAATCAACTGGGCAGGTTTAATGACTTGGGTATGAAACTTGGAGGTCTTGCTATTGCTTCGTATTTATTTACAAGGCGCGGCACCGGTACAAAAGGTGTTATGGAATTTTTGGGTGCAGGTGCATTTTTTGCATCAATGGCTATTTGGCCGCGGCTCCTTATTTCTGAACCTTTGAAATACAGGTTTGGGTTTGACATTCGCCAGCAGTACGTTGATGCGCAAGGTCGTAAAAAAAGGTTATATTTGGACAATCAATTTGTGCCTGACCTATATTCCGATGAGCAAATAGATAAAATTGCTCGTAAAATGGGAATAGACAGGTCAAAGCCTGATTATAAAGAACTTACGAAAGAAAAAATGCGCTCAATTGCACTGCAAGGTAATACTTTGTGGATGTTGAGTGCAGGTTTCAGTCCGCTTTTGACTGCAATGATATGCAACGTAGCTGAAAGAGCAGTTACCAAATACATAGTCAGTTCTCAGTATAACAGAATATTAAATAATGTAGATGACATTGAAAAAATTGCACAGGCTAATATTACTAATCCCGCTTTTGCTAAAGATACATTAGAGCTTATGAAGCATACTCTTGCCAGACACTCGGGTAATCCAGACAGAGATTTTTGCAATAAAATTGCAGTTTTCCTTAATCCGTTTGAAACTATTATGAACAACAGAGACTTAGACGATGCTAATCTTATAGATGAACTAACAAATGTCGGACCGGAGATAAGAAGTCGTATTAGCAACCTGCATAATTCTATTAACGAACAAAGTGCCGCAGGTGTTATTGAAATAAAGAAAATTATACCTGTTATTAAAAAAGATTTAGGTTTTGGTGCTGATAGTCTTCAAAGTAACAAAAAATTTGCCGATTTTTCAAAGCAGATCATTGACCTTCTTTTGGGACTAAAGGCAAATGACCCCAAAGGTGGTTATATAAGCGCCGAACAACTTCATCAGATATTCAAAAATTGTGCAGGTGAGTTAAGTGATACTTATGAAATAAACAAGTTGTTCTCTACTTACAAAAAATGTCTTGATTATAAAGTTGCAGATTCGAAAACTGCCGAAAATTACGCCAATGAGCTGCTTAATATTTTTTATACTCAAACAAGACCAATAAGTGCAAGAGTTTCTGCGTATTCAGATTTTCTCAACGGATTGGTTGGTCAGAAATATGAGTCATTGCATACAAGTATACACCTAAATTCTCTTAATAAATTAATTTCTGCTTTGCAGTTTTCTCAAAAAGAGTTTGGTGCTGCCAGAAATTCCGTTAATGTTGCGGCGGATATTTTGAAAAATCGTTTCGAAAGACTTGTCGGTAATGATGATTTATATAAAAGGCTTATTTCCGATTTAACTACAAGCCAGGCTGAATTTGAATCAAAAACAGTTGAAAAACTTTTAGATAAAATTAAAAAACAAATCACAAAAGGTCTTTACCCGATTTTTGAAAATATTCCCGAAAATTCGCCTTTGGCGGTTTTAAAACAAGAAGTCGGCTCGACATATAGTGAAGCGAAAAGAATGCCGATGTACAAAAGAGTTATTGACATGTTTATAGAAGAAAAAGGTGCAGGCATAAGAGCCACTGGTCATAGATATATTTTGGAAGCAGACTTTGAAAGAAGACTGCATACAGGCGAACTTGCACAACATTGGAAATATTTAACTGGCCAAGAAAGTATCGGTGAAGATGTAGTACGAATTTGTCGGGATATCATATATAAGGGCTCAATGAATGACCTTGCAAACAAATTTTACCAAGAAGGCAACGGTATAAAACCTATAAGCATTATAAAACTTCTGTTTGAACAGTCTGATTGTTTGACAACAAATGGTAGGCCTTACGGTTTAGCTGAAGCTACATATTCTTCATGCAACAAAGCGATGTTACAGAAGCTTATGGATTCAAGATCTAATTTCTATAGAATATATGCGCAGTTACTTGACCATGCAAGACCCGGACATATGATAAATAATGTTGGAATTGATGCTGCACAAAAGACGCAATATTCTATGCTTGGTAAGTCAGGTGCAGAATTGTTTATGGAGACTGCAAGTCAAAAATTCAATGATAAATGTTGGCTTAAAATGTTCGGAATAACTGGATTGGTTGTCGTTGGGCTTGTTCTGGTTTCTCAGCTATTTTTCGGAAAAGTTAAAAATGAGCATTTATACGGTAAAAAAGAAAATGGAGGGGTAGATGCAAGTAAGTAGTGTTGCCCAAAAATATCTTATATATACCAAAAAAGACCAAGTTAAACAAAATACAAAAAATGCTGATTTGCAGACAGTAAATGTTCAAACAGCCCCATTTAATCCTTTGCTTAGCAAGTATATAATTAAACAAGCAAGCCGAATTTTACCTGTTAATAACATTCAGCCCGTAACATCTAATTTTTCAGTTAGCGACGTACAATGGCAAAATCATCTGAGAGATATGTTGAAAAACAACCAAGCTAATATATTAGGTGTAGTGCCAAGAATAATGAATGCAAAAGATTTGGATGGAAATGGTCTTATTCAGGTCGGGGAAGAGTCAGGCAATTTTATTAATGCTATTGACAGATTAGACGAAATAAAAGATATGGGTATAAATACCCTGCATATATTACCTATTCACCCGACAGGTAAAACTCTTGCAATGGGGTTAGCCGGTTCGCTCTACGCTCCCGATAGATTTGTTGAAGATAATGGCAAATTAGCCGTAGACCCTAATTTAAAAGATCCGAAAACTCCCGGCAGTGCTTGGGATCATTTCAAGATATTTATAGACGAATGTCATAAACGCGGAATTTCTGTCATGCTTGATTTGCCCTCATGCGCAAGCCTGGATTTTGCAAGAAGGAATCCTGATTTGATGGCGAAAGAAAAAGATGGACAAGACAAGACTCCTCAGGGTTGGCAAGATATAAGAATGTTTAGAGTTTGGGATGATGAAGGTACGAGAAAACTAAACCCTAAGGTTCTTGATATGCACAAAAAGTATGTGGATGCTTGCATTGAGCTTGGTATTGACGGTATTAGAGCCGATGTTTCCCGTGCAAAACCTATAGAATTTTGGAATGTTATTATTCCATACTCACATACCATTGACCCTGAGTTTGGCTGGTTGGCGGAATCATATACTCATGAAGATGCCTCACCTCAATTAAATATGCCTTATGATAGACCTGAAGACCAGTTACGAGGCGGTTTTAATTCATATTACGGCCAGTTTCACATTCTTAACCAATGGACAAAGGCGGATGACTTGTTCAATTATATGAAAGAGAATATTGACATGTCTAACAGAATGAATGAACCAAAGTCTTTAATAGGTTCTATGACTACGCATGATGATCAAAGCCCGATGTATTACGGTGGGGCTCCATGGGTTATGTTTACAACAGCTTTACAGACAACATTGCCTATGGTGAACCCTTATTACATAGATGGCGTACAAACAGGTGACTATTACTTGTACCCCTACGATCATGCCAAGGCGCCAAATTCTCAAACTGATAATAACGAGTGTACTGTTCACACAGGCAGACTTGATATTTTCAATTTTTCAAGAAAACCCGGAGGCGATTTTCCTCAGATCCAAGAATTTATAAAATCTGCCCATAAAATGAGAAACGGATATATTAAGCCTGAATATAAGGACATAATACAGCATGGATCATTCATAAAGCTTGAAACAAATAATCCGGAAGTAATTGCTTATGCAAGACACAAAGATGGAAAAACGCTTCTTTTTGTTGGTAATAGAAATGCTAATTTAAGAAGAAGTGCAAAAATCAATATACCAGGTTTTAAGCAAAATCAGGAATTGAATAATCTTGTCCCTACTTACTCTGAACCCAGTTATTTTCAAAAGAGCGAAAATGCATTAACTGTTGATTTGGGGCCTCTCAGAGCTCATGTGTTTGAAATAAACACACCTGATATCGAGTATTATTCAAAACCGCAAAATGTAATGCAACAAAAGTTCTAGGACTCTTAATTAAGTTTTATGACAAAGCAATTTTCTGAGTTCAGATGTTTTATAAGAATTGAAGGTAAAAAACAAGGATAATTATTGTGAAGATTTCTGCAATAGGGTTACAAAGCGAAAAAAATAATGTTAATCAAACATCGTTTAAAGGCATGGAGTTGACCGTAAATGATGCATATAAATTTTATGCACCGCCTTTTGACAGGGATAAATATGATATTTTACTTGAACTTTGTCCTGTAGCTGAAGATGGCATGGGTGGTTTTAAGTTAGACAAAAGTATAGAAAGTGCGCCCTTTACACTTTCCAAGTCTTATGATGCTTTCAGATCCTCGGGGGTTTTGGTTTATCCCAGAGCTACTATGCTTAGTGATCCTGACATGGCTGATTATATGGCCTATAGATTTAGGCTTGTCGACAAAGAAGAAGCAAAAAAGGCTTACAAGAACAGTGAAGATAAAAATAGTAATACCGTTTTTTCCAATATTGAAACAAAAAAATATTTGCATGATCCTGGCACAGTAATGCATGATGAAAAATTTGGAGACTTTACGGTAATATCAAATAAAATGGGCTATACTCCCAAATCCGGTCCTGCACTGCATGTTTTTTACGATTCTTATACAAGCGGAAAAGGTGTAGACCGTTCCACTTTCATAAGAAACCATTTTAATAAAGCACATGGTGATTTGGACGGAATATTGCTTAACAAAGATGAAGAGCTCGCCCCGTACCGTTACGTTATGTCAAACCCCTATATAGGTGCAGATTCTAAGTCATCACACAAATACTGGGGTGAAAATTTTTACAGAGTGCCATCCCTTTCTGTGTTTAAAAAAGTTATTGTAGATTTGTATAAGGAAGGTAAGGGGTACATAGCAGATGGTGCTTTTACATCTCAAAGCTTGCAAAGCCCACTGTTTCAAGATGTGCTAAAAAGAGGTAAAGAATCCCCTTATTATCACTGGTTTAAAATTAAAGGCCGCTTAAAACTGGGAGTTTTGCCTGATAAGGTTTACAGTTCAAACCCTCAACATGCCGATGCGTATGAACATATAGGCTTTAAAATCGTCAATCCTCTAGGTATGCGGGAATATAACCCCAGCAAGCCCAGCTATATTCAATTTTTTGATGATAGGCTTGCCAGTGAAGCACAAATAAAAGATACAAAAAATCTTATAACTTCCTATGATATTTCGCAACCAAAAGATCATTATGATATATCTACCCATCAAGATTCCGTTCAGCCGTATTTCTTTGAATTGGATTATAATAACAAAGATGTGAGAAAAAGATTTAGCGGGTATGGATATAAAATGCTCACTGATGAGCATAAAATGTACAAATCTTTTCTGCACGAAGGTAATAGCAGAATTATTGATAATATAGATAATTTCTTTACATTTGAAAATTTTGATATAGTAAACAAGGGAAGGGCAGCAGGAGCTGATTTTTGGGATGGCAGCGTAGACCTTGTCAAAATGAACCTTTCAAACCCAAGCATTAGGCCTGGTAATGTTTTTGGATTTTATGATGTTAGAGATTATTTGTATGGTGTAGCGACATATTGGACTAAATTTGCAAATGATGCTTTAGTATCATATGTAGCAAAGCTTTATGCGCAGGATACGCCGGAAAGCAGAAAAGAGATAATAAAAATAGCTCAAGCTAATGATTTGCCCTTAGAGGAAATAGCACAAATAGAAAGACAAGTTGATGAAATACTGACAGAACAAAGCACTGAATATGAAGATGCAAGAGAAGCCATTACAGATATATTGGAAAGCTTCAGATATGAGGGTTTAGATCTTTCTCCGGAACTTCAAGCTGTTGTAACCAGACCGAGTTTTAAAAAATATATGGATACACCAGCTGTAAAAAATGCCGTTGCCGGTTTCATAATCAACTCTATAATGAAGATGGAAAGCAATTTTGAAAGCGATGTTACTGAGCCCTTGAAAGGTGATGAAGACGTTTTGACAACAGAGGCGAGAGAGAAAATTTTTGCCGAAACTTCTCCTGGTCATAAAATCAGTAAATTTACCAATAATTCAAATAGCACTAATATGATGCTTACACCTTATGGTAAGGAAGTTCTCGAAATACTTGCCCCTATTTTGATTAGCTATGTGGTGACTAAAGCTATTTATCCAAATTTAAATGTTTCTATTGACCAAGAACAAAATACTCTGAAAGTTTCTCAGGCTATCAAGAATGCATCCTTATACCAAGCAGGTGTGTCAAGCATAGGTAAAATAGATGAAGACGCAAAAAATCTTGTTAATAACATTTATAATAATCTATACAATCCGAATTTTAAAAATTCAGAGCAAAAAAAGCTCGCAAACCTGCTGGATGCTATGGGTCTTACGGAATACTCCTACAGAGGTATTGAATTTGCGAAAAAATTTGTTAAAAAGACCAGAGGTGGTTTGAATTGGCGTTTTGATGCTGCAAAAGATGTTGCTGATTTGACAGCTACAAGAAATGGTCTCAGAAATGCGGAAAAATCACTTGATGATATGGTTGAATTTTGGGGTGAATTTGTTAAAAATATCAGAGAAATTAACCCCTCTTCATACATTGTTCTTGAGCTTACCGACTTGTGGCCATTATATAACAATATGGGTATTTACAGATTTGAAGCTAAAAATGACATAAAGTGCGGTATAACAACCGACCCTATTGATGTTAGAGCTGAAAAACTAAGAAAAATGGACTGGGGCAAGTATATAGATCCTAATATTGCAGAACGCATGATATATGAGAAAACAGGTGCTACAACTGGTTCTCAGTATTCAATGTTCTTCGGACTTTCAAATAATCTGTTTTCAAGAAATTTTGAAACCGGCGCCAAGGGTTATGAGCTTGGTAATATGAATGCATTGAAAGATAAAATGGATGATTTTTTGAAATCAGGTCCTATTTTAAGCATAACACACAGTCATATCTTCTGGGATAACCATGATAAGCCGCGTGGATTGCATGGTTTAGCACTTGATATGGGCATATTTCTTTCAAGATTTGGAATAAATGTAGACAGTTCAATTATAACAAAAGAAGATGTCGAACGAGCAAAAAATGCAGCAAAAAGGGTTTTGGGCAAAGAAGTAACTCCCGATTACGATTCTTATGATTTGATCAGTTCTAAATCCGTTGCGGCAGGCGATATGTTTTTGAATGGTTTTGAGAAAGTTCTTGATAATGACAGTATTGAATTAAAAGTTATAAAACAAGCGATAAGGGATTTGGCTTGGGGTAAATTCAAAAAAATGGAAAACCCGGATTTTATTCGCGCTGAAGTTTTTGGTCAAACTTCTTTCGAGATAACAATTAACGATATTATGGAACAGGCCAGATACTTAGCAGAAAAACAGGGTATAACTTGGGTTAGTAAACAAAAAGAAAAAGAGATACGCGACAAAGCTTTTGCTGAGATATTAAGACCGGCTCTTGGGAAAATGATAAACATGACAGATTTCCTAAACTCAACAACAGGTATTCCATTTTTCTATGCCGGCAATAACATGGGTCTTAGCGGATACGAGTATGCAACCAAAAATATTACTCAACAAAACAGGAATTTGGTAAGGCGTGAATGGATTGATCCCACCTCTGGTGAGTACAAACCTGAAATACGCAAATATTTTGATAGAATACAGGCTAGTTGCGGGCTCTATAAAGAATATGGTTTATCTGCAATTGCAGGAGGTACTCCCATACCGTTACCACAAGATGATTCGGGCAATCTATATGCGCTTTTAAAGTATGACAGTAAAGGTTCAAATGTAATACACGTATTCTGTGGTAAAGGCGCAACTTACGACCCATATCAAGAAATGTCGGATATGAGATATGAAACTCCTTATATTAACATGGTTGATAAAAATGGGATTGAATATAAGATTAAAGACTCTGATGGTAAAGATACTTATCTGAAAAGAAAAGTTTATGATGAGTCAAAGGCAAAATTTGTTGATGAGGTTGACTCAAATGGCAATTCGGTAGAATATTGCGTCGTTAACGGAAAATTAAGGCGCAAAGACGGACAGAATATAGTGCTTAATGAAACAGTTACTACTTTCTATAAGCCGTTTGTTGAAAATAAGATTTCACACAACGATATTATGCAACTTTTCCATGTTCATAAGTAGCTTATTTTAGATTTACAAATCCATAAAACCTGCCGTTGTCGCTTCTAAAGCGGAGCCAGCCGGTTTTTTGCTTGTCGTCATAATTTTCAACTTTGACTAAAATCCAATTACCGCTTACAAGCCAAGGGTTTATGTGAGTTGCAAGAAAAAAGCTATCTACGCTGGGACTTTTACTATCCGGTGATGCATATAATATTTTATATTCCTTTGGGACATCACGAAATAAATACATGCCGTATTTTTTCCCGTAGCTTATTAAAAATTCGCCCCATGTCATATACTTTGTGTACTCATCCTTTTTTATCCAACCGAAAAGCCTGTATTTTTGGTTATAACAAACATAAATCCAACTATCAGTTTCATCTTCAACACTAAAAAGTGCAATATTATTTGAAGGAGCAAAGCCCAAGAAAATCTCATTTGCTTCACAACGCATTTTGGTATTTTTGCATTGTAGGTTACCTTTCTCATTCCATACAATCTGCGCTTGCATTTTAGAATTTGAGTCAGGTTTTTCATAAATTTTTATGTTTTTATCAATTTGAGCAACGCCAATTCCAAAATGGGCAACAGATGACAGGTACTGCGGAGTTACATCTGCATTTGCCTTAAGTACAAAAATAATTGAAAATAAAATTGTGAGTATTATCTTTTTCATAAAATTTCCTTATTTATAAATAAATTTTACCATAAAATGTAAAGATATGTAAAACTTTACTCTTGACTGGTATCTTTTAGCAGATATGATTTTATAAGTCTGACTAAGATATTGCAGGATGGGATAAAATCATTTTTTGCAAACTTATAAGCTCAAGAAAGAAGATATACCATTAACAGCTGTTTTAAAATTTAATTGTAATTACATATATTAGAGGTACTTAGATGTCAACAACAAAATATGCGAACCGAGTTACTCCTATGGGCATACCCGAAACACGCCTAAAGGATTTACCCGACTTGATTGAAATTCAGAAAAAGTCGTTTGAGTGGTTTTTAAAAGAAGGTTTAAAAGAGGAATTTCTTTCTTTTTCGCCTATTAAAGACTACACAGGCAGACTTGAACTGCATTTCTTACCGAATTATACATTTGATAATCCAAAATATACAATAGAAGAAGCTCGTATCCATGACGCTACTTACGCAAAACAATTGCGTGTTATGATGCGTCTTGTTAACCGTGATAGCGGTGAAATCAAAGAACAGGAAGTATACATTGGTGATATTCCTACAATGACTGACAAAGGTACATTCATTGTAAACGGTGCAGAACGTGTTATTGTTTCTCAAATTGTACGTTCTCCTGGTATTTACTACAAAAAAGAAGTTTCGCCAACAGGAAAACGTTTATATAACGCTACTTTAATTCCTAACCGCGGCGCATGGTTAAAAATCGAAACAGATTCTAATGACCTTGTTTACGTAAAAATTGATAAAAACAGGAAAATCCTTGCTACAACTTTGCTTAAAGCTTTGGGCATTACTCCTGTTGAAATGGAATCATTATTCACTCACTTTGAGTTCTTAAAGAAAACTTTAGAAAAAGATACAACAAATTCAACCGATGAAGCACTTATTGAAGTTTACAAAAAACTTCGCCCCGGCGATCCTGCTTCTGCTGCAGGCGGCCGTTCAATTCTGGAAGCTCGTTTCTTTGATGAAAAGAAATACGACATCGGTAAAGTTGGTCGTTATAAATTAAACAAAAAATTGGGTCTTAACTTGCCTGAAACACAAAGAACAATTACTGTTCAAGATATTGTTGCAGGTATAGAGTACTTAATTAACCTAACTTATGATGAAGGTACTCTTGATGACATTGACCACTTGGGCAACCGTCGTATCCGCTCGGTTGGTGAATTGCTTCAAAACCAGTTCAGAGTAGGTTTAAGCCGTATCGAAAGAATTGTTAAAGAAAGAATGACACTGCAAGACAGTGAAACTTTAACACCTTTGAATCTTTTAAATACAAAGCCTCTTGTGGCATCTTTAAAAGAGTTCTTTGGTTCTTCACAGTTATCACAGTTCATGGACCAGACAAACCCGTTGGCTGAACTTACTCACAAAAGACGTATTTCAGCTCTTGGACCCGGAGGTTTAATGAGAGAACGTGCAGGTTTTGCTGTTCGTGATATTCACCCTTCTCACTACGGACGTATTTGTCCTGTTGAAACACCTGAAGGTCCTAACGCAGGTCTGATTGGTTCACTTGCAACTCACGCTCGTGTTAACGATTATGGTTTCATTGAAACACCTTTCTTTGTTGTAAAAGACGGTGTTGTGACTGATGAAGTTCACTATTTAACTGCAGATGAAGACGAAAACTATCGTGTGGCTCCTGCTGATATTCAGTTGAATCCTGACAGAAGCATCAAAGAAGAATACGTGCCTGTTCGTTACAGATCCGAATTTACAATGGGCGAATCTAAAAAAGTTGACTACGTCGGTGTTTGCCCGATTCAGATAATATCAGTTGCTACTTCTTTGATACCGTTTATTGAGCACGACGATGCTAACCGTGCGCTGATGGGTTCAAACATGCAACGTCAAGCTGTTCCTCTTCTTGTTACTCAACGCCCCGTTGTAGGTACAGGTCTTGAAAAACGTGCAGCAAAAGACTCTTGCATGGTAACTTGTTCTGAAGTAGACGGTGAAGTTATAAGAGTTGTTGGTGAAGAAGTCCACATCAAAGGTGATGACGGCAAGATTTACCAATATCCTTTACTAAAATACGTTCGTTCAAACCAAGACACTTGTATTAACCAAAGACCTATAGTTCGCGCAGGCGATAAGGTTAAAGCAGGCGATGTAATAGCAGACGGTGCTTCTACTCACCAAGGTGAATTGGCACTTGGTAAAAATGTTCTTGTTGCTTATATGCCTTGGGAAGGTTATAACTTCGAGGATGCTATCTTATTGAGCGAAAGACTTGTTCATGACGATGTATTTACATCAGTTCACATAGAAAAACTTGAAATAGACGCACGTCA
>CASEEG010000122.1 GCA_949286885.1 uncultured bacterium
TATGTTGATGGAAAACTTTGCGTAGAAGCCGAAATTACAATAGCATTAAAATAGAAAGTGTGAAAAAATGACAATTCATAAGAGTGCAGTTATTTGCGATAGTGCGCAAATTGCAGACGATGTTGAAATAGGTCCTAATGCCGTAATTGGCGAAGGAGTTATTATTGAAGCAGGGGTTAAAATTGGCGCCGGTGCAAATATAGAATTTGCAACGATTGGCGAAGGCACAAAAATTTCTCCTATGGCGTCAATCGGTGGTGAACCTCAAGATTTAGGTTATAAAGGCGAAAAAACAGGTGTTATAATTGGCAAAAACTGCTGGATTAGGGAGTTTGCAACAATTAACAGAGCATCTGGCGAAGGCAATGTAACAAAAATAGGCAACAAGTGCTTACTTATGGCGTATTCTCACGTTGCACACAACTGCGAACTTGGTGATGAAGTTATATTTGCAAATGCCGCAACAATTGGCGGACATGTTAAAGTTGGTTTTGGTGCTTTTCTAGGTGGTCAATCTGTATTTCACCAAAACATTAGAATTGGCGAAATGGCAATAATCTCTGGTGCATCAGCTGCAAGACTTGATATTATTCCATATTGCAAAGCTGAAGGTATACCAGCACTGCCAATTGGTTTAAATGCCATTGGTTTAAGGCGCAGAGGAGTAGATAAAGCCTCTCGTGATGCCGTTCATAAAGCCATAAGAATTTTAAGAAGCCCTGAGTATAACACCACACAGGCACTTGAAATTATTGAAGAAACAGTTGATAAAAATGAATATGTAAATAAACTCGTTGATTTTGTAAAAACCTCAAAACGTGGTGTTACTCTGCGTTTTAAAGATGCTTATTACAAAAACATGGAGGAAGGCGATGAATAATAAAACTATTTTAGAAAAATATGCTCAAATTCTGGTTGATTATTCAACAAAAGTTCAAAAAGGCGACCTGGTACTAATAAGGGCAGAAAGTTATCAATGTCAGCCGCTTGTAAAAGAGATATACAAGCGTGTACTTGAATGCGGCGCTCATCCTATTGTAAGGTGCTCAATGGAGGGGCTTGCTGTTGATTTTATTAAGTACGCAAATGATGAGCAGCTTGCTTACGTTGATCCTATTACAAAACTTGAATACGAAAAAGTTGACAAATACATTTCAATAGGTGCGCCATTTAACGTAAAATGTATGGCAAAGGCTGATTCTAAAAAAATGGCAAAACGCTCGGCAGCAACTCGTGAACTTTCAACACTTATGCTGAATCGTGCAGCTAAAGGTGAGCTAAACTGGGTTATTGCGGACTACCCAACTCAAGCACTTGCGCAAGAAGCTAAAATGTCATTAGATGATTATACAGACTTTATTATTAATTCTTGCTATTTAGATTTAGATAACCCTATTGAAAAATGGCAACAGATAGGCAAGGAGCAAGACAGACTCGTCAATCTTATGAATGGTGGTAAAAAACTCCATATAATTGGCGAAAAAACTGATATTACCTTTTGCGTTGAAGGAAGAAAATGGGTAAGTTGCTCAGGACTTAATAATTTCCCTGATGGTGAAATTTTTACATCTCCTGTTGAAGATAGCGCAAATGGTGAAATTTATTTTGATTTCCCCGCAATTTATCGTGGTAATGAGTCTCATAAAATTTGGCTAAAATTGGAAAATGGCAAAGTAGTTGATGCTAAAGCGGAAAAAGGTGAAGATTTTCTTATCTCAATGCTTGATATGGACGCTGGCAGCCGCTTTGTAGGCGAAATTGCAATTGGTACAAATGATAGAGTTCAAGATGTAACAGGCAATATTTTATTTGATGAAAAAATCGGCGGCTCGATTCATATGGCTCTTGGTGCAAGTTATCCTGAAACAGGCGGCAAGAATGAATCCGGTTTGCACTGGGATATTATTAAAAACATGAAAGAAAATTCAAAAATATTCCTTGATGACAAATTAATTTATGAAAACGGAAAATTTGTAATTTAAAATAAAATGACACCCGATGATATTTTAAAACCTTATATTTTAACTTTAGAGAATAATTTAAAAACTGTTGTTGAAGAAAACTCTAATGAATTAAAGCAAGATGTCCTCGGGTTTCTTTTTGCAAAATCTAAACGTATTCGCCCGATTTTTACTTTTCTTTGTACACTATTGTTGGATGAAGAAATTGATGTTGATATCCAAAACGTTGCCTTGTGTATTGAGCTTTTGCACAGTGCAACGCTTGTACATGATGATGTGATTGATGAAAGCATAAAAAGGCGCGAAAATGATAGCTTTTATTCAAAATTTGGCTCAAAAAAATCAATAATAATAGGAGATTACCTGCTCTCACTTTGTCTTTTGGTGCTGTCAAAAATTCAAAACACGAAAATATCAGAAATATTCTCACAAAACATCATAAAAACAATAAATGGTGAAATTAACCAGTTTGACGCACGTTTTAAAACTCAGGATGAGAATGAATATCTGCAAAAAACCGCTGCAAAAACTGCAAATCTTTTTGTATGTGCTGCTCAATCAGTGTGCGAAATTAAAAAAGCAAAACCTGAAATTAAAAATGCTCTTGAACAATTTGCATATAACTTTGGTACAGTTTTTCAAATTAATAATGATATTAAAAACTTTTTGTCATCTCAAGATGACATTAAAAACGGCATTTACACCTTACCTTATATTTATTTTAAGCAGGAAAATCCCTCTTGTGATATAATTAAGCTTAGTAAAAATCAAGTTGGCATGTATGCGAACAGAGCCATTAAAAAAGCTCAAAAAATTGCTAAAAATGTACAAAGGGAACTTGATTTTAATGGAAACAATTACGCTAAAAATGCCTTAATGAACCTATGTGAAGAACTTTTGAGGATATAATGAAAAAAGAAGAATTTATAAAAGCTGCAAAAGATTTTCTGAAAGAAACAGTTGAAACACTTGTATTTGTAATTGTTGCTGTTATTTTAATACGTTTTTTTATAGGCGAATTGCGCTGGATTCCATCAGGTTCAATGCACCCTACATTAATTGAAAAAGACAGACTCTTTGTTGAAAAAGTTTCAAAAGTTGTTCGCCCCCTAAAAAGAGGCGATATAGTTGTATTTTATCCACCTGATGAAAGACTTAAAAAAGATATATTTTCTGTATTTTCACGTCTAACAGGCATATTTTGTAAAGATATTGCTTATATAAAAAGAATAGTTGGCGTTGAGGGCGACAAGTTTGAAATAAAACAAGATAAAGATGGCGATTGGTATGTCTACATAAACGATATTCCGCTTGATGAGCCTTATATTTTATCAAAAACAGATTGGACTCCATGTCGGGATGATATGTATTGCGGTCCGTTTATAATTCCTGAAGGGCAGTATTTTATGATGGGGGATAACAGGGCTAACTCGCAAGATAGCCGTTTTTGGGGATTTTTGCCAAAAGAAAGAGTAATTGGTCGTGCTTATTTTGTATTTTGGCCCCTAAATCGTATTGAAATGCTTAATAAATATGCAAAATAACACAGCTAGAGCGTTTGGAGTAATATTTATACATAATTTGACATACTAGTGTATTTTGTTGTCTAATTATAGTAACAGACTTGTCTTTTGGAAGTTTTGAATGCGTATTAAACAGTTAGAAATAGACAATTTTAAATCTTTTGCAAATCAATATACGATTCCGTTTTTGGATGGTTTTACTGTTGTTTCCGGTCCTAATGGTTCAGGTAAAAGTAATATAATTGACAGTATTTTGTTCGCACTTGGCTTGTCAAGCGCACGTGCACTGCGCTCAGAGCAAGGCGTTGGAGATTTAATTACCACGCATAATAAAAGAAACGAAGCGTCTGTCAGGGTAACTTTTGAACTTGATGAGGAAGATGAGCTTATAATTACAAGGAAAATCAAGAGAACATCCCAAGGTGTGCAGAGTGTTTATTATATGAATGACAAACAATGCACTTTGACGCAAATCCATACAGAGCTTGAAAAGTACAACATTACACCAAACAGCTACAACGTAATTATGCAGGGTGATGTTACAACAATTGCAAATTGCTCCCCAAAAGAGAGAAGGCAGTATTTGGATGAAATAGCAGGCACCGCTGATTTTGACAGAAAAATTGTTGCTGCACAAAAAGAGCTTGAAACAGTTGAATCTCGTGTTCAAAATTCTTTAATTGTTAAAAATGAAAAAGACGCAAGACTTGAAGAATTAAAGGAAGAAAGAGAAACTGCACTAAAATATAAAGCTTTAAATGATGAAAAAACAGAACTTGAAGGCAAGGTTAATATTATTAAATACTTTGATACAAAACGTTCTTTAGATTTAGTGCATCAAAATATTTTAACTTCAACAAAAGAAATTAAGGTTCAAAATGTCCGTTTGGATGAAACAAAGTCTAAAATTGAAGACAAAACTGTAAAATACAAAGAAATTTGCGAAATGGTGCGTGCGCAGGGCGAAGATAAACAAATTGAAGTTAAAAAGATGCTTGAAGAAAAAAAGGGTGAAATAAGCCGAAAAGAAACTTCAATTGCTCACAGCGATAAGCTTATTTTAGATAACAAAAAAACAGCAGAAAATGCTAAAAACGGTATCGAAAATTTAACTCAAAAAAAAGAAGAAATTATAAAAGCAATAGAGGAAAAAGAGCAGCTAATAAAATCTAAAGAGGGTGATTTAGAAAAGAAAAAGACAGAACTTTCTCAAATTCTTCTTGAAATGTCGGGGCTTAATAAAACTGCAGATGAACATATTGAGCGCAGAAATTTCTTAAGAAAAGAGCTGGAAGCTTTAAAAGACAAAGAAACAGAACTTATTAAAACAAAACTTCCGCTTGAAAACGAGCTGAATAATCTTCAAAAGGAACTAAATGAAACAAATAAAAAGATAGAGGAGCTGGAAGAAGGGCAAAAAACCTTTGACGACAAGCGTGATAAGCTTGAATTGCAAATCCAAACTTTACAAAAGGAGCTTGAAGATTGCAAGGTAGCTCAAAAAATAACATTTGAAGATTTGGATAAAACACGTACCCAATTGCAGGATTTAGAGCACAATATTCAACTTTCACACAAGAAAATAGTAGCTCTTGAAGCGGATAAAAAAGCTTATAAGGCATTTGCTCTGGGTGCAGGCGTTGAAACAATTATGAATGCGCACCTTGAAGGAGTACATGCACCTCTAATGCAGTTGGCAGAAGTTGAAGGGGAGTTTAGTGATGCCATTGATGTTGCAATGGGTGGTCGTTCAAGATTTGTAGTAGTTGAAGATGAAAATGTTGCAGCACGTGCAATTCAAATATTAAAATCACAAGGACGTGATAGGGCAACATTTTTGCCATTGAACAAAATCAAAAAAGCGCCATCTCGCTTGTCTTTGCCAAAAGATGAAGGCGTTATTGATTTTGCAATAAATCTTATTGACTTTGATGACAAGTATATTGATGCTTTTTATTTTGCACTGGGTGAAACAATTGTCGTTGAAAGTCTGGACTGCGCTAAAAAATTAATGAGCAAATATAGGGTTGTTACACTTGAGGGAGATATTTTTGAAAAAACAGGTGCTATAACAGGTGGTGCAAGAAAAAGAGCAACTTCAACCTTTGGAAAAGCAGAAGATAAAGAGCTTGAAACATTTAAAAAACGCTTAAAGGCATTTGAAATTGAATATAATGAACTTGAGCAAAAAAGAAACACTTTAGATAAACGCCTGGAGCAGGTAAGGGCAGATTTTTCAAATGCATCAAATGTTTATAACAGTGCAAAGTACGAGTTGCAAAATTTAATTAAAGTTAATTCAGGCGCAAAAGAGGCAATTGAAAAGAGCTTTGCAAGAGTTAATGAAATAACCCCAAAAATCAAGGAAAATGAAAAGAAACTTGACTCTATGGAAGCACAACACGTTGATATGCTTGATAAAATAACTCAAGTGCAAAGC
This sequence comes from uncultured bacterium, assembly GCA_949286885.1. Classification (GTDB taxonomy): domain Bacteria; phylum Cyanobacteriota; class Vampirovibrionia; order Gastranaerophilales; family Gastranaerophilaceae; genus Galligastranaerophilus. Next base: position 5,925 of record CASEEG010000122.1, read on the forward strand.
GAAATAGATGAAGTTGAAAAGTTAATTGATGAAGGGGAACTAAAAGAGTTAAAAGAAAAAACTCAAGGTGTTGAAAATCAAATACGTGATTTAGAGCGTGAAATTTTAAATATTCAAAACGACATTGAAAAAGAAA
>CASEEG010000123.1 GCA_949286885.1 uncultured bacterium
CTCCATTCAATTTGGAGGTTTTTTATTGACAGGATTTGAAAATCTTGCAAAGACTTGCTTTGCTCACAAGTTCGCAAGGTTTTAAAACTTTAATTTTGAAGTTATGGGTTGGACGTATTCGTTCCTGTTTATTGAATGTGAATCAACAATTGGCCCTGGAGGCATTATAGTCCATTTAAATTGAGCTAACTGAACCCTGCGAGCAAACTTTGCAAGCCAGCTTTTCTTTTGCTCGAGCGTTATTTCATGTTTTTTTTCATATAAAAATTCCTCATGCAACATCTCATTAGCAGTTTGCTGTAAATTTTCAAGACGCCAAATAATTTCATCAAGGAATTCATAGGGCATAAGGGCTTCCTCTGCTAATAATGGCTTTCCTGTTTTGGGATTAATTGCCAATTCAGCCCCCGGGGGTTTTAAAAGAATATCTGTGGGAATTGCATTTTTTATTGGTGCATTTTCATTCATCCACCTTGCAAGTGCAAAAAGCTTGGTTTTGGTGACATCACAAACAGGTGCAAACCCACCGGACATATCGCCGTTAATTGTAGCATAACCCATATACAACTCAGACTTGTCCGAAGTGGCAATAGGTATACAAGAAGAAAATTCATTTGATATACCCCATAAAATCATAGCACGAGAACGCGCCTGGATATTATCAAAGGTAAGTGGCTCTTTACACCTGAAATCAAACCATTTTGAACAAATTTGCTCAAAAATATTATCAAAAGTTTTTGAACTGGCAATTGTCATATCTTTGATAGGTATCTCAAAAAAACTTATTCCCAAATTCTGTGCAAGTATCTTTGCATCATTACGGCTCTGGAGACTGGTAATGTCTGATGGCATAGAAATGCCTAAAACATTTTGCGGGCCAAGTGCACATGCAAGCAAGTAGGCACAACATGAAGAATCAAGGCCGCCTGACAACCCAAGGACAGCTCTTTTAAATCCGTTTTTTGAAAAATAGTCACTTATAGCAGATTTAATAGTAAGATATGTCCTTTCCATATCCCAATCATAGTCAAGCGTAAATTCTTTTTGAGAATTAAGAGTCTTTTCCACTCCTCTGGGCAATTTTTCAATTCTGTTTAAAGAATTATCTGAAAGTGAAACTGTTAAATAGTCCTCGCTAAAAGACTTTGCACGAGCAATAAGATTGCCGTCACTATCGTAGGCTCTTGAAGTACCGCAGAAGGTAAAACTATCGGTACTTCCCGTTTGATTTACATATATAACAGGTGTGGAGTGTCTTTTTGCACAATGCGACAACATGTTATTTAAAAGCTGCTCTTTTTTTGCGCGCGTAGGGGAGGCAGAAACATTTATAATAAAGTCTGGTTTTTGCTCTTTTACCAATAATTCCACAGGATCAAACCGATACATTGGTTTGCTAAAAAAGGTTTTATCATTCCAGCCCTCTTCGCAAATAATAACACCTGCCCGACAATTACCAAATTCAATAATTCTTTCTTTTGAGTCAAAAATAGCAGGTTGAAAATATCTACCCTCACTGAATTCACTATATGTAGGCAAAAGTGATTTTCTAATAATTTTTTCTATTTTTCCGTTTTTAATGAAAGCAACAGAATTATAATACTTTTTTCCGCTTTGAGATTTGTTAAACTCACAAAAGCCAATTAAAACAGCAACATCTTTACAATTTAGCGCAAACTTCTGAAGGTAACTTATATTCTCTTCAACTATGAGAGGATAACGCTCAATTATATCAATGGGTGGATATCCAAGCAAGAAAAGCTCAGGAAAAATAACTAGCTTGACACCTTGACTTATCGAATTGTCAAGACATTCCAACGCTTTTGTATAATTTCCCTCAATGTCAGCAACCGTGGGATTTAACTGGGCTAAAAGTATATTACAATTTTGCATAAAAAAATGATACAACAAATTACACTTGCGAACAATTAAAAATTAAAAAATAAAATTTATAATAAAACAGGGGTATAAATGAAAAAGATTGCCGTTTTATTAATATTTTTACTATTTTCAGCTTGTGCAGGATATTGCGAAATGCAAAAGTCCAATGAAATTGAAGCAGATAAAACACAACAGCAAGAATCAAAAGAAAACTTTGACAAAAAAGGCGAAAAAACTGGAGCTGCTGTGCAAACACAAAAATTTGAGTATAAGGGTTGCAATGGAGAAAAAGAAAAGAAAGCATGCAAAATAGAAGACATAATTAAAGAAGAGAATAAAAAATAAAAATTGCCATATTCCTGCTGCTATATTATAATTTACCTATACATTATGGAGATTTTTGTTATGCAAACAAAAAAAGGGTTTACACTTGCAGAGCTAATGATTGTACTTGCAATTTTAGGTGTGATAGCGGCAATTCTTACCCCACTTGCTTTCAATGCTACGCCGGATGAAAATAAATTAAAATTTAAAAAAGCGTACTATACATTGCAACGTGCAACAGATGCAGTCTTAAATTCAGATAACTACCCTGAAGGAGATATGAGCAAAGTAAGCGATCCTGCTAAAACCTTTTGTTATACATTTTCAGACATGTTAAACACAATGTATGACAACTGCGAGGGTAGCAATGCTCTTGTGACAAATTCCGGCGCTGCTTACATATATGACCCTTCAAACTCTACAACTTCACTTGATACTTTGGATAGCTACTGTTCGGTAGGTTTAGTTAGTGACCCGCTTGAATCCGGAACAAATAATTTGCCAAAATTTATAACGCAAGATGGTATTTTCTGGTGGGGTTTTGACTATGATTTTGACTCCGTTGGCACAATTGTAAATAACATAAGAGTTGATTACAATATTGTCTGTGTTGATGTTGACGGCGAAGGCGGAGAAGGAGCTTTTGCTTTTGGTATAAGAAATGACGGAAAAGTTATAGTAGGAAACAAAGCAAGGGCATGGCTGAAAGAAGGAATTAATTCAACAATAAACACTGAAGAGGAATAAACATGGAAAATATGAAAGATTTAGCTACAATAGGCATATTTGGAGGTTCGGGTTTTTACAAATTTCTTGACGAAATTAAGGAATATACAATCGAAACACCATACGGTCTAACAAGTGATACAATAGCAATAGGAACTGTAGCAGGCAAAAAGGTTGCCTTTATGCCACGACATGGCAGAAACCACCACTTAGTACCTCATAAAGTTAACTATAGAGCAAATGTGTGGGCTATGAAACAGATAGGTTGCAAAACAGTAATCTCTCCTTGCGCTGCAGGCAGTTTACAAAAACATGTTAAACCAGGCGACATCGTGTTTTGTGACCAATTTGTAGATTGGACAAAAGGAAAAAGGGAAGACACATTTTTTGAAGGACCAATCGTAACACATGTAAGTGCTGCTGACCCATATTGTCCATATATGAGAGATATAGCTATCAAAAGTGCGGAAAAATTAAACCTAAGTATACATAAAAACGGAACCGTTGTTGTCATTAACGGTCCAAGGTTTTCAAGCAAGGCCGAGAGTAAGTTTTTTACATCCCAGGGTTGGGAAGTAATAAATATGACACAATACCCAGAAGCTTATTTAGTAAAAGAAATGGATATGTGTCCATTAAATATATCACTTATAACTGACTACGACGCAGGCTTAGTAGGTGATTGCGAGCCTGTTTCGCACAGTGCTGTTATGCAAGTGTTTAAAAATAACATATCAAACTTGGAAAAACTTTTAAGAGAAATTATTGCGAATATTGATGAAAACAGGGTGTGTGAGTGCAATTCAACAAAAGATAATTCCAGATTTTAAAAAAGGAAATTAACAATGAGTATATCCTTGGCAATATATAAGTTATTTGACTTAATAATGTTGTTAATGCTTATTAAAATATTTTTAACTTGGTTACCAAATATTAATTGGTACTCTCAACCGTTTAGGTTGTTAAATGATTTTACAGAGGTATTTTTTGCGCCATTCAGAAGATTACTCCCACCGTTTGGCATGCTAGATTTGTCTCCTATAATTGCTTTTATAGCAATTAGGGTCGTGCAGATTGCCATATACAAGCTTCTTGTTTCGGTTGGGATATAAAATACTTGCAAGTACATCTTGTGTGTGGTAAAAGATATATAGTTAGTCGTATGTTTCAGTTCTAACGGTAGTTTTGAAAATTTTATTGATTGTGCCCTGGTAGCTCAGCTGGATAGAGCAACTGCCTTCTAAGCAGTAGGTCATGCGTTCGAATCGCATCCAGGGTAGATAATTAGAGAGCATAAGCTCTCTTTTTTAATGCCTCCCCTGAGTGATTCGGCCACTGTTTTATATAAATAAGTTTTATC
>CASEEG010000124.1 GCA_949286885.1 uncultured bacterium
AGTGCAAGTTCTTCCGGAGCAAGTGCAACTAAGGGAAATGACGGTAATGAATCCTACATCGAAGTTTATAATGCTTCAGGCACTCTTGTATGGGGACTAAAAACTCCCGGAGGTAAAGGTGGAAAAGGTGCTAGCAGCAGTACTGCAGGAAATGGCGGAGAAAGAGTCAACGCTAATAGCTGCAAAATCTATCAAAACGGCTCATGGCAAAGTACTAATTGCACAGGAGCAGGAATAGCTGGTCAAAACGGTAGCACAGTTGCAGATGCAAATGATAGTAATACTGCCACAGGAGGCAAGGGCGGTGGATCATCATACACAACAACGGGTAGTTACTGGGGCAGCGGAGGAGACGGCGGAACCATAACATTTAATTCAGCAGGAGCTGCAACGGCAAACAAAGGCGCAAACAGTGCAAACGGAATAGCAGAGATAAGTTATGATATGTCCTACCCTGCCGCAGGCGGTGGCGGTGGCGGTGGCGGAAACTTTGCGTTTCTTGAAAACTTACCGGTGATTCCGGAAAATACATATACCATAACTGTTGGCTTTGGCGGAAATGGCGGAGCGGTAAATCTTGACGGGACTGACGGCGGCGCAACTTCAATTGAGTACAAAGAAGGAACATACACAATTAACGGAGGTACTGCCGGTAAAATTGGAACTTCCGCAACACAAACAACCGAAGCAATACAGGGTCTGGGTGGTACAACAGGAACACATAATATGCCGACAGAATTTGTAACTCTTGGCACGAAAGGCACAGACGCCAAATATGAAAACAACACTGCGCAAGGAGGTAACGGAGGAGATTCCGGTCTGAAAACAAAAGGCAGCTGTGGAGGCTTTAGTACGGTTAATGATTGCACAAATATAACACCGCAAGGAGAAAACTTGATTTTTATATCTCCAGGAGCACTATACGAAGCTAAAGATTTTGGCTATGCAGGCTCAGGAGGCGGAGGCGGAGGGTGGAAAAGTGGAAGTTTGCCCAATTCCGGACCTGCAGGAGGCGCAAACGGTCAAAACGGTTACGTATATATATATTGGATAGAATAGAGTAATAAAATAAATGCTGTGTACAAATTTGCATGGCATTTATTTTTATTATAAAATTCTATTGAGATATAGAAGTGTAAAACGTAGAAAGAAGAAAGATGACAAACAAACCGGAAGTAAAAAGAATGGAAGTTACAATTGGCGATAAGCTTGTAACAATTGAAACAGGCAAATACGCAAAACAGGCAACATCGTCTGTTACCGTAAGATGTGAAGATACAATGCTTTTTATCCACGCGATAGTAAGTAAAGAACCTCGTGTAGGTATAGACTTTTTCCCGTTGTTAATAGATTACGAAGAAAGAATGTCTGCAATTGGCAGAATCCCCGGAGGTTATACAAGAACAGAAGGTCGCTCAAGCGAAAAAGCGATTTTGGTTTCAAGGCTTATTGACAGACCAATAAGACCACTATGGCCAAAAGGCTACAGAAACGATGTTCAAATCGTTTCGCAATTATTCAGCTATGATCAAAAAAATCAGCCTGATGTACTGTCGATTTTAGGGGCGTCAGCTGCTCTTATGTTAACGGGTGCACCATTTGAAGGTCCTGTGGGTGCAATTCGTGTAGGTAGAATTGACGGACAAATGATTGCAAACCCGACACACCAAGAGTGCGAAAAGTCCGATATGGACATTGTTATAGCAGGTACTCATGACAGTGTAATTATGGTTGAGGCAGGCTGCAAATTTGTAACGGAAGATGATATTATGGCAGCTGTTGAATTTGCACAAGTTGAAATTAGAAAACAGTGCGACGCTCAACTTGAATTTGCAAGAGCTTGCGGTGTTGAAAGAGAAAACTTTGTAAATCCTTATGATACATCAGAATTAGCACAAATCATTAAAGACAACACTTACGATATGATTGTTGATGCTTATCACAATTTTGACAGAGAATACAGACAAAACAAGCTTGAAGAAGCTAAAAATATCGTAAAAGAAAAAATTGAAGCATTGCCGGAGGACCATGCTATTAAAACGATGATGGAAGAAACGGGCATTGACTTTGTTGCAGAAGAATTTAAAGCATTAGAAAAGAAAATAATGCGTGCAATGATTAAAGATGAAGGCGTGCGTGCTGACGGCAGAAAAATTACCGAAGTTCGCCCAATCTGGTGCGAAGTTGGTGTCATCCCTCGCGCTCACGGCTCTGCAGTATTTACAAGAGGTCAAACACAAATTCTTTCTTGTGCAACTCTTGCCGGTCCAAATATGGCGCAAGAGCTTGACGGCGTTGATCCTTTGCTTAAAAAATCTTATATGCATAAATACATTTTCCCGGGCTTCTCTGTTGGTGAAGTTAAACCCCTAAGAGGCCCCGGACGTCGTGAAGTAGGGCATGGCAACCTGGCAGAACGCGCTAACGTTCCTGCACTTCCTGATGAAAAAGAATTCCCTTATGCAATTCGTGTAACATCAGATGTACTTGAGTCAAACGGTTCAACCTCAATGGGTTCAACTTGCGCAAGCTCAATGGCATTAATGGACGCAGGCGTTCCTGTTAAATGTATGATTTCAGGTGTTGCAATGGGTCTTATTAAAGAAGGCGACACAGACATTGTGTTAACTGACATCCAAGGCATTGAAGACTTTTTAGGCGATATGGATTTTAAAGTTACGGGTAACTCTGAAGGTATTACTGCACTTCAAATGGATATGAAAATTAAAGGCATATCTAATGAAACCCTAAGACGTGCGCTGTATCAAGCAAAAGACGGCAGATTGCACATTATGGAGTGCATGAAAGAGGCAATAAGCGCACCAAGAGCTGATTTATCGCCATTTGCTCCAAGATTGTTTACAATGACAATTCCTCAAGATGACATTGGAACAGTAATCGGACCCGGTGGAAAAATGATAAGAAGCATAATTGATGCGTCAGGCGCTGAAATCGATATTCAAGATGACGGTACAGTAACTGTTACATCAAATGACAAAGAAGGCGCAGACATTGCAATTAAAATGATTAAAGACCTTACTTTTAAACCTGAAGTTGGCATGGTGGTAAAAGGCAGGGTTGTAAGAATCATCCCAATCGGCGCATTTGTAGAACTTGCCCCCGGAAAAGACGGCATGGTGCACATTTCACAAGTATGCAATGAAAGAATTGAAACAATAGAACCTCACTTATCAATTGGTCAAGAGGTAATTGTCAAAGTTATCAAAATAGATGATAAAGGCAGAGTTAACCTTACAATCAAAGGAGTAAGCGAAGATGAAAAAGCTAATTGTCAATAGGTTTTTTATGCTCGGCGCAATTATATTAAGCGCGCTTGCATTAGGCGGTTGTTCAACATTATCTTATGTTGGCGATGATTACAATGCCAAAAATTCAGCATTTATTCAAACCGATGAAATGTTTTATTTCTCAACATACAATAAAACATCAACTAACGAGGATATTTCAATGCGCGTAGGAGTTTCAAAGACCCCTGTACCTGATGTTTTGGTGACTTATGTTCAAATAAATAATAATTCATCTACAAATGATTATGTATTTTACACAAAAGATTTTGCAATAAGCGCAAATAACACACCTGTTGAGTTAATTACATCATCAAATTATTTAGGTGCTTATCAAAGCTCACAAGCAGGCGCACTTGCTGCAATGTCTCAAGCATCAGGGACAATTAACAATATTGCGAATATTGCCAACAATTACCAGCGCCTAAATCAGACAAGTCCGATCGCAGAGCCTTCGAGCGTTAGTGCTGACGACGGTGCGTATAAACAGATAAGTGCAGTAGTAGAGGGTATAAGCAGACATACTATAAATAACGCTGCAGTAATATCGCCAAAAGAAAATAAATTCTTTTACATTTTTGTGAAAGATCCTGGTGTGTATCCTGTAAAAATAGACTATAAAGACCTATCTTACAGCTTTATGGTTAAAGGTAATGGAGTTCAGGAAGAAGAATAATAAAAAACGAGATAGCAAAGCCTTTGAGTCTTTTTGCTCAAAGGCTCAACATCTTGTTGAACTTGTTTTATTTTTCCCGTTTCTTGTCGGCATAATAGGGATTTTGACCGAAATTTCTTACGGGTTATACGCTGGGATAGAATTTAATTCTGCCTTGAATAATGCTGTGTCAACAGTAGCAACTTCAGAAAAGAATGAAGAAAATTCCACAAAAAACCAGATTGAAGATGAAATAGTTGAAAATACGAAAAAAATCCTAAATTCCAGAAAAATTCCATACTCTGACAGTTTAAAAGTCGAAACCCTTGAATTTGGAGACTTTTACGTGATTATAGGCACATATAGCTACAGCTACGCTTTTAAATTGGTAAATTTGTTTTTTAACGCAATACCTGAAAAATTTCACTTTAAAAACGTCGTTGTAACAAACAAAGCTTTATTTTTACCAAATAATTACAATATTTACGAAAATGATTTAGTTTCAAATTTTAACAATTATAGCGGGGCGCAAAATCAAGAGGAACAAGAAGATGAGCAAACCCCTTAAAAACAAAAAAGGCAATATTTCTATTATGGTTGCGGTTTTTTGTATTGCATTTCTGGCCTTTTGTGCATTTGGCATAGATATGGCATATGTAACGTTAAATCGTATGAAACTACAAAGAGCGGTTGAAACGACAGCACTTGCAACAATAAGTGAATATAAAAACAGCGGAAAAAACGAATGCGAAAAGTTCTTTAATCTTTTTAAAGCAAAATTCGATATCATGAAAAATGCAAAATTAGAACAAGTCCAATTTAAAAATGAAAACGAAAGTACAAAAAAGGTTAAAATAAGCGCAAGTCTGATAAGCCCAACCTTCTTTTTAAGATTTGCTGGTGTAGGTAAAATAAACATAAAGGCTAATTCGTACGCAAAAGCCTATGAAATAGTTATTAATGACAAAAAAAGCGGTGAAACTATACAATTAAACGAATTAATTACAAATAAAAACGGATACGACATAAAAATAGAAACAACAAACCTGCCTGAAGGCTACTTTATTTTTGCAGGAATAGAAAAAAATGACACTTTAATGTGGGCAGATATAGGGTGCAAAGCCGATAAACCTTTTACCCTTACACAAGTCGGATTGGACAGTTATAATTTAATAACTTCAGATATGACCCAATATGACCTCGGCAAAACTTGCACATCAGGCATTAATACAAATACTCTAAACTACTTAAAATTTTATACCAATTCACAAAATGAAAACCCTACGTTTAAGATAACAATTTTAAATAACACAAAACTCATTACAAAGAACGATTTTTAATGTAAAATAAAATAAAAAGGGTGAGGAAAATGAATAGCGAGGAGAAAAAAACATTAATATTAATTGACGGTCATGCACTTGCCTTTAGAATGTTTTTTGCCCTTGAGCGCACAAACATGCAAACAACGGAACATCAACCCACCTGGGCAATTTATGGTTTTTTTAAAGCAATTTTCGACCTTTTATCTTCATCCTCTAAGGGCGGAAAAAACATTAAACCAAACTCTATTGCTGTTGCTTTTGATGTTTCAAGGCACACTTTTCGTCTTGAAAAATATGAAGATTACAAGGCAAACAGACAAACCATGCCTGACACTTTACGCTCTCAGCTCTCGCTCATTATGGAAGGCTTAAAGGCTCTAAACATACCGATTTACACAAAAGAAGGCTTTGAAGGTGATGATATAATAGGTACAATTTCCCTAAAAGCCAAACAAATGGGGCATAAAACCTATATTTTAACAGGAGATAAAGACAGTTTTCAACTTGTGGACAAAGAAGATTTTATCAATGTTTTAATACCTCAAAAAGGTGAACTTAACTGCTATGGCTGGGAGCAAGTTTTTGAAAATATGGGTGTTACACCACAGCAAGTTGTGGACTACAAGGCACTTTGCGGAGATAGCTCAGACAATATCCCGGGAGTAAAAGGAATAGGCGCAAAAACCGCTCAATGGCTCTTGCAAGAGTACAAAACACTTGGCGGTGTGTATGAAAATATTGAAAACATAACCAAAAAAGCAATTAAAGAAAAACTTATTGAACAAAAGGAAATGGCTTATCTTTCACAATTTCTTGCAACCATAAAAAAAGATGTTGAAATTGATTTTGATTTTTCAAGAACTTGCCTTGAAATACCAAATAAGCAAAGTGTTATTGATTTTTTCCAGAGTGTTCAATTTTACAGCTTTGTAAAAAATATAGATAAACTCCTAAAGCCCTTTGAAACAAGCTGCGAAGATATAGAACAACAAAGTTTTGTAACCATAAAAGAAGATGAACCTCAAGAGCAAATACAGCTGGGACTTTTTGCACAAGAAACAAAAGAGGATGAAGAAATTACAAAATTAGACACAACCAAGGAGGCAAGCGCTTTTTTAGATACCATAAAAGAAAATGACATAGTAGCAATTTCTGCAATTTTACCCCAAATGCCAAATTCGATTTATCTTGCCTGCAATAATACTTGTGCACTTTTAAAAAAAGATGACAAAAAAGTTGTAGAAATTCTTGAAAATGAAAAAATAAAAAAAGTTGTCTACGATATTAAAAGCGAGCTAAATTATATAAATCCAAAAGGCGTAATTGAAGATGTAATGCTCTCAAGTTATATTAAAGACTCCTCAAGAAAGCATGATTTAATTTCACAAATTCAAAATTACCTTAATTTTATGCCCGATGAAAATGACGGCTATAAGCTTACAAGAAATATTTTAAAGCTGCACGAATTTTATAAAACCTCACTTAATGAAAAAGAAAAAAAGCTGTTAGATGAAACAGAACTACCTCTGGCGTATGTTTTAAAAGATATCGAAGACACAGGCGTTAGTCTTGATATTGACTATTTGAAAACTTTAAGTGTTGAGATAGATAAAAAAATTCTTGATTTTGAAGAAAAAATATACAAACAGGCAGGCACTACATTTAATATAAATTCGCCAAAACAGGTTGCAGATGTACTTTTTAACACACTGCAAATAAAGCCTTCCAAAAAAAATAAAACAGGATACTCAACATCGGCAAAAATTCTGGATGAGCTTGCACTTGAACACCAAATTGCACGTGATATTTTAGAGCACAGGCAATTAATGAAATTAAAAACAACATATATTGATAACCTGCCAAAGCTTACAAAAGACGATGGAAAAATTCACACACATTTTAATCAAATAGTAACAACTACAGGCAGATTATCAAGCTCAGACCCAAATTTACAAAATATACCAATAAGGACAGAATTCTCCAATCGTATTCGTGCAGCTTTTGTACCAACTGACAGGGAAAACTCCTTTATATTTTCTGCTGATTACTCTCAAATTGAACTAAGGTTGCTGGCGCATTTTTCAGGAGATGAAGTTCTGATTAACGCATTTAAGAGTGATGAAGATATACACCTTATAACAGCATCAAAAATATTTGAAGTTGAAAAAGATGAAGTTACAAAGGAAATGAGAAGAAAAGCCAAAGCTGTTAACTTTGGGCTTATATACGGTCAAACACGCTATGGACTAGCTTCTGTACTAAATATAACACCATTTGAGGCACAAGAATTTATAGATAAATATTTTGCCACCTATCCTAAAATCAACACTTATATGAATAACACTTTAATTGAAGCACATCAGGAGGGTTATGTTGAAACCTTGTATGGCAGAAAGCGTTATTTAGGTTCAGAGTTAAACTCAAGAAATGCAAAAATAAGAGAATTTGCTCAACGTGCTGCAATTAATGCACCCTTACAGGGAACAAGTGCCGATTTAATTAAAATGGCAATGGTTAAGCTGCATAACGATTTAAAGAATTTTAAATCAAAAATAATTTTACAGGTACACGATGAACTTGTTCTTGAAGTTCCAAAAGAGGAACTCGAAGCTGTAAAAACCTTAACAATAAAAGCAATGGAGTTAGACCAACCGCTAAAAGTACCGCTTAAAGTTGGCATAAAGTATGGTAGAACATGGAAAGAAGGAGATTAAAATGAAAAAAATTCTTTTAACTCTTGGAATAATATTTTTGTCATCAAGTGCAATTGCTAACGAATCAATACTTACCAATTGTAATAAAAACTACCCAATAAGTGCAGACAACCTTTATATGTTAACCCTGAGTACGCTTAATTCTCAAGGGCAATATGAAGTTGTTGAAATGCAGTCTAAAAGCGGCTACATAATGTTTCAAACATCAAATAAAAATCAATACATAGTAACAATTTCAAAAGAAGGTTTATCCAGTTCAAATATAAAGATTTTGCCTGCAAATAGTGATTTTTCAAAAGGTACTATAGTTCAAAAAGGTATCTTTGATTTAATTGACCTGAACATTAAAAACATACCGCAAAAGGTGCTTTAAATGTATAAATACGCTCTTGTCCTTGTTGATGTTGCAAAATTGGGCACAAAAACATTCAGTTATTTAATACCCGAAGATTTTAAAGACAAAATTAAAATCGGACAGGCAATTAGCGTACCTTTTGGGCCAAAAAGAAAAATAAAGGGTTATGTTGTGGGGTTTTCAAACTATCTTGATGAGGGCATTAAAGCAAAATATATAGACGAAATTCTTGAGAGTGAACCACTTTTTGATATTGAGTATTTAAAGCTGCTTGAGTGGGTTGCAAATTACTATTTTTGCGATTTACCTACAGTTTTAAAGACGGCATTGCCACAAAAGTTTTTTGAAAAAAATGTAAAAAACTATAGAAAAGCAAAAAAAGAAAATGCAGCATTAAAAGAAGAAACTGAACAAACAGAACATAAACTAAGCCCCGAGCAGCAAAAGGTTTATGAAGAAATTAAACATGTAAATGCTCAAAACTCACTTTTATATGGTATTACAGGCTCAGGCAAAACCGAAGTATATTTTAAACTAATCGAAGATACGATAAAAGAAGGTAAAAATGTGCTTTTTATGGCACCTGAGATTGCGCTTGTATCACAACTTACAATGCGCACAATAAGACGTTTTGGCTCTAAAAGTGTTGCCATTTGGCACTCATCAATTTCTGAAGCTGAAAAATACAGTGTTTGGGAAAAACTTAGAAACAACGAAATAAAAATACTCTTTGGTGCACGCTCGGCAGTATTTGCACCAATTAACAACTTGGGGCTTATTATAATCGATGAAGAACACGACACAAGTTACAAACAAACCATGCCAAACCCGAGGTATTGCGCAAAAAATGTTGCAAAAAAACTGGCGCAACTTTACGGGGCAAAAATAATTTCAGGCAGCGCAACTCCTGATGTGGAAAGCTTTTGGGAAGCACAAAATACAAATTCACTTTTTGAACTAAAAAACAGGTACAACAATGCTCAATTGCCTGATGTAAGCATAATTGATATGAAAAGTGAAAGGATGGATGGCAACTTAGGTATATTCTCACGCACTCTTATTAACAAGACAAAAGAAACAATTGAGCGTGGCGAACAGGTAATTTTTTTAATAAACAGGCGTGGGTTTTCAAGCTACACGCAATGCATGGAATGTGGAGAGGTTTTAGAGTGTAAAAAATGTGCAATACCCTTAATTTACCACTCACAAACAAATTCATACAAATGCCACTACTGCGGTTATGAAACAAAAACGGCAAAATGCGCAAAGTGCTCTAGCGTTGAACTTGAAAATTTCGGCACAGGCTCACAAAGAGTTGAAGAAATAGCAAAGAAAATCTTTACTAATATGACAATCGCGCGTCTTGACAGCGACAGTTTAAGCAAAAAAAATGAGCACATTGAAATTCTACAAAAATTTCAAAAAGGCGAAATAGATATTTTAATTGGCACGCAAATGATTGCAAAGGGTCTGGATAACCCTAATGTTACGCTTGTTGGGGTTATTAATGCAGATTTAAGCTTTAATTTGCCTGATTATAGAAGCTCGGAGCGCGGCTTTTCGCTTTTGACACAGGTTGCGGGACGCTCAGGCAGAGGAGAACACAAAGGCAAAGTAATTTTTCAAACTTACAACCCTGACAATTTATTCTTGCAAAAAGCAAAAGAACAGGATTATTTAAGCTTTTTTGAAAAAGAAAAAGAACTAAGACAAGAGTACGATTATCCCCCGTATTCAAAAATAATAAGGATAATCATAAGCTCAAGCGAGGATTTTATGGCAGAACATGCCTGCTGCGAAATTGCACTACATCTTGAAAATTACATAAAAAAACTCTCACTTGATGAAAGAATAATCACGCTTGGCCCTGTTCCTTGCGTAATAGGAAAAATAAGGGGAGAGCACCGCTACAATATTCTTATAAAAAATAAACTCGGACAAAAAGGGCATGACACAGTACTTGGTTTTTTAAGGAGAATAAGCTTACACAAAGAAATTAAAATGACTGTAGATGTCGACCCAAGTGACATATTATGATATTTTATTCGACCATAAATTCAAATAAAACAGATGTACTTGTTGAAAAATTTTTGCAACTTGTTCAAAATGGTGCCAATACTGATGAAATTCTTGTCCTTGTTCAAAACGGAAGAAAAAAGAAAAATTTTGTTGAAAAAATAAAGAAAAAATCACCCCCTGGAAACATTGGAAATTTAAACGTATTTAGCTTTTTTGGGCTTGCAAGAAATTTTATTGAAAAAAACTGGGTACTTGTTGAAAATAATATAAAAAACCCCAACTCCACAGTCTTTGCTCACCTGTGCGGGCTTGAAGTGTCGCAATACATTTTTAAAAATTGCATAAAAGAGGTGGAATTTAAGGGCTACAATTCCAAAGTAAACCTTCTGCACCAGCTTTTAAGGCGCTATTCCTTAATTGTACAAAATGCACTGAATCAGGACGAAATAAAAAAACGCGAAAAAGTTTTAAATGAGTCCTATGCAAATGAAGCAAGGGAGGCAATTAATTCATACAAGTTAAAAACTCTTGACCTTAGGGCTTTTGACTATTTAAGACAAGTAAATATTTTTGAATATCTTTACAAAAATACCAAAAACCCTTACCGCTACGTAATTTTAGACGACGGGGACGAAATTACGCCGATTGTTTTTGAATATTTAAAATACATTAAAAATGACATCAGGGAATTTTTCATAGCGCAAGACCCTCTGGGTTCATCACGGCTTGGCTATTTAAGTGCAACAATTGTTGATTTTGAAAAATTTTTAGGACAAAAACCCCTTGATTTAAGAGAAGACAGTGAAAAGTTAAAAATTGCAAAAAAAGTTTTTGATTGCATTAAAAACAAAAAAGTATTTTGTGAAAAAAACACAATTGTTAAAAGTTTTATTCGCAGAGATGAAATGATTTTTAACACCGTTGAAGAAATTAAAACTCTTGTTAAAAACGGCGTAAAACCCTCTGACATTGCAGTTGTAACACCGCTTACGGATAATTATTTGCGCTTTTGCTTTAAAAAAATAAAACAAGATGTGTTTTTTCTCTCAGGCAGCGAAAAACTAAACCAAAACCCGCTTGTTTCAACAGTAATTGAGATTTTAAAACTTGCAAATATTGTTGATACATATTTAAGCCCTTTTGTACTAAAGTCAATTTTTATTGAAATTTTAAAACTTACTCCAAGCGAAACAATAGAACTTACCCAGCTTTATCGCGAGGCAAATTATTTGTACAGAAAACCCGTAAAAGAATTTTTAAAAGAGCAAAAAAATGAGAAAATAGAGGGCTTTCTTAAATTTTGCGAAAAAGTAAAAGAGCAAAATTTAAGCGGACAGCTTTTTGAAATTTGCAACAAGTATGTAGAAAAAAACATTGAAAACCAAAGCTCCATTTTAAAAATAAACAAACTTGCAAAACAAATAAACGATTTTGAGGAAGTTTTTGAGAACGGTTTTGAAAAAATAAACCTCATTGAGCAACTGCAAAATACAATAATTTCAGAAAACCCGCTAAGTGAAGATGAAATACCGCAAAGTTCCATAATTGTTGCAAGTGCCCAAAAGTTAATAGATAACGAAATTAATGTAAAACACCTGTTTTTACTTGATTGTTCAAACTCCGACTGGATAAAACAAGACATAGGAATGCTATACAATTCTTGGGTTTTTCAGAAAAACTGGAACAAGAGTACATTTGAGCCAAATGACAACTTAGAATTGACGCTTGACAGGACAGCAAGAATTTTATACAAACTTTTTCTATGCTCCGATGAAAAAATACATGTATATTCAAGCATTTACGACACCTTGGGAGTTGAAAATTTTGGCGCAACGGACAAATTTTTTAAGTCGGAACAAAATATAAAAACAAATCCCGCAAAAAAAATAACCGCGCGCGACGATCAAAGACCGGTACTTGAATATAAATCGGGAAAAATGGCAGTGAGCGCCGTTGCAGGCTCAGGCAAAACAACCATTATGCTTGCATTAATATTAAAATTGCTTGAGGGGAATGTTATAGAAAACCTAAAGAGCGAAAATATTTTTGTGTTGACTTTTATGGAATCAGCAGCAAGAAATTTCAGAGAAAGAATAAAGCAAAATTATCCAAATATGGTAGAATTACCCCAAATTTCAACCATTCATGGACTTGCGCTTAAAATTTTAAAAGAAAACAATAACTATGCCTTTTTAAATATTGACAATGATTTTGAAATTATTGACGAAATAAAAAGGCGCGAGTTGATTATGGCATCAGTTGTAAACTCGGGACTTGATTACGACAAAACAGAACTGTACGAAAGAGCAATAAGTGACTTTAAAAACTCTCTTGTACAGCTTGAAAAAATTAAAAGCCCAAGCTTTAAAAGGATTTACAGCTCTTACAATAATTTTATGAAAGAAAATAATTTTCTTGACTATGACGACTTGTTAACTTACGCCTTAAAACTACTAAAGAGCAACTCTGACGTGCGCAATTACTATCAAAACATGTGCAGAGTTATAATAGAGGATGAAGCGCAGGATTCATCCCCCATTCAACAGGAATTAATAACTATTTTAGGTGCAAAATACGGAAATATAATAAGGTGCGGAGATGTAAATCAAGCAATAACCGCGACTTTTTCAAATTCTGATGTCAGAGGGTTTAAAAAATTTATAAAAGAAAATTACAATGTTGAGATGAATAAATCACAAAGGTGCGGGTTGAAAATTATCGAACTTGCAAACAAGACAATTGATGAAGCGCACAAGTTTGCACCTGAGGCTTTTTTAAACATAAAAATGCAGCCTGTCGAAGACAAAAACCCTACAAACACTGACGGGGTAGAATTTAAGGTATTTGAAAAAAGTGAGGAAGAGAAAAATTATATTGTAAGTGAAATTAAAAAAATAAAAAATGAACATCCAGATAAAAGCATAGGAATACTACTCAGAAGCAATTGGCAGGTTTTAAAATGGGGTGAATTTCTTGAGGATAAAAACATTAAATATGAAAAAAACATTGACACACTCAACAACAACGCTGTTTTTAGAGTTGTACTTGCCGTTTTTAATTTTATAAATGACACAAGAAACAAAAAAAATATAAAAAAAAGCATTGAAACTATGCTTGAAATTGAACAATATCAAGATGAAAGAGAAATTTTAGTCGAAATAAAAGAAAAAGATTTCCTCTGCGATTATTTTTCAAAATATTCACTATGGTGGGATTTAAGGTATTTTTTACTAAAGAGCACAACAAATCCGCTTGAGCTTATTTTTGAAATTGGGGATTATTATTTTAAAAACACTCTTGAATTTGCAAATATATCAATGGTTTATTCTATTGCAGAAAAAATTTTAAAATCCTACAACTCTTTTGAGGAGATGACAAACCGCTTAAATGAAATATCAGACAGAGTAAACAAAAGTGTAAAATTTTTCACAAAAGACGAAGAAAAAACAGACGCGATAAAGATTATGACAATACATAAAGCCAAAGGTGATGAATTTGACTTTGTTTTTATACCCGAGCTAAACAGTGAAAATATGGGGTTGAAACTTGACGACATAAAATTAAAGAAAAATACAGAGCTTATTGAATCACTAAAACCAAACCCTAAAAACAATGAGACACTAAAACAAGAAATTCTCGAAGAAAACTACAGACTGCTTTATGTAGGCATTACAAGGGCAAAAACCAAGCTTTTATTGAGTTGTGCAAAAACTTACAAAATATTCAAAAAAGAAAAAAGTATCGAACCGAGTGAAATTTTTAACATTAAGGAGGCAAGATGAACACTTTTAGCGCAAATTCACTCAAAGTGCTTGATGAAAATGTTGAAAATTTTATCAACCGATATATTTTACAGCTTGATTTTTTAAACAAAAATGAAAGTGCAAAACGCGGAGAGCGCCTGCACGCAATGATTTCATACTACATCAAAGGTTTTGAAATAACAAAAATTAAAAACAACATGCCAAAAATTGAACAAGAGCTGCTTGAAAAGGTTTTAAGAGATGAAATTTTTAAAAACAAAGAAAAATTTATAAAATCAGAGGAAAATTTCCTTGTAAAATGTACACACAAAGGATACAACTTTTATCTGACAGGCAGATTTGACGCTATTTTTCAGGATAAAGACAAATATATAATCTATGATTGGAAATCTAAAAACATACCAAAAAGCCCCGAGTACGACCTACAAAGCATAGTTTATCTTTACTGTGGCTCAAAAATTTTCAAGACACAAAACATATCAATATGTTACTATTCTCTTGAAAAAACAGAATTTCTCACAGTAAACTTTTCAAAAGAAAACAATTATTTTGAAAGTATAACAAAAGTAATAGACAAACTGCCAAGAAAATATCTAACTTAACTTTGTTAAAATCTCAGGCCCGTCATCGCCTACTAAAACCGTATGTTCAAAGTGCGCAGAAGCCATATCATCCGCCGTTACAACAGTCCAATCATCATCCAAAACATAAACATCATCTTTGCCCAAGTTTAACATAGGCTCAATAGCAATAGTCATGCCTGTTTTAAGGATTGTTTTATTACCTGTGCGATAGTTAAAGACAAAAGGGTCTTCATGCATACTGTGTCCAACCCCATGACCCCCGTACTGGCGAACAATACCAAGATTTTTTGAAAGCGCAACATCTTCAATAGCAGCAGACACTTCTTCCAATAAATTCCCGTTCATCATCCTTGCAACGCCTGCCATTAGAGCTTTTTCAGTAGTTTCAAGAAGCATTTTTTTATCGTCTGATATCTCACCCACAGGATAAGTCCAAGCCCCGTCCCCTACAAGACCACGAAAAGTTGCACCGACATCTATTGAAACAATATCACCTGAGTGCAAAACAACATCTTTAGAAGGAATTCCATGTACAACTTGCTCGTTTACTGACGTGCAAATTGATGCAGGATAACCATGGTAGCCTAAAAACGTTGGTATAGCCTTGTTTTCTCTAATTATTCTGTGCGCTATTTCATCAAGCTCAAGGGTTGAAATACCTTCACAAATCACCTTTTTCATCTCTTGATGCACAAGCGCCACAATAGAGCCTGCATGACGCATTAATTTTAATTCTTCACGAGATTTTCTTGAAATCAATTTATTTTCCTACTCTTCGTCAAAAATAATTTCTTTAATACTTTCCCAAACATCAGTTATAGGAGCATCTGCATTAATTTCTTTTAAAATACCTTCGTTTTCAAAATATTCTAAAAGCGGTTTTGTTTCGTTCTCGTAAGTTTCAAAACGCAACCTTGCAGTTTCTTCGTTATCGTCTTTCCTTTGCACCAGTTGAGTATCACAAATATCGCAGTAGTTCATAATTTTAGGCGGTGAGCTTATTAAATTATAAATCATACCACATTTAGGACAAGAACGTCTATTTACAAGCCTTTGAACCAAGACTTCGTTTTCAATATCAAAATAAATTGCAAGTGCGTCATCTTGTAGATTAAAACTTGTTACCTCTTTTAAAATGTCTTTTAGTGCGTCTGCCTGCTCAACCGAGCGCGGAAAACCGTCAAGAATAAAGCCGTCCTTACAATCATCCCTTTTAATTCTGTCTTTTATAACATTTTGAACAACTTCAATCGGCACAAGTTGACCTTTATCGATATATTTTTTAGCTTCAATACCAAAAGGAGTGTTATCTTGTATGTTTTTTCTCAAAAGCGAACCTGTATCCACATGTGGTATATCTAATTTCTGAGACAACCTTGTAGTTTGCGTTCCCTTACCACACCCCGGAGGGCCAAGAAATATAAATACTTTTTTCATATTATCCATCCTTACTGTTGCAGAAAACTTTCGTAATTTTTTGCTAACATGTGCGTTTTAATTTGGTTAATAAAATCAAGCGCTACACCAACCATGATTATTAAAGAAGTAGCACCAAGACCTTGCATAGTGGTAATATTTGTTATCTTGCTTGCAACGGTCGGAATAAGTGCAATTATACCAAGAGAAATTGCGCCTATAAATATTGTCCTGCTCAAAATTTCATCAAGCTTATCTGCAGTTGGTTTACCGGGTTTTACCCCGGGGATAGCTGAACCATATTTTTTAAGGTTATTTGCAATCTCCTTAGGTTGCATACTTGGTATAATTGAAGCATAAAAGAAAGTTAATGCCACAATCAAAAGGAAATATATAACATAGTAGCTGATTGAAGACGGGCTTAAAAACAAACTCATTTGCTCCAATACATTTCTTACAACGCCCTCAGGCAACTTCATTTGCTGCACAAAACTCAATATTGTTGCAGGAAACAAAAGTATTGCAACCGCAAAGATAATAGGCATAACACCACCCGGGTTAAGTTTAAACGGAATATTTGTATTAGCACCGCCATAAACCTTGTTGCCAACTTGACGCCTAGCGCTCACAATCGGCACTTTTCTTACTGCATCTTGAAATACAATAATAAAAATTATTGTTGCAACAAATATTGCAAGTAAACCAACCAAACCAAGCTGCAAAGCGGTATCCTGAGATACAAGAGTTGCAGTTCTTGAGGCATATAAAGGAATACCCGATATAATACCAATAAAGATAATCAAAGAACCGCCGTTACCCACGCCTTTTTCTGTAATAAGTTCAGCAAGCCACATTACAAAAACAGAACCTGCAGTAAGTGCTGCCATAGAACCTATAAAGAACAATGGAGGATTCACCGTATGAATAATAGAATTAGGAAGCTTAGAAAGTATTGTTACAAAGACAAAAGACTGAAATAATGCAAGCACAACAGTAAATTGCCTTGTAAGTTGTTGGATTTTTCGCCTTCCTGCTTCACCTTCCTCTTTTTGCAGTTTTTCAAGATAAGGTATAATTACTGCCAAAAGCTGCATAATAATTGATGCGGTAATGTAAGGTCCAATACCTAGGGCAAAAATTGAAACCTTACCCAATGCACCGCCCGAGAACAAATCAAGAAAACCTATCATATTGTTCCCTGCAGCCATTGCCTGAAAAACTTCATTATTAATACCATAAATTGGTAACTGTGCGCCAAACCTGAAAAGAGCGATTATAGCAAAAGTAAAAATTAACTTTTGCTTTAAACCGCTTGCTTTTAAATTTGACATTAAACTCTCCAGCATTTGCTGGCTGTTTACTTGTTGTTGCATTAAACTAATTCAACCTTTCCGCCTGCTTTTTCAATTTTTTCTTTTGCTGATGGTGTAACATAAGTAGCTTTAACCGTAACGGCTTTTTTAAGTTCACCATTTCCCAATACACGCAAAGTTACGCATGACGGGTGAGCTTTTTTGTTTTCGATTAAATATGTTAAATCAACAGTGTCTACACTCATTTCGTTTAAGTCATTTACGTTGATTTCAGCTGCTTTAAGGGCAAATCTGTTTTTAAAACCTTTTAATTTAGGCATTTGACGGTAAGATGGCATTTGTCCACCTTCAAAACCTCTTTTTGAGCTTCTGCCTGATCTTTGACCTTCACCGTTATGACCGCGGCAAGATGTTTTACCATGACCTGATGAACGGCCTCTGCCTACTCTTTTAGATTTGGATACCGAACCTTCTGCCGGTTTTAAATCTTCTAATGTTATCATTTATATACCTTTACTTTCTATTCTACTATCTGTACCAAGTGAGGGATTTTATTTACCATACCCATAATTGTAGCTGAGGGTAAGTGTTCAACTGTTTGGTTTGTTTTTGTTAAACCAAGCGCACGTACAATTTTAACATGTTTTTCAGGTGCGCCAATAGTACTTTTTACTAATTTTATTTTTATTTTTTCTTCTTTTTTAGCCATTTCTTACCTGCTTCCTAACCTAACATTTTCTTCATATCAATGCCTCGTGCACGAGCAACATCAGAGAATGATCTTAAGCTTCTTAGTGCATCAAGTGTAGCGTTTGCTGCGTTAAGAGGCGATTTTGAGCCTAAAGATTTTGATAAAATATTTTCAATACCTGATAATTCAAGAACTGCACGAACTGCACCACCTGCGATAACACCTGTACCTTGTGAAGCAGGTTTTAATACAACTGAACCGGCACCTGAACGACCTGTTACCATATGAGGAATTGTTGTTTTGAAGATAGGCACACTGATAAGATTTTTTCTTGCATCAGCCACTGCTTTTTGGATAGCAATAATAACTTCAGCAGCTTTTGCAACACCCATGCCAACTTGACCTTTTTTGTTACCAACGATAACAATTGCCCTAAAGCTGAGTTTTTTACCGCCTTTAACAACTTTTGTTACACGACGGATTTGAACAACTTGTTCTTTCCATTCAGATTCAACAGGTTCAACTGTTTCGATTTTTCTTCTTCTTTGTCCTCTTCTTTGAGGTTTTAATTGTTGAACTTCAACTTCAGCTTCTTTTTCTTCAACAGCAGTTTCAACTTCAGCAGTTTCAACTTCAGCAGTTTCAACAACTTCTTCAACTGTTTCGTTTTGAATTGTTTCTTTTTCTTCCACGTTTTATACCTTTCAAATTATATATAATATACCTTATTATTTTCCCTTTAAAAAAATAAAAACAGCAAAACAAACCTTTTTAAGGCTTATTTATACTATTAGAGATGTCGGGAATTTTTCTGACATCTCTAATAATACATGCTCATATTTTTTTTGCAAGGGTTTATCTTACTTTATTTTCATTTCCTGCAAGCAATCTTTTAATGTTTTCCCTGTGCAAATAAACTATATATATTGCAGCAATTGCGCAATATAGAACATATGCAATCGGAGCCGAGAGAAAATACATAATAAACGGCGAGAAAACAAGAGCCACAATTGAGCCAAGCGAAACATATTTACTTACATATGTAATCACACCCCAAATAAGCGCTATAGCAAGTCCTGCAAGAGGTGAAAGTGCTAAAATCGTCCCAACGCCCGAGGCTACTGACTTTCCACCTCGGAAATTTAAAAATACGGGTTTTGAATGTCCTATAATTACAAAAATTGCACATGCGACAGCATAAATTCCGTATGGATCAAGCAGCAAACCTGCCTTAAGCGACATCTTTGCCAGCACAACAGGCAGCGCACCTTTTATTGCATCAAGCAGCATTACAATAAAAAACCATTTTTTACCCAATACCCTTTTTACATTTGTTGCCCCTGTCGAACCTGAGCCAACTTCTCTTATATCCTTGCCTGTCTTTAGTTTTACTATAATGTAACCTGTCGGAATTGATCCAATTAAATAAGCAAGAATACAAAATCCTGCTAAAAATTTAAGCGACTCCATTGAATAAAACGACAAAAAAGCGTTTAGCAAAAACTCCATCTATTTATCTCCCTTCTGCCTGAAAGAAATTCTTATCGGCACTCCAAAGAAACCGAAAGCATCACGTAATTTCTTGAGTAAATATCTTTTGTAAGAATCTTTAACCAAATCTTTATTATTAATAAATAAAACAAAAGTCGGCGGTTTAGTTTTTGGTTGTGTAGTATAATAAACCCTAAGCATTTTACCCTTAATTGATACGGGAGGATTAAGCGCAAAAGCTTCATTTACAACCTTATTTAAAAGACCGGTTGAAATTCTTTTTGCCCGCTCAAAAGCAACTTCTCGAGCGGTATCAAAAATTTGATTTAACCTTTGACCGGTTTTTGCACTCACAAAAAGTTTTTTTGCATAATTTAAAAACGGTGCTTCTTTTTCAATATTACTCTCGTATGCGTGTGTTTGTATGCCTTTTTTTAAATCCCACTTATTAAAAGCTAAAATCAAACCACAGCCCGCTTCTTCAGCCATTTGTGCAATTTTTTTATCCTGATCGGTAAGACCTTCAACGCAATCAACAACTAAAAGCGCAACATCAGCTTCACGAATTGCTCGAATAGCTCTATCAACTGCAAACGCTTCAACTCCATAGTCAACTTTTGATTTCTTCCTTATTCCTGCAGTATCAACTAAAATATACTCCTGATTTTGATATGTAATTTTAGAATTTATACTATCTCTAGTTGTGCCTGAAACATCGCTTACAATTGCACGCTGTTCATTTAAAAGATTATTTAAAATAGAGCTTTTACCTGCGTTTGGTTTTCCGACAATTGCTATTTTTATGACATCCTGCTCATCTTCAAGTGTTTTTTTGGGCTCAATATCTTTTACAATAATATCAAGCAAATCTCCAACACCGCCGCAACCATGTAGAGCACTTAAGGGGTGAGCTTCCCCAAAACCCAGTGCGTAAAATTCTGTTAAATCATCCTTCTGTGAATTTGAATCAACCTTATTTGCAACAAGTAAAACTTCTTTTTTTGACTTCCTTAAAATGTTTGCAATATCGTAGTCGTAAGGGCTTAAACCGAGTTTAGCATCAACTAGAAAAATAATTGTATCTGCTTCTTCGACTGCTAATTTTGCCTGAGATAAAATATTATTAACAAATTCATCATCGTCATCAGTTATTATACCGCCTGTATCAATAATTACAAAGTCTTTACCCTGCCAGTTTGCATCAAAATAAATCCTATCACGAGTAACACCGGGCATATCATCTACAATAGATTTTCTTGCACCGACAATACGATTAACAAGCGTTGATTTACCTACATTTGGACGACCGACTATTGCTACAATTTTATCTTTCATAACTAAATTATAAAACAAAAATATAAAGATGATATTAAAATTTACAAAACGGGGTTGACACAAATATTTTAGAGTTATAAAATAAAAATCCGTTAAAGAACGATAGCCAATAAGCAGGCTAGGGAAGGGTAAGGAAAAAATGATAAGACCCATTCAGGCAATTGCCGCTAAAACCCAATGCTCAAAACCTGTAACATTCGGCGCAAGTCAAAAATACCAAAGCGCCATGAATCGTTTTGAGAAAGGTGAAAAATTAAACATCAACTGCTGCGGTGGACGTGAACTTAGCGTCAACGGGCAAAAACTTGATGTATTGGCTTAGTTGAAGCACTAACAACAAATCAAAACACAGAGAGTGAGCAACCCCCTCTGTGTTTTTATTTTTATGGTAATGTGTTGTTATGTTCACAGGATTAATTGAAGAAATAGGTACAGTAAAAAAGATAGAGCACAAAACTGGTGGAAAAATTTTTGAAATTTCTGCCGACTTTTCACAAGAATTAAAAATTGGCGAATCTGTTGCAATTAACGGCGCATGCCAGTCGGTTATAAGTAAAACACAAAATACTTTCAGCATTTTTTCAATGCTAGAAAGTTTAAAAAGAACAAATTTAGATTATTTAAAAATTAACGACAGTGTTAACCTTGAAAGAGCAATGATTTTAGGTAACAGGCTTGATGGACATATAGTTCAAGGGCACATTGACTCTATGGCAAAATTTTTAAGTTTAAAAAATCAAGGTGAGGCGACAATTTTTAAATTTGGATATGATACGAAATATATTGTTGAAAAAGGCTCAATTGCAATAAATGGAATAAGCCTTACCGTAAGCGAAGTTGGGGATGGTTATTTTTGTGTCAGCATAATTCCACAAACACTAGAGAGAACAAATTTAAAATTTTTAAAAACAGGCGATTTTGTAAACATTGAAGTTGATATATTTGCAAAATATATTGAAAAATTTTTGTCAGCAAAAGATAATAAAAAAGAAAAAATAAGCTTAGAATTCCTCATGGAAAATGGCTTTAATTAAAGGGATATTTTATGAATAAAATAATTTTCAATACCATTGAAGAAGCTATTTCAGACTTTAAAAACGGTAAAGGTGTCATTGTTGCAGACGATGAAGACAGAGAAAACGAAGGCGATTTGCTTTTTCCGGCAACTTTTGTAACTCCTGAAGTTATAAATTTTATGGCAAGAGAATGTCGAGGTCTTGTATGTCTTGCAATAAATGAAGAACGTGCAAATAAGATTGGCATAAATCCAATGGTAGAGCATAACACAGATGTTAAGGGAACAAATTTTACCCAAAGTGTCGATGCTGACCCTAAATATGGCGTTACAACAGGCATAAGTGCCTATGACAGGGCAAAAACAATAAAAGTTATACTTGATGAAAATTCAAAACCTGAAGATTTAAGGCGCCCCGGACACATTTTTCCAATTATTGCAAGAGAGGGCGGAGTACTCAAAAGAACAGGACACACCGAAGCAGGGGTTGATTTAGCCCGTCTTGCAAATTTAGAACCTGCTGCAGTTATGTGCGAAGTTATGAAAGAAGACGGCACGATGGCACGCCGGGACGACCTTGTCGAATTTGCCAAAAAGCACAATTTAAAATTTATAACCGTAGCACAACTAATTGAATACAGACTAAAGGAAGAAAGATTTGTAAAAAGAGAAATAAAAACCTCGCTGCCAACACTTTTTGGAGAATTTGAAATATATGGCTATATTGATGAATTAACCCAAAAAGAACATGTCGCACTTGTAAAAGATGATGGAACAGACAAAACTCCGCTTGTGAGAGTCCACTCTTGCTGCCTTACAGGGGATGTTTTTCATAGTTTAAAATGTGATTGCAATCAACAACTGCACTCATCACTTACCATGATTAATGAATACGGAAAAGGTGCGCTTGTCTACATTTTAGACCATGAGGGTCGTGGAATTGGTCTTGTAAATAAACTAAAAGCGTATGCACTGCAAGACAAAGGGCAAGACACAATTGAAGCAAATATTTCACTTGGCTTTAAAAGCGATATGCGAAACTATGGTGTGGGTGCTCAAATTTTATATGATTTAGGGTATAAAAAAATTAAGTTAATTACCAACAACCCGACAAAAATTGTTGCACTAAAAGGTTATGGAATTGAGATACAAGAAAGGGTTGCAATGGAACCGGATATTAATAAATTCAACGAAAGATATATAATGACAAAAAAAGAAAAAATGCACCATTTGATAACAAAGTGCCACTGTGATATAATAGCCACAAATCAGTTAAGGGAAGCTTAGGGATGTACGAAACGCAGGTTTTGAGCGAGAAATACTTTAAAATTTTTGCAGGCGTATATAACGACTTTAGATTGAAATGCGCTACTGATTACAAATTTGAAATAGAACCTCTTACATACGAAGAGTTTATTGAATATTTTGAAAAAAAACTCATTAGCTGCATAATACTACTGGAAGACAACATTCCTACAGGTTTTTTGGCATACTCAAATGCAAATAGTGATGTTATTGAATTATTCTTAATTCATATTCTGGGTAACGAGGGTGTGAATAAAAAACGTGATTCTCTAATGGAAAAGTTTATGTTAGAAACCTGCGAAAAAAGAAAACAAGCACTTGTCAGCTATCCAATGCTGGGTGTACAAACCGATTACAAAAATAACGCCGAATTCTTTGGTTTTAAATTTGTAGAACTGTCTGTTACGGTTTTTGACATAAATAATAAGAAACTAATAAAGGAAATTGAACAACTCAATCTGTATTCAATACCAATAGGGTATAAAATCGTGCCATACAGTGATATTTATGCCGATGAGCTAGCAGGAGTAATTTTAAAAAGTTTTGCAGAGTCCTCTGATGTTAACTTTGATGTAAGATTCGCCTCGATTGAAGGCTGCAAAGATATTGTGGATAAAATTACAAAGTCGGTTTACGGAAGATTTTTATCACATTCATCAAAAGTTTTATTACATGAAAATAAATTAATAGGCTTTTGCCTGTCAAATATAACTGGTGAACGTATTGGCAACATACCGCTTATTGGTATTTTAAAAGAACATCGCGGTATGGGACTTTCTAAACTACTTTTAAAATCTGTTGTAAGCGACGTAATTAAACTAAACCAGTCAGGACTTGTTAATCTTAGTGAAATAAATGCGAGCGTAGATACGGGTAACTATAATGCCGTTAAAATGTACGAAGACGCGGGCTTTGTTCGATCGTACGGTTACCCTCAGGCATATTTGCCAAAAAGTATGGACAGTAGTTTAGCTTTATAAAGGAAGAAGAAATGAAAGACAAAGATTTTTTAATGATTCCGGGCCCCACTCCGGTGCCTGAAAGTGTGCTTTTAGCAATGGCAAAACACCCTATAGGACACAGGAGCGGCGAGTTCTCAAAAGTTGTAAGACGGGTTGAAGAAGGACTAAAATGGGTCTTTCAAACAAAATATGATGTACAAATTTATACTGCATCAGGTACAGGCGCTATGGAATCAGCTATGTCTAACCTTGTAAACGCTGGCGATAAAGTTTTATCTCTTATTATTGGTAATTTTGGCGCACGTTGGGCAAAAATAGCCGCTATGCGAGGCGCAAATGTTCAAAAATTAGAAGTTCCATACGGCAAAGCAATTGATCCTGATGAACTTAAAAAAGTTCTTACTGCCGATGTAAATAAAGAAATAAAAGTTGTTACTTTAACACACAATGAAACTTCAACAGGTGTTACAAATCCTGTAAAAGAACTTGCAAAAATTATTCGTGAACACGGCGCAATATCAGTTGTAGATGGCATTACATCAATTGGTGCAATAGATTGCAAAATGGATGAATGGGGCATTGATGTCCTTATTTCGGGTTCTCAAAAAGGATTTATGATTCCGCCAGGTCTTGCATTTTTAGTTGCAAATGATAGAGCTTGG
Organism: uncultured bacterium; assembly: GCA_949286885.1. Lineage (GTDB taxonomy): Bacteria > Cyanobacteriota > Vampirovibrionia > Gastranaerophilales > Gastranaerophilaceae > Galligastranaerophilus. The sequence goes on from CASEEG010000124.1 coordinate 24,909, forward strand.
GAACTTCACAAACAGTG
>CASEEG010000125.1 GCA_949286885.1 uncultured bacterium
ATATATTAATGACTCCTCTGTTGTTTATGTTCCAAGAAAAACAGTAAGCCCGCATGATGCGGTTGAAATAATTAACGAAGCAGGTGGCATCCCTGTTTTTGCCCATCCGATTGATGTTGATATATCCGAAAAGCTTACAAAAGAGCTTGTAAGCTATGGATTAAGGGGTATTGAAGCATATCATCGTAAGCACTCTCCTGCAGTTGTAGAATATTTTTCAACCTTAGCTGAAAAATACGGTTTAATAATAACCGGCGGTTCTGATTTTCATGCTCCATCGCTAAACCATGGTGCAATTTTAATGGGTAAAAACTTTGTTCCGGAATGGGTTTATGATGAATTAATAAAGGAAAAAAGAAGAATTGAGATGTCATTTTAAAAAGGCTCAATTTTGAGCCTTTTTAAAATTGTTACATTTTTGATATTTTTGCCAGGTGCGCTAGAATATTTATGTGAAGATTAAATTTTAGGGATATTATGACAAAAAAAGAAACAATACAGTCTGTAATTAAATTTTTGGAATTGGCTTTAAGCGATGATGCACTTGCTTTCTTTTTTCAAATAAAAAAGTCTTTCAGTGACGATGAGCTATTTTACGATTTTTTGCACCATTACTTGACAATTCAGAAAGACGGGCTACCCCCTCTTGAGGGTAGGCTATATGCTGATTTTTGTACGTATTTCTCGCATATGCTTGAAATCCAAAGTGAGGAAAAGGTTCTTGAACAAGTAGCCAGATATGCAAAATACTATTTAATGTTAAAGCTGGAATACATTGAAGACAAAGATTTTGCACGCAGTATATCGGTGATAAACGCTTATGAAGCCTGGGATGCTTATCCTTTCTTACTTGAAGTAATGGATGATTATGAAAACAAAAGAATTGATTCAACCGCACTTTTAAATATGTTAAACATGGTTGAAGATTTGGCTTTTAAAAGGTTGCAAACCGGTGAAGACAATAGTCTTTCGACACTTGGTATGGATATTAATAAAATGTTATACAGTTCAAATTTACGTAAGGACGCAATTTGATGGCCGCATTTATAGATAAAGTAAAAGTAAAAGTTGTGTCAGGACGTGGCGGAAATGGTTGCGTTGCTTGGAGAAGAGAAAAATTTGTAGATAAAGGCGGCCCGGCCGGTGGTGATGGTGGCAGGGGTGGTGACGTTTATTTTGTTGCCGATGAGAACATGTCAACTTTACTTGATTTTACTTATAAGTCCGTATTTCGCGCACAAGACGGTGAAAACGGTAAAAATAAAAATTGCCATGGGCAAGCAGGTGAAGACATTTATCTCAAAGTTCCAGTAGGTGTCATTATTCGCGACTTAAAAAACGGAAAAATCATTGCTGATTTGGATGAACATGCCAAAATCGTTCTTGTGGCAAAAGGTGGTAGGGGCGGAAGAGGCAACGCAAGGTTTGCCACTGCTCAAAAAAGAAGCCCTCAATTTTGCGAACCCGGTGAAGCCTCGGTTGAAAGAGAACTAGAGCTTGAACTAAAACTTATTGCAGACGTGGGGTTGCTCGGTATGCCCAATGCTGGTAAATCAAGTCTTATAAGCATTATAAGTTCTGCGCGTCCAAAAATAGCTGATTATCCATTTACTACACTTACCCCTAATCTTGGCGTGGTAAAAAAGCTGGATGGGGATGGCTTCGTTGTTGCAGATATTCCAGGACTTATTGAAGGAGCATCTGAAGGCATTGGTTTAGGATATGAATTTTTGCGACATGTTCAGCGTTGCAGATTTTTTATTCATATTGTTGATATTAGCTCACAAGATCCAGTAGCCAGCTATTTAAAAATTAATAATGAGCTGGAAAAATATGATAGTGAACTTTTAAAAAGGCACCAGGTTTTAGTTTTAAACAAAAAAGATATTGTTAATGAAACTAAAGTAGAAAAAGTACTGACAGAATTTAAAAATGTTTTTAGCGGAAAACTTTTTGTAGTGTCTTGTGCGACATCGGAGGGCATTAAGGAACTTTTAAACTGCTTGTATACTTTGGTTGATGAACTCCCGCGTCATGAATTTGAAATTGAAATTCAGGATGATTATGAATTTAACAATAACGATGATTCCGAGTTTTTTATTACAAAACTTAATAAAAATACATATAGTGTTACCGGCGGAAAACTGAAGAGGCTTATCGCCGTTACTGACGTTAAAAACGTCCAACAAGTAAGACGACTTTCCAACATCATGGACTCTATGGGCGTTTGGTCAGAGTTAAGGCGTCTGGGTGTTCAAAACGAGGACTGCGTGGTTGTTGAGGGTGTTGAAATGATTTATACCGAAAATTATTTTTAAGTTCATTTGTTTGTATGATTTTTTACAAAAATTGACGACAAGTCAACTTGAATATATGATAATAATATTGAGTATGAATACAAGTTATGTTAGAATAGCCAACGGATAGTATTGAGAGAATAATGTTTTTTGAGGACGAAAAGGAAAATTTAGATAATCTGGAAAATCTTGATGATTTAGATCTTGATTTGGATGATGAGTCTGATGACGAGTCGATTAGTTGGGATGAACTACTTAAGGATAGTACCCCTACTGATACCGATGTTGTTTCGGTTGCTACCGGTAAAACAGAACCGTTAAAAAGCGTGAAGACAAAAAAACATGTTTCTGCTAAAAAAGCCACTTCTACAGAAAGTGACGATGAACTTTTGCAAGATGATTCGGATTTGCAAGAAGAAATTTTTAGCGAACCCGGCAATATAAATAGTAAGAGCACTAAAAAAGATGCTTTTGATGTTTTTGGAGGGAAAGAGGCAACAGAGAATCTTACCGATGTTGATAATGTTATGGATGATCAGGATCAAGGTATATTAAATGAACTTGATAATATGGAGTCTGTTCCTGATTTGAGCACAGATGATGAAAATTTAAATATCGGGATTAAAAATGATGATAAGCAAACCAGTATACCTGTTATAGCCGGGGTTATATTTGCTTCTGCCTTGGTGCTGGGCTCTCTTTTGTTTATGTTTTTTGGTCCTAAAAATACACCACGACCTCAGGTTGCGCAGCCTCTGCCACAGCAAACCGGTGTAGAACAGGCAGAACAAAAGGAAAATGTTCCCGCCCAGCCTGATGATAAGGTTTCAAATGAACAAATCCCTGTTGTTAAAGATGATGACGCAAAGAAGTTGAAAGCAGACAAGAAAGTTGTGCTATCTGTTGAAAGTGCAGGTAGAGCTAATCCTTTCTTACCTACCTTTGATGATTTTAATGACAATTATTATGCTGGCATTCCTCCGCAATCACTTCTTCCCCCAGATAAGTATGGTAATGAACCAGATGCTCAAGATCTGTTGAAAATTGCTGTTTCGGGAATTTTGTTCGACGATATAAAACCTTCTGCAATAGTTACTATTTCTGGTATTGATTATTTTGTACAAAAAGGCGATATGGTAGATGACTATCTTGTTATGGATATCAATCGTCAGTTTGTGGTTGTAAAGAAAGGTACCAATATTTATAAAGCCGGAGTAGGCGAGAGATTTAGCCAGAATTCCGAAATAAGTGGTGCTGCAGTGTACGGTTCCGGTGGTGTTAGAAAATATAAAAGCTTTGGTGATGATTATACATCAGCTTCAGACATCGAAATTCACCCTATACAGAGAAATTAAAGTTATAAGTAAATAATCTAGGAGTTTAAAATATAATGTTTACGCAAAAAACAAAAAGTATTGTTCAAAAATTTACCGTATTACTTATGTTATTCTCTTTTGTCCAGTCTTCATGGGCAGGGATTGACTTTAAAATATCTAATTTGAGTGCAAGCGATAATAAAATTGCGTATACAAATTTTGACACTCCTGCTAATTATTACAACGACGGCGATGACTCAAATATTTTAAATATTAATAATTATTATCAAGACAAGAGCACTGCGGAGCCTGTGAATTTAAACGAGAATGTTAGAATTACAAATTCCAAAGCAAAGATTAATTTGTCCTTGCGGGATTCTGATGTTAAACAAGTGCTGAGAATGTTTGCTCAAAAAGCAGGGCTGAATGTTATATTTCATAACTCTGTTGACGGTAGAGTTACATTAGATCTTGTTAATGTCACCCTCAATGATGCTTTCTTGTTAGTATTGAGATCTGCTGAACTTACATATGTTCTGGATGGCAAGAATATTATAGTTGCCTCAAATGCTCAAGGTTCAAAGCTTAGTTTTGCAAAACAGAATTTGAATATTATTCCGATTAAATACGAAAGAGCTCAAAATATCGCAGATTTTTTGAATAACAATATTTTTGGTTCAAATATTGCAGGTTTGTCGAACGATAAAATTGTTACTTCTAACCCTGCAACAAATGAAATTTTGTTGTTTGGTACTCAGAATGATTATGAAGTTGCGAAAAGAATTGCTCAAAAACTTGACAGAAAGCCCATGATTAATACATTCAAAGTAAACCATACTACTCCAAAGGAAATGGCTATGCTTATCTGCAGTACTTTCATCGAGGTAAATAAAAAGGTTTCTACTGAAGACGAGGACAGTCTCGCTGATGATGATGACGATGATGATACTGAAGATGATGAAGAAATTAAAAAAGTAAAATTAGGCAGTGGAATAGTCGCTTGTAGAGCCACAGAAGAAGTTGTCAGAGGTGATTCTGGTAGTTCCAATCCTGTTGGCGGGGTAAATAACGAAGAAAACGCATTAAAAATGTTTGCCTCCGCTCCTTTGGCAGTAGTCTATTTCCCTGAGCTGGGCACAATAAATGTCAATGGCGGTTCGTATGAACAAGTCAAAATGATAAAAGAATTTATTGAACAAAACGATAAAAAACAACCGATGGCTTATGTTGAAATGACAGTCGTAGAACTTAATGAAACTGGTTCAAAAGAGTTCGCTAATGAGTGGAGTTTGTGGACACCTTTTATCAGCTTAGATTTCAATACTGCCAATGGTCTTTCCACAAATGCTAATCATCCTACATTCTTTATGGGTAGAAGTTATGATGTAATAACAAATACTACCGGTGATGATGGTGGAGCCACTACAACAAGATACACTGTCGATAAATATCGTGGTGATTCTACGTTGGTTTATCGTCTGAAATATTTAGTTCAAAATGGCAAAGGTCGAGTTTTAACTAATCCAAAAATCATGGTTACAAATGGTCAGAAATCAATAATAGATATGACAGCCGATTATGTTAAAACTGTTAAATCTGAAATGTTGACCACTATTGACAATGCAGGTATTTCAAGAACTTATGAAGTTGGCGATGACGAAGGTCTTAAGATTGAATTAATGCCCTTTATAAGTCCTGACGGTTACGTTTCGTTAAATATCAAACCAGAGTTTGCTACTATTAAAGAAAGAATCTATGCTCCGGGTCAAAGCAGTGAAGATGAGCTTCAAGCTACCTTACTACAAAGAAGAGATCTTTCTTTGAATAATATCAGAATTAAAGACGGTGAAACATTAGTACTTGCTGGTTTGATTAAGGAGAATGAAACTCAACAAGTAACAAAAATTCCTGTTTTAGGCGATCTACCCTTGGTTGGTGTTTTCTTTAGGACTTCTTCTAACCAAAAATCAAAAGAAGAGCTTGTGATAATGATTACTCCTCATATCGTATATTCTTCTGAAGATATTGCAAATATCAAGCCTATAGATCTGTAATTAATTATAAATATGACTAATGATTTACTTGAGAAACTTATAAAGAAAATAAACTTTGAATATGCCAATAATTTTGAGTTGGCAATTGCAAAGGAGTATTCTTTTGTGCCAATAAATGTGCAGGGCGATTCCTTCTTTGTGGCAGTTTCTCCTGATGCTGATAAAGAAAAAATCATTGAGTACATAAAGCCAATTATAGATAAAAAAGTTGAGTTTATATTTCTTTCAAAGCCCAATTTTGACACGTTGTTTGACGGTTTTTTGAAAAAATTCTCCTCTAAATTTGGATCCGTATTGTCTGATAATTCTTCAAGTGATCCATTTTCAGATGTTGTTTTTGAGCAGCAAAAAGAAAAGTCTGAACTTTCTGATAATGAACCACAGGATAGTGATGACGCTATTGATCTGGATGATGAAGTTGATTTAGATAGTGATGATGATTTAATTGACATTTCAGATGATAACATTCCTGATGGCAATGCTGCTAAAAATGATGTTAATAATGAATCTTCTCCAGATAGTAAGCCAAAAAAAAACGATATTAGGGGCGATATAAATTCTGTTGAGGCACCCTCAACAAAAAAAATCGGTGAAATACTTATTGAAGAAGGATTGATTACAGATAAACAATTGACCATGGCTTTGGCTGAATCTAAAGTATTAGGAATACCATTGGGTTCTGTCTTGGTAAAAATGGGATTTATTACAATTAAAGAGCTTAAAGAGGCGTTGGGTGCGCAGATGGGTGTTAAGCTTGCCACAGCTGAGCAACTCAAAGCTCTTCCTACTGCTATTTCTATTTTGCCCGAAGACTTTGTTCGTGAGAATAAGGTTATACCGCTAAGTATGACCGATAAGTCACTTGTTGTTGGTATGGTTGATCCCGGTAATTCAAAGACAATTAATGAAATTGTCTACCAGACTGGTTTAAAACCTACTGTAATTATGGTCACCCATTATGAATACGAAGCTTTTTTGCAGACATATTATGAAAATGAGCGTGAAGCTGCAAACAAAATTCTTCAAGAAATCGAAAATGAGAAATCCGAGGTAGATGCTTCAGATTCTTTATGGGATCAAGTTGAAAATGAGATAAAAGATACTTCTGGTACTGTTGCAAAATTCGCAAACAAAATTGTAACACTTGCTATTGATCAAAAAGCTTCTGATATACACATTGAACCAAGGCTTGTTGGTTATGTTGTAAGGTTCCGTGTCGACGGTACATTAAGAGAAGTTTTAAAAATTCCTGCAAAGGTTGATTCTGCGGTAGTTTCAAGGTTTAAAGTATTGGCTCGCATGAATATTGCTGAACACAGACGTGCTCAAGACGGTAACTTTTCTATCAAGTATAAAAAGGTGCAGCATGATTTTCGTGTAAACACTTTGCCTGTTGGTAACAAAGAGAAGATGGTTATAAGGGTTCTTGCTCCCGCAATTACTGATTCTAGTAATGATAAACAAATTAATATAGATGGAATATCTGAAGAAGAAAGAAAAAAAATTGAGTATTTGATTTCATTGCCAAATGGTATAGTTTTGACATCTGGTCCTACTGGTTCTGGTAAAACTACAACGCTGTACTCGCTTATAAGAACATTGAATTCAGAAGACGTTAATATTACTACAATAGAAGATCCTATCGAAATTAAAATGGATGGAGTAAACCAGTCGGCTGTTAATCCTAAGGCAGGAATTACTTTTGCTAATTGTCTAAGAGCTATCCTGAGACAGGACCCTGATATTATACTTGTTGGTGAGATACGTGACTTTGAAACACTCGAAGTTGCAATTTCCGCTTCGCTGACAGGTCACCTGGTATTAAGTACAATTCACACAAACTCTGCTTCGGCAACAATTACTCGTTTAATTGAAATGGGTGCAAAAGACTACTTGGTTTCTTCCACGGTAACGGGCGTAATTGCACAAAGACTTGTAAAAAAACTTTGTCCCGAGTGTAAAGAGCCATACAAACCCACACTGGAAGAAGCCCGTAAGATACTTACCGATCCTCAGGATATAAAAAGATTGATGGATTCAACCATATATAAAGCTTGCGGTTGTCCGTATTGCAATGATACCGGTTATTCCGGACGTACTGGTGTTTTTGAAATTATGTTAATAAATAAAGAAATGAAAAAAATGATTGCTCAAAGGGCACATGATGTTGAGTTGGAGGATTATGCAGTTAAGCATGGCATGAAAACACTCAAGATGTCTTGTGTTGAGCATATAATTAATGGTGTAACTACGATAGACGAGTTTGTTAGAATTCTGGGTCTTGCAAGAGAACAATAGAGGTGTAAATGCCAACTTTTTCATATACTGCATTAAAAAATAATAAAGATATTGTTAGCGGAAAAATTGATGCACTTGATGCTCGTTCCGCACGTGAGGCAATAAAAAAAATGGGTCTTCTTCCGACAAAAATTACGGACGATTCGGTAAAGACTCCTGGTAATAAATCCAGTGAAGTAAAAAAAATACGTGTAAAAAATATAAGAAGTTTTTCCTTAAAGGATAAAATAGAATTTACGCAGACTTTACAGATTTTAACATCAACAGGTATTCCTATAATTGAAACTCTTGTGTTTATGGAAAATAATGCACAGTCACCATCAATTAGGGCAGTTGCACAGGAATTGCGTAGAAATATCATTGTTGGTGGCTTAACTCTTGCCGAAACATTAGAGAGACACAGAAAAATATTTGGCAGGGTTTACGTTGGCCTTGTAAAAGCTGGGGAGGATTCCGGTGAATTAGATAAAACTCTTTCCCGTATGTTGGAATTACTCAGAAAGCAGGATGATATAAAGAGTAAAGTTATCGGTGCGCTTATTTATCCGGTTTTTGTTATTCTGCTTGCTTGCATAGTTGTCACAGTGATGTTGGTTTTTGTTTTCCCTGCGTTTAAGGAAATGTTTGATAACTTAGGACGCGAGTTGCCTTTAATGACACAAATTTGTATGTCGTTGGGATTGTTTATTAGGAAATTCTGGTTCATTCCGATAATTGCTATAACGTTCCTGGTTTTGGCTGTTAAACATATTTTATCTAATGACATTACAAAACGTCCTGTTGACTCTTTTTTGTTAAAAGTTCCACTTTTGTCGGAGTTGTTGCGTTTTTCTAATTATTCAAATTTCCTAGCTGTTTTACAAGTTGCATATGAGGCAGGTATTCCGATTGTAGATTGTCTTTATCTTGCAAATATGACACTTGACAACTTGGTACTTAAGGATGCAATCTTTCAAGCTACTTCAAGAGTTCAGCAAGGTACGCACTTGTCTGTTGCTCTGAGGTCTTCAAATCAGATACCAAGTATGATGACCTTTATGATTGCAACCGGTGAACAATCAGGTCGTTTAGGTGAATTATTGCATCACTGTACAACTTTTATTGATCAAAGACTAGATGGTATTATTGACAAGTTTACAAAACTTGTTGAACCGGCAATGCTAATATTTATTGGCGGAGTTGTTCTGTTCTTGGCCTTGTCGCTTTATATGCCACTGTTTGCTGCTTACGGCTAGAAAGCAGTCAGGTAAAATCCTATAGCGTTAATTAATTTGAAGTTTTTTTCTTGATTTTACTTTTGTGCTATTATTTTTCTGTTGATATTTTTGTAAAAGGAGTTTTAAAATGAGCAGAAGACCTATTATAGCTGGAAATTGGAAAATGCACAATAACCGAGAAGAAAGCTTAAAGCTTGTTTCGGGTATAAAAGATGCTATCCAAAATATTGATTTAGATGCACTACCTGAAGTAGTTGTAGCTCCGGTTTTTACTTCATTACATGTCGTTAGCGAAAAAATTTGTAACTGCGGTTGTGCCAAAATTAAACTTGCTGCCCAAAATTGTTACTATGAAGCAAAAGGCGCATTTACTGGCGAAGTTTCCATAGATATGATAAAAGATTTTGATGCAAAATATATAATTATTGGACATTCGGAACGTCGTCAAATCTTTGGTGAATCTGATGAAATGATTAATAAAAAAGCAATAGCAATTATTGATGCCGGTCTTACCCCAATTATTTGTTGTGGTGAAACTCTTGAGCAGCGTGAACTTGGTGTTACCGATTCTCATATTGCATCACAAATTGTAAAAGCATTAGACGGCATTAAACCTTCTGACGTTGCAAATGTTGTTATCGCTTATGAGCCAATTTGGGCAATTGGCACCGGTAAGACCTGTGACAGTGCGGAAGCAAACAGAGTTATTAAGGGTATAAGGGCAACATTGACTCAAATTGCAGGTAAAGAAAATGCTGATAAAGTGAGAATTCTTTATGGCGGTTCTGTAAAACCAGAAACAATTAAAGAGCAAATGGCACAATCTGATATTGATGGTGCACTTGTTGGCGGCGCTAGTTTAAAAGTAGATAGTTTTGTTGAAATAATAAAAGGTGCTATCTAGACCGTTTTGATTTTATAAACTGCTAAATGACCCCTGCATTGGGGTCATTTAGTTATTTAGAAATGACAAAAACAGCTTCTTCAGTAAAGAAGTTTGTAATCGTCCTTATTAATATGCCACTTCTTACCTTTTTTCTTGTTAAATATGCTGTTTCTTCTATTTTTATTTTTCTTTTTTTGCAAAATTCATAAAAATCATTTATTGTTAAAAGGTGTATATTGGGTGTATTGTACCATTCATACGGGAGAGCTTTACTCTTTGGCATCTTACCTTTAAAAAACAAATAGAATCTGATTTTCCAATATGCAAAATTAGGGAAACTCACTATAGAACGTTTTGCAACTCTCAGCATCTCCTCTATTACATATTCGGGATTATTTGTTGATTGCAGGGTTTGGTTTAATATTGCATAATCAAAACTATCATCAGGAAATTGTTTAAGACCTTTATCCAAGTCTCCTTGTATGATACTTAACCCTTTTTCCAACGCTTCAATAACGCAGTTTTCATCTATTTCTACACCTACTCCGCTAACTTGTTTTTTTTCGATAAGCATTTTAAAAAGTGCACCGGAACCACACCCAAGATCTAATATTTTGGATTTTTCCTTTACTAGTTTAACAATTACGCTATAATTAAGCATTTTAGCCTTTCAAAAAACTCTCTATAATTTTTGTTTGTTTCTCCCATTCAATTAAAAAAGCGTCATGTCCACATGAACTTTTTAGTTCTACAAAAGAAACTTCTTTGTTATTTTTAATCAAAGCATCAACCATTATTTTTGCTTGTTCTGTTGAAAAAAGCCAGTCTGAAGAAAATGAAATAATTAGAAATCTTGATTTTGTTTTCTCTAAGGCATTTTCAAGCGAGCCATATTTTCTTGCCGGATCGTAGTAATCTACTGCTTTAGTAATGTATAAATAGCTATTTGCATCAAACCTGTCAACAAAGATTCTGCCCTGATGTTCAAGATAGCTCTCTACTTGAAAATCTATCCCAAAATCAAACGATGGTTTGTCTTTAAAATCTCTGCCAAATTTATTATGCATAGCTTCTTCACAAAGATAAGTAATATGTCCTACCATTCTTGCTATGCTCAAACCTTGTTCTGGATGTTCCCCGCTGTAATAATTCCCGTTATTAAAATTTTTGTCTGAGATTATAGCGTTTCTACCCACTGCGTTAAAGGCAATCCCTTGCGCAGTTAATCTTGGAGTGCAAGCAATTATTATTGTTGATTTGACCATATCAGGATATTCAATAGACCATTCAAGCGCCTGCATTCCGCCCATTGAGCCGCCAACGACAATAAGCTTTTTTACTCTTAAATAATCAATCAATTTTTTTTGTACCTTAATCATATCATTGACTGTTATTACAGGGAAATCCAGTGCATATTCTTTCCCTGTGTCAGGATTTATTGATGATGGTCCTGTCGTGCCCTTGCATCCGCCTAAAACATTTGAACAAATGACAAAAAACTTTCTTGTGTCAAATGCTTTATTGTCGCCAATCATTGTATCCCACCAACCCGGTTTTTTGTCATCAGGTGTGTTGTAATATGCAGCATGGGCGTCAGCCGTTAGAGCATGTAAAATTAATATTGCATTATCGCCACTGTCGTTTAGTTTGCCATAAGTTTCGTATGCAACTTGAATTTCTTTTAATTCTTTTCCGCATTCAAGTTTGACAGGTTCGTTTATTTTAAAATATTTTGTTTCAACAAGAATTTTCCCGCTCATACGTTGGAATTATAGCATATCAAATTAAAGTTTATCTTATTGTAAACTTTAGTATAAATTTTGTAAAAAAAGCAAAAGTTTTTCTAAAGTGTGCCGATATTATAAACATAATAAAACACATATAGGAAAATTATATGGAAAACTTTAGAAACCATAACGGTGAAGGGCAAGAAAGCGGCATTTCAATATATTCTCGTTCAATAAATCTGCTTGATGATGATCCTTTAGAGGAAATCTTTGCACTTAATTTGGGTGATTTCTTGACAGAACACCTCATTAATCCTGAGCTTGCTCACAAGATAGGCGATAAAGTTCGGGATAAGAATGAAAGTTTAAAAGAACAATTAAGAGAGCTTGTTTCCATATATTCAATTGACAACACACTCTCGCTTTTGGGATTTAAAAATAACGAAGATTATGTAATTTATAATTCTATTGCAAGAACAATTAAGCTCATGTTGTCCTTGGAAGAGTGTAATATTTACCTTTGTAATAAGGGTGAAAATTTAAAACTTCGCGGAAACAGCGAGGAAAAAATCACTGAAAATATAGAAGATTATATTCTCAACTGCCATAGAGAAGAAAAAGATGTTGTTTTTGAAAAAAATGGCTTTCAAATAAGTGTTTTTCCCATGAAAAATAATTTTGAATGTATTGGATCTATAGAAGTTGTAAGAAAAATTGAGAAACCGCTTGAAGAACAATTTGCACAACTTATTAAAATTACCGCAGGTCTTTTTGTTACATCTTTAGGGTTGCAAAAATTAATTGATGAAGTTAACAGACTAATTGCGCAAAAAATTGTTTCGACTTCAGAACTGCAAAATTTAAGAGCGCAGCTAACTGCAATAATAGGCGATCTTGGTGATCAGCAGCAGTCATTTGTGGAAAAATTGGCTTATGCAGTTGATTGTAAGGGTAAATACGAAAATAATCACTCCAGACGTACTGCCGAACTTTCAAGAGAAATATGTCATTACCTTGAATTGAATGAAAAAACAACGGATTTAATATACTATGCAGGTTTGTTGCAAAATATTGGAAAAATTACACTAAGTGATGATTTATTCTGTAAAAAAGAAAAACTCACAAAAGAAGAATGGGAAAAACTGCAAGAGCATCCAAATGCAGGTGTAAGTTTACTTATGAATATTAACTTTATGTCTGAAGTTGTTCCGTATATTCACTATCAACGTGAACGTTGGAATGGGCAAGGCGCGCCTGAAGGCTTAAACGGAAACTCTATTCCCTTTGGCTCAAGGATTATTTCAGTTGCCGATGCTTACTGCGCATTACTTGAGGATAGGCCTCAGCGTAGTGCATTAAGTTCCAAGGAAGCTCTTGAAATTCTGCACAGTGAAAGCGGAATAAAATGGGATCCTGTTGTGGTGGACGCACTTATCAAATTAAAATCTTAGCATAAGTCAAAAATAGTTAGACAACTCCCTTTTTAAGGGAGTTTTATTTTTTTCTGTTTTTATCCCTATGTGCAGGATAGCCGTAAATGAAATATATTATTATACCAATTATAATCCAAAACGGGAAAATTATCGAAGATGTTTTTAGTGTTTTTAATGAGTAAACTATCAACCCTGCACAAAACATGATGCCCAGAATTGGAAAGAGTGGTACAAATGGAACTTTAAAGGGTCTTTTTCTGTCGGGGTCTGTTTTTCTTAAAATCAAGACAATAATGCAAATTACAATAAAGGATGTAAATGTACCAAAATTACAAAGTTCCGCAGAAATGTTTAAATCCATGAACAAGGAGCCTATAATTACTATAAGACCGCAAATCCAGGTAAGCATGTTTGGTATTCTGGTTTTTCTATTGACCACCCTTAATGAACGGGGTAGAAATTTATCACGGCTCATGGCGTACAAAATCCTGACAGTTCCAAGTTGATAAACCAGTAAAACCGATGTTAAACCTGCAATAGCCCCTGCTGAAATAAAGCCTGCAAACCAGTCTTTGCCAACAAAATGCATAGCATGTGCTATTGGAGCCTGAATGTCAATTAATTTATATGGCACCATACCTGTTAAAACAAGAGCTACTCCTATGTATAGAGCAGTACATATTGCAAGCGTACCTAAGATACCTATAGGGATATCTTTTTGTGGGTTTTTTGTTTCTTCGGCGGTTGTAGATATGGCATCAAACCCGATGTATGCAAAGAAAATTAAAAATGCACCCATTACAACGCCGGAAAAACCGTTTGGCATAAATGGTGTCCAGTTTTCAGGTTGTACATATTGCGAGCCGACAAGAATAAATGTAGATATTATAAAAAGATTGATTGCAACCATAATTCCTGCAAAACGTGTAGATTCTTTCACTCCCTTTATTAGTATTAGTGTAAGTAGTACCACAATAAAAATCGCCGGAAGGTTTAGCGCAAAAGGTATCTTTCCAAACAAAAAAGGTACTTTGTCGTGTATATCAAAACCAAACCTGTCGCACATTACACTGATTGAGCGATAGTCATTTCTTAGCCAAATAGGAAAATGTGTTACAAAATCAGGCAAAACATGTTTAAAACCTTTTAAAAATTGTGCAAAATAACCACTCCAAGCACTTGCAATTGTTATATTGCCAATTGCATATTCTAACATCAAAATCCAGCCAACGACCCAAGCCATAAACTCGCCCATTGTAACATATGTATATGTATAAGCAGAACCTGCGATTGGTATCATTGCGGCAATTTCAGAATAACATAAGGCAGAAAAAATGCTTGCAATGGCAGCCAAAACCATTGAAAGAATAATGGCAGGACCTGCTCCTGCTCCTTCAGGCCCTCCTACAATTGCACTTCCCACAATCGTAAAAATTCCCGTTCCCACAACCGCTCCTATACCGAGAATTATAAGGTCAAATGCACCAAGAGTTTTTCTCAGCTCGGATTTTTTTGCAGTTTCTATGACATCATCAACTGACTTTTTTTCAAATAAATTCGAAAAAAAATTTTTTAAATTTTGTCTTAATATAGTATTATTCATTGTTTTCCGATTTTCTCTGTTTTTTATAACTGTATGTCAAATATATCAGTATTCCAAATCCAAGCCATAATGGAAAAAGAATTCTTGATGTGGTTAAAAATTGCATTGAATAAATCATTAGACCTGCACAACAAATCACACCCAAAAGAGGGAAAAGTGGTGAAAACGGGACTTTGAAAGGCCTTTTTCGTTCGGGGTCTGTTTTTCTTAAAATTAGTACTGCAACGCAGACAATTATAAATGAAGTAAATGTTCCAAAGTTACATAGTTCTGCTGCTGTTGAAATGTTTAAAAACAGCGTACCGAATATGCAGACAAAAGCAGTTAGAATTGTTATTATGTGGGGAGTTTTATATTTTTTATGAACCGATTTTAAAATGGAGGGCAAATAGTTATCTCTGCTCATTGCAAACAATATTCTTGTGCCTGCTAACATTAAGACCAAAAGTACAGATGTAAGACCTGTTAGAGCGCCAAGCGAAATTAAACCGGCAACCCAATCTTGCCCTGCAAGCCGCATAGCATGGGCAATTGGCGCATGCGTATCAATTTGATTAATAGGCACCATGCCCGTTAGCACCAATCCTACAAGGACATACACTATTGTACATACCGCAAGTGAGCCGATAATACCAATAGGCAGGTTTTTCTGTGGGTTTTTTGTTTCTTCTGCCGCAGTTGCTATGGCATCAAAACCAATGTAGGCAAAGAATATTATAAAGGCACCCATAAAAATACCTTCAAAACCATTTGGTGCAAAAGGTACCCAGTTTTCGGGTTTGACATAAAAAGCGCCGGTAAACACAAAAAGTGCAATTACGGCTAACTTAATTATTACCATAATCCCTGCCATGTTGGTTGATTCTTTTATACCCTTAATAAGTACTCCTGCCATAAAAATTGTTATTAATATTGCAGGTAAATTAAGAGATATTGGTATTCCCGCAAAAGTCGGTATAACGCTTGCAGGGTCTATTCCTTGTTTTGAGAGAATGCTTACCGCACTGCCATAATCGCTTATCAACCATACAGGCGGGTTTGTTATAAAAGCAGGTAAAAATGGAAAACCTTTCAGAAATTGTATTAAATATCCTGTCCAAGCATTAACTACGGCTATATAGCCCACAAGATATTCTAACATTAGAACCCAGCCTACAATCCAAGCCAAAAACTCTCCCATGGTGGCATATGTGTACAAATAAGCTGAGCCGGCGGCAGGTATCATGGAAGCAAATTCACTGTAGCACATTGCTGAAAAAACACAAGCCAATGAAGCTAAAATCATTGATAACACAAGCGCAGGCCCGGCCCCGACACTTTCGGGAGAACCTGCTGCTGCGATACCCACTACGGTGAAAATACCAGAGCCTATTATTGCTCCAACACCAAGAATAATAAGGTCAAATGCACCAAGGGTTTTTTCAAGACCACCTTTGTTTGCATTTTCAATCATTTCATCAGGATTCTTGGTTTTAAACAAATTTTTTACAAATTTGTTTAATGCTCCGACTTCTTTGATTTCGAATTTTTCTTCGCACGAGCTGTGCAAGTTGTTGTTAATCTCTTTCATCCTTCAAGAATTTTCCAATCTACTTTTTAAGTAAAGGAAAACCTAGGCTCTCCCTTTGTTTTACATATAGTTGCGCAACAGCTGCTGCCATTGTTCTTACTCTGTTTATATAATTTACTCTCTCGTCTTTAGAAATTACTCCTCTTGCATCAAGCAAATTAAATGTGTGAGAACACTTTAAGACCCAATCATAAGCAGGCAGAACTATTTCCGCCTCAAGGGAAGAAAATGCTTCTGCTTCACAAAGGTCAAACATTTGAAACAATCTTTCAGGAGTTGAATATTCAAAATTGTATTTAGATTGTTCTATTTCATTTTGAAGATAGATATCTCCATATTTCAGTTTATTATTCCACATTACATCATATACTGAATTTACATTCTGAAGATACATTGCGATACGCTCTAAACCGTACGTAATCTCCAATGCAACAGGTTTTACTTCTAAGCCTCCAACTTGTTGAAAATAAGTAAATTGTGTTATTTCCATACCATCGAGCCACACCTCCCAACCAACACCTGCAGCACCCAATGTCGGGCTTTCCCAGTTGTCTTCGACAAATCTCACATCGTGTTTAGTTAGATCTATTCCTATTGCTTCAAGTGATCTTAAGTAAATATCTTGTGCATTGTCAGGAGAAGGTTTAAGTATTACCTGATATTGAAAATAATGACCTAAACGGTTTGGATTTTCTCCATATCTTGCGTCAGTGGGACGTCTGCAAGGTTCAATCATTGCAACACTATACGGCTCGGGGCCCAGTGATCTTAAAAAGGTTGCAGGGTTCATTGTAGACGCACCTTTTTCAATATCGTACGGTTGCTGAATAATACAACCGTTGTCCGACCAGTATTTTGATAAATTTAAAACAAGTTCTTGAAAAGTTATTGTCATAATTTAAATTCTATTACAAGTGTATGATTAACGCAATAAAGTTTTTGCAAACGTAATGCCAGACATTCTTTATTACGTACTATGCTTTTGATTATTAAGCATTTTTATTATCGTAATCTATTCTGCCTATCAATTTGTTTAGTTTTTTTGTAATTTCTTTAAATTGATCAATATTTAAACTTTGTGCACCATCTGACGAAGCATGATCGGGGTCATGATGCACTTCTATCATAAGACCATGTGCTCCGGCTATAAGAGCTGCTTTGCCCATTGGTTCTATCAGATAACGTTTTCCTGTACCATGCGAGGGGTCAACTATTATCGGCAAATGAGAATATTTTCTTATAATAGGTACTGCGGCAACATCGAGAGTGTTTCTTGTAAAGTCATTGTCTATGCCCTTTATGCCTCTTTCGCAGAGAATAACATTGGGGTTGCCATTGTAAACAACATATTCGGCAGCAAGTAGAAATTCTCTAATTGTGGCTGCCGGCCCTCTTTTTATCATAACAGGTTTGTCTATTCTTCCCAAGGCTTTTAGCATTTTGTAGTTTTGCATGTTTCTTGCGCCAACTTGTAAAATATCCGCATACTTGCACACAAGCGGTATGTCCATAGTGTCCATAATTTCCGTTACAATTAAAAGCCCTGTTTCTTTTTTTGCTTGAGCAAGATATTCAAGCCCTTTTTCTTCCAAACCTTGAAAATCGTACGGTGAAGTTCTGGGTTTAAATGCTCCGCCTCTTAAGAATTGACACCCCATTTCTTTTACTGCTTTTGCAACTTTTAAAAGACCGTTGTAGTCTTTTTCCACACTACATGGGCCTGCCATTATTACTGGTTTTTCCAGACCGCCGAGCTTAACGCCGTTTTTAAAAGTTATGATGGTGTCTTCTTCTTTTGTGCTTCTGGAGACAAGCTTGTAAGGTTCCTGTATAACCTTTACTTCTCTTACACCTTCAAAAGTATTGATGCTTGTGGAATTAACTTTTGTTTTGTCCCCTAAAACAGCAATAACAGTGAGATGCTCTCCCCTATTGATATTAACTCTTAAACCTTTTGATTGAATATAGTCAACAACTTGTTGTATTTGATCTTCGGTTGTTTTTGGTTCCATTACGACAATCATGCTTATACTCCAACTTAGTACTGTTACAAAAAATAATTAAAACACAAAAATAGTATTCAATAAAATTTTTGTGTCCTATATTCTTTATAAAACTTATTATTTACTTATTCTGTGTTGCTTGGTTTTTGTCTTTTACCATTTTTTCTTTGATTATTTTTACAATTTTTCCTGCAACAGGCACCATAAGAACTGTTACTAAAAATCTTACAGTAATTGAGAATACTGTCAAAGATTTTGCTTTTTCGAAGCGTTTTGTATAGTCTTTAATTTTCATTCTGAATTCTTTTGATCTCATTATGTCTTCTGCAAGATCTTCAATGGAGCCACCGTTTAGTCTGTTTAAAATATCCGGTGTATTATTTATTACGCCATCAAGAACTTGTTTGCCCTTCTTGAGACATAAAGCAGCTTTAACCCTATCTAAAATTACATCGCTTCCCTTGTCTATTAAGGCTGCCATGGTTGAAGAAACTACCGTTACCGCAATGTTGTTAACCATCAGCGGCATCTTGCGTTCTTCTTCTATTTTTTCTGATTTTCGTGTATTGTTAACATAGAAAAAAGTTATCGCAAAGGATGCTAAATCTGCCATTCTTGCAGATGGTTTTTTGAAATTACCAAGCCTTGACACAAGTTTTTTTGAAGTTTCACTGTTGCTTAAGCTACCTATTATGTAAGCTATGCCGTCGGTTATTTTATCATTAGCATTTGATTTCCACTGTTTTACTTGTTTTATAAAACGCACATTGTTTATTTCTTTGCGTTTGTCGGATATCCAATTAAATGTTCTTTTTAAAAAGGCTGAGTTGTTAATAAATTCCAGCACTTTTTTTGAGACTCCGCTATCCGTTTCTTTTCCTGCTTTTGAAAATACATTTTCAAAAGACTTGTCTATCATTGTTTTTATGGTTTGTTTAATACTTTCTTCGTATTTGTCCAACGAGGAAGCGCCTTTGAAGTTTATATTATTTTTGTATTGAACATTTATTGGTGTTAACATTGCGTCATCTTTCCTGCTATTTCTTGAAATACTTTTTCGTCTTGACTTAGATTAATTTGTTTGGCTTTTATTTGTGCCTGAGCATTTTTTAATGCTTCTCGTTCTGCTTTTTTTGCTGCCTTTTTCTTGCCAAAAAGAAAATCTAAAAGATAAGGCATAAAAGCAATGGTAATTGCAGCTTTTGTTGGTGTGATAGCCATATCTGCCACTTTCTTATAAAAAGTTGAATATGCATCGGCCAGATCGCCGGCCATGACTTTTTTACCATTTTTCAAAACTTGAACAACCTCATCCCCAAATTCTTTTTTGTCAATAAGTCTTATATAGTCAGGGTCCTTTATATATCTTGGAAGATTTGCCACTACTTTTTTTACTCCCTTCGAAACAGGTGTAAGAATTAAAGTAGACAAAAAGAAGCTTGTAATTGCGCCTACAATATTTTTTGTAGCTGCTGCCTGTTTGTCCTCTTCTTCGGCACCAGGCATTGCAAGTACGCAAATCGGTTTTAAAATACCTGCCAGAACAATATTTATTAGGTTTTCAAATAACGCTTCATTTTCATTTACAAGATTGAGAACTTTTTCGTTAAAGAAATTTGAATCCACAAGTTTAAAAGCCCAGCGGGTAGGTTTTTTTATACCTTTATATTCCCTTAATTGTTCATTTATGAGTTTATTAAGAGTTTTTTCTATTATTTTTGCACTATCCGTGTTTAAACTTGCAGACCCGCTAAAGTTTACACTCTTAGCGGGTCTGTTATTATACTCTACACCTTTTTCGTTTACACCGGGACCTTTATGATAACGCGCTTCTTGCCCTGTCTTTTTCCTCGTTTTATGAAACGGGTACATAGAGCCTGAGTATAGACTAAAATTTGCAAGATACGCTTTCATAGTACCAGTATAAAGTAAAAAAATATTTTTCTTTGCTAGTATAAAAAAAATGATTTACATAATTTAACATTTTGTAAATACGCTTATTTGATCTTGTTTTTTATTTTTTAAGATATAGTTTTCAATTTTGTCGACTATAATTTTTTCCAGACTTATTCCGTAAATTAAATTAATTTCTTTAATAAAAAAGCATGGACTTGTTATGTTTATTTCTATTATTTTACCGCCTATTGTATCAAGACCTGCCATAACAACACCGTCATCAAGCAATTTTTCTGATATTATATTTTCTATTTCTTTTTCGTCTTTGGTAAGTTTGGTCATTTTTAAATTAGCATCACAATGTTCATTGAATTTAAAATCATCGTTTGTTGCTACTTTTTGGACACTGTAGTCAAGAATTTCGCCACAGATAAATATAAGTCTTTTGTCCCCCTCTTTTATTTCGGGCAAATATTCTTGTACCATAACAGCAGTTTTGCCGTTTTCGGTTGCAGTGTTTATAATGGTATTTGTATTTTTATCTCCATGGCAAAGATAAAACACTCCGCTTGAAAAACAACGGTTAAGTGGTTTTATGACTATTTCATTGTTTTCCTTTAAAAAACTTCTTATTAGTTTTGGGTTTGAAGTTACAACGTTATTCGGGGCTATTTGCGGGAATTCGTTGATGTAGAGTTTTTCGTTCTTGTTTCTTATTGCTTCTGCTGAATTAATAATAATTGTTCTTTTTTTGTCTGCCATGCTTAAGATGTGAGTTGCATTAATGTATTCCATATTCACCGGTGGATCCGGTCTGAAGAATACAATTTCGAAGTCTTCAACGGCTATATTTTCAAGCAAGTTATCTTTTAGCAATTCCCCATTTTGCATATAACTTTTTGCGCAAAAACAGTACGGTTTAGCATTTTTCACGTTTAGCATGTTTTTTGTAGCAACAAAAACGCTATAAGAGCGTCTCAGAAACTCGACATTTAACCAAAAGCTAGTTACAAGCTTGTTAAATTCAAAATATTTAAACTCTAATTCATCTATAATAAAAAGTGTTTTCATAATACAAATTATATAATAAATAAAACGCACTATTTTAAATTATTTTTTTATATAGTATAATTTCAACTATGAACAGATGTCCTTTTAGTAATGAATATTGCAACAGTGAGTGTGCTTTATTTATATCAAAAGACGAGTTAAACGAACTTGTGGTAAACAGGTTAAAAGCGATAGGAGTTTTTAGTGACAAAGACGGAGGTTTGTGCTCGCTAAAATCCGTTGCGTTGGCTCAATCTCGATACATATTTGAGAATACTACCGTATATAATAAACAGTAATCAAGAAAGATAAATACCAATGCATAAGGAAATTTTAATTAAAGATTTAAAAAATAAAATAGCCCAGTTGCCCGATTGTGACGAGAATTACAGAGCACTTGCAAATATATATGTAGCTGATGAAGATTATGAGTCGGCTCTGGCAATCTACGAGACCCTTTTGAAAAAATTCCCAGATGACATGCAAGCTCTTATAAACTCAGGCAGCATACACTTTTATAAAAAGAATTATGAAAAGGCCATAGAAAATTATCTGAAAGCAAATAAATCCGATTCCTCTTCTTTTGCCGTTAATTATAATCTAGGTAATGTGTATGCAGAAATAGGCAGCTTTGCAAATGCTTTAAAATATTATAATAAAGCTTTAGAATTAAAACCGGGTGCAGCGGAAGTATATAACGCGATTGGGTTTTTATATCAAGACAATGATGATCTTCAGGAGGCAAGACGTTATTACCAAAAAGCTGTTGACATGGATAATTTATGCCCTGAATATCACATCAATCTTGCAAACGTTTATCAAAAAATGGATGAATTTGATTTTGCATGTGAACAATATAGAATTGCCTATGAACTTGATAAATCAGATAAAAAAGCTTGTTTGTGCCTTGCAAACGTATATGCCTCTATGGAAAACTTTAAACAAGCTGAAGAATACTTTGAACATACAACTAAAATTGATCCGCAGTATTATTCCGCTTGGGTTTGCTGGGCTATTTCAAAAGCTGACGAGGGTGATTTAGATAAGGCGATAATGCTTTTTAAACACGCGATTGAGCTTGATGTGTCTAAACCTAATGCATACTTGCTCTTGGCAAATATTCTAATTGCGCAAATGCGATATCAGGAAGCAATTTCCTTATACGAGAAGGCATTAATGCTTACGGAAAATAAAACAAAAATTTATGTTCTGATGGCAAATGCATACATAATGTTAAATTTGTATACTCAAGCAGCGAGATATTACAGGCTTGCCATGAAAGAAGAACCGGACAATCTTGAAATCAAGTTAATATATACAGATGTAGCAAATAACTATATACTAAAAAAGGTAGGTTAGTGTGCGTTCAAACGGGATAACTGTTCAGCTTATGGAGAGAATAATTTGTGCATTGTCTTACATAACCTTTGGTATAGTAGGTGTTATCTGGATTGTAATTTCTTACATTATAAAAAATTCAATGTCGCAATTTTGTACTTATAATATATACCAATCCATATTTTTCTCTTTTTTCCTTTATATTTTGTCCCTCATTTGTTCAATTGCGGCAGGATTTCTTGGTGCAATTCCTGTTGTAGGCAATTTTGTTAATAATTTTGTCATATTTTTTACTCAAACACCAATATATTTTGGCTATACACTCTGGGGGTTCATTGTTTTAGTGTTTATATGCTATTTTGTAATTTTTGTAATTTTTGGTAGGTATCCTTACATTCCTTTTATTTCTGATGTTATAAATTCTGGTTTTAGGAGATAGAAAAATAAAAAAAATAATTCTTACATTAAATGTTTTATTAAATTCTGCAATGGTATTTGCGCTTGACTCACCTTATTCTTCGCAAGAATTCCAGGAAGTGTTAAAGCATGATAACTATGAACCTAACTATTTTACGCTTATCTTTGGGATGCTTATTGTTATATGTTTAATATATTTCACTGGTTATTTTTATCAAAAACTGGTGGGTGTAAATTCAAAGATGAACAAAAGGGCGAATGAAGACGAAGATTTTGACAGAGTCAAGATTGTTTCTGCCACCCCGCTAGGTCAGGGAAAAAACATATATGTTGTAGAGATAATGAATAAATACCTTGTGATTGGCGCGACTGATAATCAAATAAATCTACTTAAAGAGTTTGATGCCTGCAAATTTGACGGGGGTTTAGATGTCTAATATTGTAAAAATTGGTGGTTTTAATGTTGGTGATCAAAATCACTGTTTTATAATTGCTGAAATAGGAATAAATCACAACGGGGATGTCAATCTGGCAAAGAAACTTATTAAGATTGCTCATGATCTTGGTGCCGATGCTGTTAAATTTCAAAAAAGAACCGTTGAGGTAGTCTATTCAAAACATGAACTTGAAATGGAACGCCCAAACCCTTTTGGTAACACAAACGGAGATCTTAAAAGGGGATTGGAATTTGGATATAAAGAGTATTCTGTTATTGATAAGTACTGCAAAAGTCTTTCAATGTTGTGGTTTGCATCTTGTTGGGATAGACAGTCAGTAGATTTTATTGAACAATTTAACCCCCCTTGTCATAAAATATCCTCCGCCTGTCTTACTGATGACGATTTAATAACGTATATAAAAAGCAAGGGACGTCCTATCCTTCTTGCTACTGGCATGAGTACTCAAGAGCAGATTGATCATGCAGTTAAAATTCTCGGTGAAGATAATCTTGTTATTATGCATTGTACTTCTACCTATCCCAGTAGTGAGGCAGAGTTAAATTTGAACGTAATACCAAATTATATTAAACGCTATAGTTGCCCAATAGGTTATAGTGGTCATGAAAAGGGTGTATTCCCCTCTGTATTGGCTGCTTCTATGGGTGCTTGCGTCGTAGAAAGACATATTACAACAGATAGAACGCTTTGGGGGTCAGATCATCCTGCAAGCTTAGAACCTGAAGGTCTTAGACGTCTGGTCAGAGATATAAGACTTTTAAATACAATCAAAGGTGACGGCAGTAAAGTTGTCTATAAGTCAGAACTCCCTATTATTAAAAAATTAAGAAGGAAATAGAAATGACATTAAGATTATCTAAAAATATCAAACTAATTGCTTCTGACTTTGATGGCGTATTTACGGATGGTTCTTTGTATTTGGATGAAGATTTAAAACAAGTAAAAAAAATAAATTTTTCTGATGTAATGGGTGTTTCAAGGCTTTTAAAGGCCGGCTATAAGTTTGCAATAATTTCAGGTGAAACATCTAATATTCTGAATTATTTTAGAAACAAATTTAATATAGAAGAAATCCATGGTGGTATTAGACAAAAGGGAATAGTCTTGGGTGAAATCATGAAAAAATATTCCTTGAGTTCAAATGAGGTTTTATATATTGGCGATGATGTTAATGATTTGGCAGCATTTGAATGTGTTGAGTATAAAATTGCACCTAAAAATGCAAATCCGATTTTAAAGTTGAGAGAGGATATACAAATTACCCAAAATTCGGGCGGACATGGTGCATTTCGTGAGGTTGTTGATGAACTCTTAAATTTGTAGTGGAATTATTTTAATGTTTAAATTTCTTCAAAAATTAATAAAACAAGTTAATAAGTTCAACGCTTTTGTGAATGATTATAAAAGTGTAGCAAAAGAAGTTTCCTTGCCTTCTCAAGCTTATGTTAATTGGGGTATGCAGCTTGCTGAATCCGGAAAAGAAGAAGAGGCGTTGGAGAAATTTAAACTCGGCGCTCAGATGGTAAATGCTACCCCTGACGCTTTTGTCAATCTTGGTATACTCTCTGCAAAACAAGGGCAATTTGAAGAAGCTGCAAAATTTTTCAAGAAGGCAATAAAAATCGACGAAACTTGTGCAAAGGCTTGGTCTCTGTTGGCAAGTGCGCAGGGAGAATTGGGCGATAATAAGGAAGCGCGAAAATCCTTTAAAATCTCATTAAAGTATGATAAAAGGAGTTTTCAAACATATTTAAATCAAGGTGTATTTTATGCAAAAATTGGCGAAGCACAGGAAGCGTTGATTAGCTTTAGAAATGCGTACGCTTGCAATCCCCAGGAACCGCAGAGCGCTTTTTTGTCAGGCATTTTATATTCGCAGATGAAAAACTATCAAGATGCAATTAAAATGTTTAAGTTGGCTATTTCTGCTTCACCGTTTCATTCTGAAGCGCTTTATCACTTGGCATTTTGTTATTATCAATTAAAGAACTACGAGCTTGCAATTAACTACGCAAAAAAATCAAAAAGTGCAAGCCCTACTAAAATTGAAAATTTCATTATTATTGCTGAAAGTTATATGGCAATGAAAAATAAAGAAGAGTGCCTTAAGACATTTGAGGACGCAAAAAAGCAAGGTCTTGTATCTTACCAGTTGTTGTATTCAAAGGGAGCTGCACTGCAATATTTTGATATGTGGGAAGAAGCTATTGACATTTTTAAAACTGCTTTGGAATTTGACGACGAAAATTTTCTCTGCCACTATGGTCTTTCACTTTCATATTTAAAGCTTGAAAAATCCCATGAAGCAAAAGAGGAGCTTATCCGGACAATAGAGTTGAATCCGCTGCATACTGTTTCAATGTTCAATTTAGGACAATTGCTTTTTAAAGAAGGTTTGTATGATGAGGCTATAAACTGGTATAAAAAAGCAATTGCAACTGATGCTAAGCTGGTTAACATATACTTTAATATTGCAAGTGCTTATCAAATGAAAGGTGATTTGCGAAAAGCTATTAAATATTGGGAAAAGTCGATTGAGTATGATGGCAAAAATATTGCTGCCCTTATGAATTTAGCAAATACTTACCTGTCTATAGGAGAAATAACACTTGCCGCAAGAAAAGCAAGGAGTGCTTACATTATCGACAAAAAGAATATCGATGCCATTATAACTTATGGTGTTGTGCTAATGAGACAAAATGATATTTACAGCGCAAAAGAAAAGTTTGAAGAAGTTCTGCGCATAAATCCGGAATCTATTAGTGCAAAATTTGCATTAATAGAGTGTATGATAAAAACTAATAAACCAAAGGAAGCAATGAATGAGATAGAACAATACAGGGAAAAATATGGTGA
This sequence comes from uncultured bacterium, assembly GCA_949286885.1. GTDB lineage: Bacteria > Cyanobacteriota > Vampirovibrionia > Gastranaerophilales > Gastranaerophilaceae > Galligastranaerophilus. The sequence goes on from CASEEG010000125.1 coordinate 26,420, forward strand.
TAAGAAAGAATTTATGGTTTTGAACCTTCTTGCTTATTTAAAAATAGATGAGATGGAACAAAATAATTATTTGGTTGAACAAATTATAAACATTTGTGATAAAATATTGACTACATTCGGTGAAGATGCTTGGGTAACGAATGTTAAAAATGAATATATAAAGAAGCAAACAACATAAAGGGCGAAGGACAAAAATGGGAATCGTAGTTCAAAAATTTGGTGGCACTTCTGTAGCGGATGCAGAAAAAATTAAGAATGTAGCCAATGCTGTAATTAAGGAAAAACTAAATGGAAATAAGGTGATCGTGGTTGTTTCTGCAATGGGACACACTACGGATAACCTTATAAAATTGTCAAAAGAGATCACTACAACACCGCCTGAACGTGAAATGGATATGCTCTTGTCAACAGGCGAACAGGTTTCAATGTCCCTGCTTGCAATGGCTATTAACCAAAAAGGTCACAAAGCGGTAAGCCTAAATGCAATGCAAGTTGGTATTTATACCGAACCAAATCATTGCAAAGCAAGAATTGTGGATATTAAGAAAGACAGAGTAATTAAACATCTTGATAATGATGAAATCGTTATTATTGCAGGATTTCAGGGTGTTACAAAAGATGGCGAGATAACAACTTTGGGCAGAGGTGGTTCAGATACTTCAGCCGTTGCCCTTGCTGCCGCGTTTAATGCTGACAGATGTGATATATATTCTGATGTGGAGGGTGTATACACTACTGATCCCAGAGTAGTACCTACAGCTCAAAAGTTAGATGTAATATCGTACGAAGAAATGTTGGAATTGGCGCGTGTCGGAGCAAACGTATTGCACCCCAGATCCGTTGAGACGGCAAAATTGTGCAATGTGCCAATGAGAGTCCGTAGCTCTTTCAAGCTAGATGATTTAGGAACATTAATTATAGGAGTAGATAAAATGGAATTACACAAACCTGTTACAGGTCTTGCCTGTGATAGCTCTCAGGTTAGAATAGTTATTTGTGATGTAGCCGACAAGCCGGGTAATGCTGGAAAACTCTTTACACTCCTTGCGGGCTGCGGCTTGAGTGTTGATATGATTATCCAGTCTTACGCAAGAAGTTCAAATAACACAAATGACATTGCTTTTACAATAGATAAGAGCGATGTCGCCAAATTTGACAAAGTTTTGCCTGAAATTAAAAGTATAATGAACCCGAGCAATGTTCATATAGATGAAGATATTGCAAAGGTTTCTATAGTTGGTGCAGGCATGATAGACAGACCCGGTATAGCGGCAACTATGTTTGAAACCCTTGCTAAATTAGGTATTAATATAAAGATGATCTCCACATCTGAGATTAAAATTAGTTGTTTGGTCGAAAAACGTCATGCGAAAGATGCGGTAGTTGCTCTTTGCAAGGTCTTTGAGCTTGATGGTGCCGCTGTTGCCGATGTTAAGGGTGATTTACCTGTCTAAATGTTTAAGCTGATTTGTGGTCTGGGAAATACAGATATTAAAAATATTAAAGCCCTTGTAAAGCTATATGCTCACGCAGGGGCTTGGATGTTTGATGTTTCACCATTTGTTTTGGGTGTGCTCAATGAAGCTATAAATGAAGAAAATCTTAATCCGTATGATTATAAATATTGTATTTCTGTACCTGTCGAAGGTGATGCCCATGGCAAAAAAGCCAAAATAATCACAGAAAAATGTAAAAAATGTCTGAAGTGTACAAAAATGTGTCCTCAAAATGCTATAAGGGATTTTGTAGTCGACAAAAACAAATGTATAGGTTGTGCAATTTGTAAAAAAAACTGTCCATGCGGGGCTATTAAACTTTTTGATAAAACAGACTATTTTGATGAACTTAATAAAATTTTGAGAAGCGATTTAAAACTTGATTGCATAGAGCTTCATGCTTCTGTCGGCAGTAAAAAAAAGATATTGTGCAGATTAAAAAAAATATGTAAAAAATTCAAAGGAGATATAAGTCTTTGTATTTCAAGGAAATATTTTTCAACTCAGGAGGCTGTTTTAATAATTAAAAAGGCACAAGAAATTGCGAAAGATAATACAAATTTTTATGTGCAGGCAGATGGTAACTCTATGAATGGCGCTAACGAAAAATTAATATCTACATTGGAGTGTGTTGCTTTTGCCCTTGCCTTAAGAGAAAACGGAATTGACCAGAGTAAAATTATTTTAAGTGGCGGTGTTAATGAATTTACCAAAAAGCTTTGCAATGAATTATTGTTTTCACCTTTGGCAATTGCATTTGGTACATATGCCAGGAAATTAGTGTTAAACTTAGAACATTGCGATGCTCTTAAGGTCGCAAAAAGACTTGTGCAAAACGCAAATGAGATCAATTATGGCAATTCTTGAAAATGTAAAAAAGTATTTAGGGCAAAATAATATTTCAAATACCGTTATATGTGCACTCTCCGGTGGTTGTGATAGTGTAGTTCTGACGCACATTATGCACAATCTGGGGTTAAGAGTTATTGCAGTGCATCTTAATCATAATTGGCGGGGTATGGAATCTGAAAGAGACGAAAAATTCTCAAAAGAGTTTGCAAAAAGTCTTGGAATTGAGTTCTACAGTGAAAAATTAAAGAGTGATGTTAAAAAAACCGAACTTGCGGCTAGGGAACTCAGGTACGAATTTTTTCAAAAATGTGCAAAAAAATTTAACTGTAATTTCGTTTTACTTGCTCATAATAAAAATGATAATGCCGAAACGCTTCTATACAGGGTTTTCAAGGGAACAGGCACAAGAGGTATTTGTGCTATTCCGAAAAGTCGGGATATTTTTTATCGTCCGTTGCTTGAAATTTCAAGAGATGAAATCGAAATTTATGCAAAAGAAAATAATTTAAAATATATTAATGATAGTTCAAATGACTGCATTTATTACCAAAGAAATTTTATAAGAAAAGAGATTATACCTTTAGCTAAAAAAATCAATCCTGATGTAATTAGTTCGATTAATAATCTTTCTGAAGTTGCAAATATGCACTATCAGATAATTTGTGACACTTTGACACAAACAAAAAAGAAAGTTTTCAAGGGTGATAAAATTATTCTTGAGGAGTTCTTAAAACTGTCAAAACCATTAAAATATGAACTTATTAATGATTTTGTAGGGGCTGATTTGAAATATAGAGATTTTAAAAGAATAGAATCTTATGTAAATTTTATTATCGATAACCATAAGAAATCCTCTAGAAAATCAATCAAAACAAATCTTTTTCTGGAAATTTCCGATCCTTATGTATATAAGGTATCTGGATGTACAAAAAATAATTTTGAATTGCAGATAAAAGGTGAGGGTGAGTATGTTTTTTGCGGGAAAAAAATAGTGATAAAAAAAATTCAAAATTATCCTAATTTTAGCGATTTAGGAAATATCCATTATTTGAGTATGAACTTTGAAAATAAAATTGTTCTCAGAACAAGACGTGACGGGGATATTTTTAAGCCTTTTGGTATGGTATCGGGCAAAATGAAGTTAAAAGATTATTTGATAAATAAAAAAATTGCACGACAAAAACGTGATAATCTGTTATTATTAGCTGAAGGTAATGAAATATTATGCATTTTAGGTTTGCAAATAAGTCAAAAAATGATTGTTGAAAAAGGTAGACCTTGTTATTCGTTAGAGATTTTGGAGTAAATATGTCAGATAACAAATTAAAAATTTTAATTGATGAAAAAACTCTTGTTATGAGAATTAAGGAACTGGCAGATGATATAAATAAATTTTATGGAACTGATGATGAACTAACGATTGTCTGTGTTTTAAAAGGTGCTGTCATGTTTTTTTGCGAGTTGGCAAAATATTTAAAAATGCCAATTAGGATGGAATTTGTCGGTCTTTCAAGTTACGGTGAGGCAAAAAAGTCATCCGGCAAGGTTTCGGCATTGAATTTGTCATTGCCGCCATTAGAAGGAAAGAATGTTTTGGTGGTTGAAGACATAATGGATACAGGGTTAACTCTTAATTTTTTGCTTGATTTTATGCGTTCAAATTGTAGGGCAAAAGATGTAAAACTTGCTGTAATGTTTGATAAAAAGTGTGCGCGCAAATACCCTTTAGCTCCGGATTTCTGTGCATTTGACGTGGATGATAAATTTATTGTGGGGTTCGGTTTGGATTATTCGGAACTATATCGAAATTTGCCTTTTATTGGCTATTATGAGTAGAAGAAAAATCTTGAAATTGCAACTGCGCATATAATGCCTGTAATGTCTGCTAAAATTCCCGTCAGTACTGCGTGTCTGAATTTTTTTATACCTACGGCACCAAAATATACCGCAATTACATAAAATGTAGTTTCAGAGCTGCCTGCAATTATGGCACTTAATTTTGCCGCATAAGAGTCGGCGCCATGGGTATTAACAATTTCGCTAAAAATTCCCAATGTTGCACTGCCGGAAAGCGAGCGAGTTACCATAAGCGCAAGAGTATCTGCCGGAATTTTTAAAAACTCAAGCGGGGTTTTGAACAAATTGTATAAAAATTCCAAGGCACCTGATGCTCTAAACATTGATACTGCGACCATTATAGCTATAAGATAAGGTAGAATTTTTATTGCTACCCAAAAGCCTTCCTTTGCGCCGTCACAAAATTGTTCGTATAGTGGAACTTTTTTACATATTCCATGCAACAAAATTGCACTTATAATAAAAGGTAAAATCCATATAGAAATTGTATTTAGTATTTCCCTCATCAAAATACCTTCTCGAGAGTTTTTGATATTATAATCGCACTAAAAAATGATATAGTCGTAACAATTAAAACAGGTAATATTATTTCTGCAGGATTATGTGCACCTGCTGCACTCAAAACCGCCAATACGGATGTTGGAACAAGTTGAAAACCTGCCGTATTCATTGCAAGCAGAGTGCACATTGAATTTGTTGCGGTTTCTTTGTCTTTGATATTTTCTTTTTGCAAGTCTTGCATTGCTTTTATGCCAAAAGGAGTTGCAGCATTTGCAAGCCCTAAAGCATTTGCACTAAAATTAAGCGCTATATTTGAAAATGCATCTGAATCCTTTTTTATATCTTTAAAAACAATTTGCATTAATGGTGCAATAATTTTTGAGAATGTCTTGATTAATCCGGATGTTTTGGCAATTTTAACTATTCCGAGCCAGAACGACATAATACCAATTAATGAAAAAGCTACTAAAACTGCTTGTTGTGATGATTTTAACATTGCATCGACAACATCTGCCATCGTTGCGTTAATTGCAGCAAAAATAAATGATGTAATAATTAAAAACAGCCAAATATAGTTCATTTTATCCGCGCAATTGGTTTATAAAGTAAGATTCACCATCAGCACTTAGGGTGTATTTGAGTGAGCCGTTTTCTTCAACTGTGTCAATAAAACCTCTCATTCTTGCTTCATCAACTATTGATAAATCAATTAATTTACCGGTGGCTGGATAGAATTTAGAATTTAAAGTCTTAACACTATACGTGGTTATATTAAGTATCCTTTTAAAATAATATGCACATATTACAAATTCCGAGAAAATATCCGTACTTTTGTTGGAATTTATAAAGTCCTCAAGACTTATATACGCCTCCTGTACAGGTTTCACCACATTATTTGCAATGTCCTTAACAGTATTATCTTGCTGATATTGAGGTTGTTGAACAATAGTCTGCTCTTGTTGCACAGGCTGCTGATATTGAGGTGCTACCAAATTTTGCGTCTCTTGTTTTGCTTGTAAATTAACACTTTCTGTGTAATTAAATTGCTCTTTCTGCTTTGAAATTCTTGTCTGTGTAATATATGGTGCGCTCTCAATTTTTCTGTTTAAGAAGCACTCAAGATATCTATCAAGCTCATATGCCAATAAAGACCCATCTTTTGCACAAACCTCCAGTTGAGCATTGTTGCATTTAATTTTTAATCGATATGTACTCATTTAATTAACCTTGTTTTTTAAGTATTTCTTCACGCCACTTTGCAAGCTGCTGTTCTACAAACTCAGCATCATCAGAAGAAAGTTCTATTTCTATTTCGCCCTTTTTCATTTTAAAAACGTATTCTGCCATGTTTAATTCCTCTTTTTTATATTATTATGATATATTTTTTTTCAAACAACAAATATTTTAACAAAAATTTATATCTTTGCTTGAAATTAAGTCAAAAATAATTAAAACTGTTAGTGTAATTCGGTCGTTTGAATGAATACTCTTTTTTATTCCTCTATTATACTAAATATGGGAGTATCAGGGTAGAATCGGGGATATATTTTGTACAATTCAATTCACCCAATAAATATTACATATAGAAACCCAAGACAGTCAGGTTCGCTGTCAAATCCTGATGCTCAAAATTATGAACAAACGCCCATATCTTACGAAAATGGAAGCAACGGTAACGATAACAGGCAATTCCCAAACGGCACAAAAGTTGCCATTGATTATACAAAAAATACGGTAAATATATCCCAAATCGTAACCGATTTTAAAAGTACGGTTATTGCAATAGGTGCGCCTGATGATATTTCCGATGAGGTTAATTCCTATCTTTCACTTGTTGAAAAAGAATCTCAAAAAGCAAATCCTTCAAGAGAGATAATATTCTCCAATCTTATTAACGCGTCTAAGATTTCTGACGCTTATATCCACCAAGAGTTATCCAAAAAAAACGGTAATGCCCCTAAAAATGTTGTTGAAGGCTGGATTGATGCTTTATTTAAGCAAAAAGTAGAGCTAAAAGCAGATGCTACTCATATCAACCCTGATTTTCAGCTTGATATCCCCGATAAAAAAAGAGCCAAACAGCCCCAACAAACACAAAAAGAGCCTGCAAGCAATCAGGATGAATTCCAAAAAGCACAACCATTTGCTAGGGAAATTCCAAAAGAGGACGCACTGCACAGTATGCCAGAAAGTGACACCGTTCTTGATATTAAACCGGAATCTGTTTTTGATGAACAGGCTCAAGTTGAACAACAAACTTCTTTTATACACCCGCAAAAAATAAAAAACGATGACACTATTGAATTTCGTGTGATCGAGCCTGCAAATACTCAAATTCAAACACAAGATATCCAACCTCAAGACCCCGAACCTGCACTCACAGAAGAACAATCTAGACAAAACAAGCCGATTTATATATCAAGCGAGTATGACAGAGTACTATCCGGTGCCCTAAAAGATGCAAAAACATATTTAACACTTGATGATGACCCAGCGCTTGCCCTTGAAACCCTTAATAATGCGTTGGGTGAAGCAAATTCCGAAACAAATGAAAACTTACGTGCCGCATTGCACTTTGAGCGCGGAAAGATTTTTGATGATTATGATTATGTAAATTACGCCTTGAGAGATTATTATGAAGCCACAAAGTGCAATGATGACAATTTGAAATCTCAAGCCCATTTAAGAATGGCAAGAATTTATGATGATTATGTTGATTTTGAACCTGCACTTGACCATTATCAAGATGCCGTTGCATATAGCGGAGAAGCCAGCAACTTACGTGCGCAAGCAAAGATTTTAACCGAAATGTCTTCAATGTTTGCAGACAGATATGACCTTGACAGTACTCAAATGCTGGCAGATCTTTCACTCGATGCTGCCAGAGAAACCGGTGATATGATGTTGCTTTCAAAAACTTATTCGACAGCAGGAAGAAATTATGAATACTTGGGCGAAGACTTTGCCGCGCTAGATAGCTATAAAAATGCCACAAAGGCAATTAGTGCACTGGATGACGATTATGAAACCTGCAAAATGCGTGCACAATATTATGAGGATGCTGCAAATATAATGGATAGACTTGGCAATGTTGCTAAATCAGAGAATCTATTATCAAAAGCTCGTCTGTATCGTCAAAGAGCGCAGCTTGGGCAGCTGTCCGAGGCAGTATAAGGTTAATCTTTGAATTTTTTACCTTTTTGTCTGATTTCATAATTTCAATAACTTTAGCTGAGTTTAATTTTTCAATTTTCGGCGCAAGGTTGAATTTGTCTATCAGGTTAATTCCATAATCGTAATAATTTTGGTTAATTACGCCTTTTAGTAATGATGCCTTAAGTGCCATTTTAATACCAGCGGCAACTGCTTGCCCATGCGCAATTTTATAGTTTGAAATTGTCTCTATGGCATGTGCGTAGGTGTGCCCCAGATTTAAAATTGCTCTTAAACCGTTTTCTTTTTCATCTTGCTCAACAACTGCCGCTTTTAAACTTACGCATGCGTAGATAATGTCTTCAATTTTATTTTTAATTTCATCAGGATTTATATTTTCAAAAAGCTTAAAAAGGTTAAAATATTCTTTTGCATTACAGCTTTTTTCAATGAATGCATATTTTATAACTTCACCCATACCGCATTGAAAGTCTTTATCAGATAATGTGTTTAAGACATTAGTATCTATTAAAACTTTTTTTGGTTGATAAAACGCGCCGATTAAATTTTTGCCATGTTTATTATTAAAGCCTGTTTTGCCACCTACCGAGGAGTCGACTTGCGACAACAGGGTAGTTGGTATTTGGATAAAATTAACGCCTCTTAATACACTGGAAGCGCAAAATCCCGACATATCTCCGATTACACCGCCGCCAAAAGCTACGATACAGTCTTTTCGCTCTATTTTATTATCAAGTAATTTGTTTAGAATAAACTCGATTGTTTTTAAATTTTTATATTTTTCACCGTCTTTAATGATTATTATGCGATTTTTATCAAATTTAGATAAAAAATCATTGTATATCTTCGCGATTTTATCGTTAGTAATAAGAAAATATCTTTTGTCTTCAAATTGATTTTCAATATTATCTAAAATCCCGCGTTCTATTATAATCGGATATGTTAAATCAATTTCATTTTTTAGATTAACGCACAAGTTTTTCATAAATTTCTCCTGCAATTTCTTTTGTGCTTTTGTTATCGGTTATAATTTTTTCGCCCGATTTTTCGTATTGTTCAAGTCTTTTATTTAAAATTTCTTCTATGCTTTTTTTGGATTTTTTGTGTTTAAAAGTGGTCTGTGGTTTTGATTTTTAATACGTCCATATATTGTTTCGCTTTTTGCGCTAAGATAAAATACCTGACCTATTTTTTTTAAAATTTCAATATTTTCATCTTTTAAAATAATTCCGCCGCCTGTTGAGAGGACAAATTTCTCTTTTTCTTTTAGGTTTTTAAGTTCTTGAGTTTCTGCTTCTCTAAAATATGCTTCGCCTTTTTGTGCAAAAATGTCAGATATTTTTCCGTATTTTTTTTCTATAATTTCATCTAAATCAATAAAATTGCAATTAAGCAAAGCCGCAAGTTCTTTGCCCACAGTTGTTTTCCCCGAACCCATCATCCCGGTTAAAATTATATTTTTATATTTTTTTTGCATTGTTTTGAAAGTTCTTTTTGATTTCATCGTAATTATCGCAGCCGAATTTTTCAAAAAATACATCCAAAATTACAACTGCACACATGTTTTTAACTACAACTGCGCAAGCATGTACAGCACAGGTGTCTGCACGTTCAAAATGCGCTTCTACTTGTTCTTTTGTATTTATATTAATTGATTTTAGGGATTTTTTCATTGTAGGAATCGGCTTCATTGTTGCCGTAATTACCACGTCTTCACCGTTTGTCATGCCGCCTTCAATGCCGCCTGAATTATTTGTTTTTCTTAAAATTCTCTCGTTTTCATCTAGAAAGATTTCATCGTGTACAAGGGAGCCGAATTTATCTGAGCATTTTGCTCCAAGCCCTATTTCGACACTTTTTATAGCGGGAACGCTCATAACTGCTTGAGCAAGTCTACCATCAAGCCTTCTGTCCCAATGCACAAAGCTGCCAAGACCTATTGGCAGATTTTTTATTGTAATTTTAACTTTACCACCTAAGCTTTCGCCAAGTTCTTGAGCTTCTTTGACTTTTGCTTCAAATTTTTCAGGGTCTTCTTCTCCGCCAAGACTTATAACTTCGGATGTAAATTCAATATCAAAGTTTTTAAGAATATTTTGACAAATTGCACCCAGTGCAACTCGAGTTGTTGTTTCCCTTGCGCTTGAACGCTCTAAAATATTCCTTATATCTTTTTGATTATATTTTATAGCACCTGCAAAATCAGCATGTCCTGGGCGTACATTTTCAATTTCTTTTGATTTTAAAAGTTCTTTTTCTTCTGTTGTGAGCATGTCTATATTTAATCTTTCAACACTCATAGGAATAAGCCAATTTTTATAGTCTCGGTTGTTTATTTGAATACAAATTGGTGCACCTGTTGTTTTTGCAAATCTTACACCCGAGTTAAAGTGAATTAAATCGGTTTCAATTTTCATTCTGCCGCCACGCCCTATGCCGCCTTGACGAGCCTTTAATTCTGAATTTATAAAATCAAAATCAAGTTCAAAATTCGCGCCAATGCCTTCTATTATTGCATTTAAGCATTCACCATGTGATTCACCCGATGTTAAAAAGCGTATTGACATTTTTTCTCCTTATATATATGCCCAAGGTACTTGTTCGTGCGCTATTATTGTCTCTACACCGGTTTTAGCTATTAAGCCTTGAATTAGCGGTAAAACCGGCAGTTCTGATTCAAAGTGACCAATATCAGCCACTGCAAACCCCTCAACCTCAAGTGCCGAGTGGAATTTTATGTCACCTGTAATATAAAGGTCTACATCGTAGTCATTTAGTGTTTCAATGTGACTTCCGCCACCGCCTGCGCATATTGCAACATTTCTAACAGTTTGAACGTTCGAGGGATTGATTAGTTTTATTCTTTCGGAATTTAGGGATTGTTTTATTCCTAAAACAAACTCATCAAGTGCAATTTCATCTTTCAGATGTGAAATTTTGATGTAATCGTTTACTGTTATAAGATTTTTTAAACCTAAAACCCCACAAAGAGCGTCAGTTGTCGAGCCGTATGTTTTGTCCAAATTTGTATGTGCACTGTATACACAAATATTGTGTTTTATAGCTTGAATTAATATGTTGTTATCGATTTTATTTAATTTGTGAAAAATCGGAGGATGATGCGTAATAATAAGGTCGCAATCATTTGTTATTGCTTGTTCAAGCACTTCTTTAGTGAATGAAAGCGCTACAAGTACGCGATTTGTGTAATCGTGGTGCAAATTAATTTGCCAGCCCGTATTATCCCAGCTTTCTGCTAAATCGGGAGATGCATACTTTTCAATTTTTGAAATAATTTCTTCTGTTTTAATCATATAATTTCTCCAAAATTGCGCGTGCTATATTTTCTTTGGTTGTTTTATCTATTTTTTGGATATTTTGTGCTTTGTCTATTATCCAAACTTCGTTTTCATCACTTCCAAGGGCTGTTTTAGCCTCGTTTGCAATTATTAAATCACACCCTTTTGATTTAATTTTTTCTTTTGCACTTTCTAAAACATTTTCGCTTGAGAGGCAAAAACCTATTGCTGTTTGACTTTTACTTTTTTGTTCACACATTGTCTTTAGAATATCAGGGTTTTGCACAAGTTCAAGATTATATGTTTGCCCTGCTTTTTCCTTTGATATTTTATTTTTTGAATAGTTTTTAACTCTGTAATCGCTAACTGCAGCTGCCATAATTAAAACATTAGCGTTGTTTTTTATAAAAGCTTGTTTTGTTTCACTGAGCATTGTTTCTGTGTCTGGTGCAATTACGACTTTATAGGGTTTTATTGTTTTAAAAGTTGAAATAAGTGTTACATCAGCTCCCAATTCATAAGCACAATCTGCAAGTGCTAAACCCATTTTGCCTGATGAAGAATTGGATATAAAACGAACAGGGTCGATTGCCTCTTTTGTTCCACCTGCTGTTATAACAATTTTTTTGCCTTTCAAACGATTATTTTTGCTAATTGAGTTATATATCTTATCCAGGGAACACAATCTGCCTTTATCGTTTGTACCGCAAGCAAGAAAGCCGCTTTCGGGTTCCAAAACTTCGCAACCGAAGTCCTTGAGTTTTTCAAGATTTTCCTGTACAAACGGGTTTTGCCACATGCCAGTATTCATTGCAGGAGCTATTATTACAGGTTTTTTGTGTCCTAAATATGCGCAAAAAACGGAGGTTAAAAGGTTGTCGCATATACCAAGCGCCATTTTACTTAATGTATTAGCACTTAGCGGTGCAACAACAAAAGTATCCGCCCATTCGCACAGGCTAATGTGTTCTGTCTTATCTCTCGGGCTAAATTGTTCACAATATACACTGTTACAACTTAGTGTTTCAAGTGTAAGCGGCGTTACAAAGTTTTTTGCATCGGGTGTCATTACGACTTTGACGTTATAGTCTGATTTTTTGAACATTCTTATAAGTTCACAAATTTTATAGGCTGCAATGGATGAGGTTATGCCGATTAGAATATTTTTCATAGCGTCCTCTCATTTTCATATATATCTTGCAGCTGTTCAAAAGCTTTTTCTACTTTATCATTTATTACTATGTATTTATAGTTTTTTGATTCTTCAAGCTCTTTTCTAACGACATTAAGGCGTTTTAAAATCATTTCTTCGGTTTCAGTTTTTCTGCCCCTCAAGCGTTTTTCAAGTTCGCTCATATTTGGCGGCATAATAAAAATTGAAACACAGTCAGGATATTGTTCCATAACTTTTTTAGCACCCTGAGTTTCTATTTCAAGGATGACATTTACCCCTTTTTTAAGTGAATTTAGGACAAATTCTTTTTTTGTGCCATAATAATTGTCTGAATACTTTGCCCACTCAAGAAATTCGTTATTTTTTATTTCGCGTTCAAATTCTTCTTTTGAAATAAAAAAGTAGTTAATTCCGTCTTTTTCTCCAAGGCGTGGTTTTCTTGTTGTTGCCGAGACAGAATATATTATATCTCCTTTATTTTTTTCAAAAAATTTATTGAGTACAGTCCCCTTGCCAACTCCTGATGGGCCTGTAATTACGTATAATTTCGCCTTTTTATCATTCATAGAGGCTATTATACAACAGTTTTAAGTAGAAAAAAAGCGTTTGTTATTGTAAGTATTGTTGAAATTCTTCAATGTTTTTTCTGAATTTTTCTGATGTATAGTCTACCCCGAGTGAATCAACACTGATTTTACCGTCAACAGAACCATCTACATTATCCATTGCTGCATAAAATCCTTGCAATTCATTCTTTTCAATTATTCCATCGCCATCTATATCTATTGTGTTAAATACTTCTTCAGCGTAACTAACTGCGGCATTATAGCCCTCTTCCCCAAGCTGACTTGCATCTGCAGAGCCAAGTTGTGATGATTTGTATTCTTCCAGACTAATGCCATCTTCTCCATCGGTCTCCCAACTATCCATGTCACCCTGAGCAAGTTTTCCGGTTTGTTCAATGTAAGCCGGAATAAAAGTTTGCCCGTCTGTTATATCGTAATCTCCTTCCATAAAATTAAAACTTCTGCCCACCTCTTTTTCCTGCTTTAAATAGTTTAGTTCTGCTTCAAGGTAGTTCATTTGCAAGTCTGCAAATTTTTCGTTTAATTCGTTGTATTCTTTATTTGTGAGTTTTTCTTGATACTGTTGAAAAATTTCATAAAATTGTTTTTCAAACTCATCCATTTTGCTTGAAAAGTCACTAACATTTTTTCCATGACCATTCAACCAGGATTGCATTTGACCGTAAACTCCATTGGTAGACATAAATATTTTTCTCCTCTTCCCTCTTTAACCAAATAAAAAAAATCTACCCAAAAAAATTTACTGTTTGTAAATAAATGTTAAAGGCGGGAATTTATACCCGCCTTTTCTTTAAACTTCGATATATTCTTTAAGTCTTTTTGAGCGATTAGGATGTCTTAGTTTCCTTAATGCTTTTGCTTCAATCTGTCTGATACGTTCGCGAGTTACGCCAAATAATTGTCCCACCTCTTCGAGAGTTCTTTGTCTGCCGTCATCCATACCAAAACGTAATCTTAAAACATCTCTTTCGCGTGCAGACAAGCTGCCCAAAACTTCTGCCAAATCTTCCCTTAAAAGCTCGTGAGCAACAGTTTTTACCGGAGCATCAGCATCTTTATCTTCTATAAAATCACCCAACCTGGAATCTTCTTCTTTTCCGATAGGTGTTTCCAGGGACAAGGGTTCTTGAGCTACTTTAATTATTTCCCTCAGTTTATTTATTGAAATTCCCATTTCAACAGATAATTCTTCTTCGGTCGGTTTTCTTGCAAGCTCTTGAGCCAGTTTTCTTGTTACTTTTTTGAGTTTATTGATTGTTTCAACCATATGAACGGGAATTCTTATAGTTCTTGCCTGATCAGCAATTGCGCGGGTTATCGCCTGTCTAATCCACCAGGTGGCATATGTTGAAAACTTATAACCTCTTTCATGGTCAAATTTTTCTGCCGCCCTGATTAGCCCCAAATTGCCTTCTTGTATCAAATCCAAGAAAAGCATGCCACGCCCTACGTATTTTTTTGCAATAGACACTACAAGGCGCAGGTTGGCTTGAACCAATTTTCTTTTGGCTATGGCCCCACCATTTCCGCCTGCCACTATTTTTCTGGCTAAATCAATCTCTTCATCAGCAGTTAAAAGTTTTATCCTGCCTATTTCTCTCAAATACATTCTGACAGGATCGTCTACCGAAATTCCGCGTGGCGGTGTGATGTCTCCATCCTGCGAGTCTTCTTCGTCCTCTTTGTCAAAGAAACCGCTGGAAAGCCCGCTTTCCATCTGACTCATACCATGGTTGCTTATAATGTTATTAATATTGTCTGTCTCCAGACCTGTAGAGTCAAAATAGCTATCTTCTCCAATCATGTCTGTATTTTTGTCAACAACACTTATGACTGAATCATCGGAATTTCTTTTTCTGCTCATTAAGTTGTCTCCATTCTGTTTGTTTTAAATTGTTTAAAAAGTAATTCAAGTTTTTCGCTTTCGCTAAGACTTTTGTCTTTAATTTTTTGTCTAAGCTCATTTTTTTCAAGCCTGCTACTTATATTGCTAAGCCTTTCAAAAATTTCGTTAACGGCTTGTATATAATTTTCATAATTAAGATTTTCATATTGCGTTGAAGAAAAAATTTCGTCTGATAATTTTTTCTGTATTGTTGTATTATTGTAAAACTCGCAAAAAAGTTTTTTTGCTAACTCATCAATATTATTTACTTCACCAAGTGCTTTGTCAATTGAGGTGATTATTGTCTGATTGTCCTGGTCGTGCACTTTATAGCTGTTTATTGCATGCAAGTAAAAGTTTCTTTTCTCTGGAGTATTTGCTGCAAATGCTAATTTTATAAGATTATTTTCCATAAGTGTATATTTTGTCTTCAGGTCTTTTGAAGCGAAACGCAAAAGAAAACTTTGTTCCTTGTTTTGTTGTTCTCCTAAAGAATTATTCTTATACATTGATTTCTGCACTTGTGTTTTTAATATTTCTTCATCAAGATTCAACTTAAAAGACGTGTTTTTAATATAATCGGACAAAATTACGGGATTTTGAATTTCTGATAAAATATCAGCTATTTGTTGTACAATTTCGCTTTTTTGTTGGGGTGTTGTATCTGACTTTATATTTTCAAGGGTTTTATTGAGTCTATAATCAAGGAATAGCGGAGCATTTTGTATGTGTTTTTTATATTCTTCGGCTCCAAATTCTCTTATAAATTCGTCAGGGTCTTTACCGCCAATCTGAGACACCACACGAATTTCGCACACCGAGTCGTTATTTTGAGAATAGCTGGAGTCATATTGCTTTATGTCACCCAGATTAGAAAAAATATTTTTTATTACCTCTGCACCTAAATTTGTCGCTTTTTGCCCTGCATTATCAGAATCAAATGCAAGATAGATTTTTCTTGATGGACAATATCGCGCAATAAGCTTAATATGCTGCGGCGTAAGGGCTGTTCCGCATGAGGCAACAGCATTTTGAACTCCTGCAACATGTGCTGATATTACATCAAAATAACCCTCCATTATTATAGCGGCGTCTTCCTGTTTGATAAAATCTTTGGCTCGATTCAGGCCAAAAAGAATATTGCTTTTATTGTAAATGGAAGAATCCGGCGAGTTTAGATATTTTGGATTTTGCCCATCTATGATTGCGCGCGCACCAAAGGCTATTGTGTTTGAATTTACATCCATTATTGGAATAATTATGCGATTTTTGAATCTGTCTAAAAAATCACCGTTTTTTTCATACAAAAGCCCCGCTTTATACATTTCGTCGTTGGTGTAGCCTTTTTCACGCAGGTACTCTTTTAGTTCAAAATTTGAATTTGGTGCCAGCCCAAGGAAAAACTTGCCTATTGCAACTTCTCCCACTCCTCTTTTATCAAGGTATTTTAAGGCGCGCTCATTTATCAAAAGTTTTTTGTGGTAAAACTTCATAGCTTCGTCCATGGCAGCAAGCAGACGATCTTTTTCTTGTTTGTATTTTTGTGTATCTTTTGAACTTTTTGGTAATTCTATACCCAGAATTTCAGCCTGTTCTTCTATTACTTCTTTAAAGCTTTGATTGTTTATTTTCATTAAAAATGCGAGTACATCGCCACCTTCTCCACATCCAAAACATTTAAAAATTTGCCTTGATGGAGTTACCACAAATGATGGTGTTTTTTCGTTGTGAAAAGGACATAAACCGCTGTAATTGTGTCCCGCCTTTTTTAAGACAACATATTTTGAAATAACATCCACAATATCAAGATTATTTTTTATTTGCTCTACTGCTTCGCCGTAAGTTACTTCTGACATATTTCCTTATGAGTTATGATGGCAAACTGATCGCTCATTCCTGCTACATAATCAATAGCGCCCTGCTCACCATAAATATTTTTGTAATACTCGAACAAATCTAAAACTATTTTCTTAATTTTGCACTCTTCCTGTTTCGTTTTATCATTAAAATAAACATTTTTAAACATCCAAGTCCTTAAATTGTTTAAAAAGTTTACACAAATTTCTGACATTCTGATTTCATTTTGCCCAAAACTGTTTATGTACATGTCTTTTATGACATTATTAATGCGCTGATGTTTTGTTGTGCCGAAATACTCCTGAAATTCTTTAGGAATGTCACTTTCTTTTATAACATCTTCTCTTATGGCATCTTCAATGTCATGGTTAAGGTATGCGATTCTATCTGCAATTTTTACAATTTGCCCCTCAAGTGTAAAGGGTTTGCCTATACCTGTGTGGTTTAAAATCCCATCTAATGTTTCTTTTGTCAGGTTGAGCCCTTCTATAACTTCTACAACTCTTACTCCATGGACATTGTGCTTAAAGCCATTTTTTGTTGCATCCATGAGTGCTTCTTCCCCGCTATGACCAAATGGGGCATGTCCTAAATCATGGCCCAGTGCAATGGCTTCCGTTAAATCTTCATTTAAGTTTAAAATTCTTGCAAGTGTTCTTGAAATTTGTGAAACTTCAAGGGTATGGGTAAGACGTGTTCTTAAGTGATCATTTTTCGGAGTATAGAAAACCTGAGTTTTTCTCTTCAAGCGTCTAAATGCTTTAGAGCTTATGATTCTTTCTTTGTCTGTTTGAAACTCTGTTCTAAATGGATCTTTGGAGTCTTCTTTTTTTGTTCTACCCTTTGAATTTATTGATTTTTGCGCAAATTCAGAAAGTGCGTCTTCTTTTTCATATAAAAGTTCTCTAATATTATTTAAATTATCACTTAAAGACATATCTAAATTTTAACATAAACTTTATAATACGCTATTGAAATTTAAAATTTCTACTCTATACTAGTAGTTAGGTTATTATGTTGGGTCGATTGATGAGCAGTAAAAAGTTATCAGGTGAAGTCATTTTTTGCGTAAGGGATGCAATTAAAAATTCAAAAGATAACTTTGAGTCTTTGTTTTCTCAGTTAGAGTTACAGTATAGCAAGGATGAACTGTCTGAAATTTATTCTGGTCTTTTAGGGGATGTTAAAACCCCTAATTTTTTACGTGTTTTGATATATAAGATTGATAAGCTTAGACATAGTAAAAATCTTGAAGATTTAATAGATTTTATTTTGGATTGCGATTCTAAAGATTTTAATGATCAATCAGATTATCTTTCATTGAAAATTCTATGTATAAAAGCAATTTCTAACTATAAAGATGTAAGAGCTCTAACGCCTCTTTTATATTGCTTGAATAATAAAAATGAAAATTACAGATTTAGGCTTGCTGCAGCAGAGGCACTGGGTAAAATAGGGGACAAAAATGCAGTTGAATCTTTGATTAAAGTGGTTTCGGATGAGGAAGAGAAGTCTGTTTATGTAAGAGAATCTGCTGCGCTTGCACTTGGAATGATTGGTGATGCGCGCGCCCTTGATACATTTGTTACGATATTGGAAGCAAAAAAAACATTTATTAACAAATTTACTTTTTTAAAAGAAAGAATAATTGAAGCTTTAAATAAAATTGACTTTTCCGGCAATGCAAGAGTTGTTGCTGCGCTTAAAGAGACTCTTAATGATGAGTCAGCCCAAGTTAGAATTAATGCTATAGAGTCCCTAATGAATTCAAAAGTTCCTCAAGCTGCGGATTTAATATGGAAGATGCTATATGATGAAGAACAGGAAGTTAGGAGAAATGCGGTACTCGCCCTGTATAATTTAGAGGGTAGAGATGTGCTTATAAAGATTATTTCAGACGAAACACTAAGTCCTGACTGTGCCCAAGAAGCGCAAGAGGTTCTTATGGAAGCAGACGAGGAAGATGATGAATAAAACCGGGGTTATACTTTTGTCCGGAGGTTTAGATAGCCTTGCAAGTCTTGCCGCTGCCAGAGATTTTTGCGATATTAAGTTGGCTCTCACATTTGATTACTCTCAACGCGCTGCAAATGAAGAAATACAAGCAGCATATGATATCGCAAAGCATTATGATATTGAGCACAAAGTAATTAAGCTACAATTTTTGTCTGATATAACAAATAATATACTAACAAAAGCCGGTTCGGATCTGGAATTTAAGAATCTTGACAGTTCAAGCGCAAAAGCAGTATGGGTTCCAAACAGAAACGGGCTATTTTTAAATATTGCAGCCAGTTTTGCAGATTCCGAAGGGTATGATTATATAGTAATAGGTGCAAATAGAGAAGAAGCGAAAACTTTTCCTGATAACGGAGAAGATTTTCTGCAAAGTGCGGACAAATTTTTTGAATTTTCAACACTAAAAAAACCAAAAGTTTTTGCTCCTTTGAAAAAATTAGAAAAGTACGAGATTATAAATCTTGCAATAAACAAAGGTGCCCCTCTCAAATATTTAAAAAGTTGTTACAATTCTTTGGACGATTGTGGTAAAAAACATTGCGGGAAGTGTGAATCCTGCAGACGTTTACATGATGCTATTTTAAAAAGTGTTAACAAAGACTTGCTAAAACTCTTTTTTTAACCCAAAATTATAGTGTGGGTATGAAGAATTTATTTGTTAAAAGGGAAATAGAATACACTGGTAAGGAGCTTTCTCCACATTGGATTTACAAAAATTTCGGTATATGCGAAGACTGCATTGTTGCCTTTATTGGCAAGGTAAGAGTTGGTCTTGAGGAAATGGTTGATATAGAAGATGTTATCAATGTTGAACCGATATCGTCAGATAAGATGTTAAATTTTATTATAGAATGTTTCGATTGCTCTCTTTCTGAGATGGTCTACAGACAGAGGTTGTTTGTGGCAGTCATTAAAGAAACTCTCGAAAAATACGGCAAAACAGTGCTAAGAGATGGCGATGATTTATTTTATGATGGGAAAAAACTTTCAGTTTCAATTGCAACAAAGTCTTTGACTTCTACTCTTATTCATACTGCACTTAATATTGTTAGCGAAGGGGCACCAATAGAGGTTTCTTCTTTGTTCGACTTGGGAATTGACAATGTTGATATTTTAGCACAGGATATTATGAATGCTTACTGTAAAGAAGTTGAAAGTATATATCTGGCAAAGTGCAAGGTAAGGGGTGTAGTTGAATAAATGAGTATGAATTCTCCTGATTATCTTACGTATAAAAAGAGTAAAATCAACCCGCATCAAGAACAAATGAAGCGTGGTTCCAGATTAAGGATTGCATTTTGGATTTTTGTTATTACTTTTTCAATAATTTTTGCTCTGGTTGTGCAAGTTGTAAGAAAGTATGCTACAAGAATTGATATTGAGTACGGCAGAAATACTGAAGCCCAACAGAGTAACAATTCAATTCTTTCTCAAGGATTTGGCAGTGATGCAAAAAAGATGATTGATAAGCGTTTAAAACTGATTCAACTGGAAGAAAATGCACCAAATGAGGCAAAAATATTATCAAGCGAAAAAGAAAATAACGAAGTTATTGATCTTGAACAATTTGCACAAATGAAAAAAAGCGAAGTTGTTGATGATAATACCGATGTAATTGACGGTGTAGATAAAAAACAAATACCAAATTCTAATGAAGATTATTCAAGTATGTCTAATTCTAATATTGCGGTATACTCTAAAGTGTTGATAGGTAAATACGCGACTTTCGAGGATGCACGCGCGGCTCAGGATTCTGTGAGAGAAGTAAATCAAGGCACTACGCCGTTTATAAGAAAAGTAGGTGATATATACGCCCTGCAAGTAGGCTCGTTTCAAGATATTAATACTGCAAAACAAATAGCTTCAAAATTTAGAGCAGAAAATTTTGATGTATGGATTTATCAACAGTAAATCTATACTTGATTTTATGTATTTTTATTTTATTATTTAGATAAGACACTATCGTTTGAAAGGATGTACAAATGTCAATCGTATGCGAAATATGCGGAAAAAAATCAATTAAGGCGGCAAAAATTTCGTTCTCTCATAAGCAACATGTGCACAGGCAAATGCCCAACTTGCATACAGTCAAGGCTAATATTAACGGTGTTGTTAAGAGAGTTCGTGTATGCTCTTCATGTATTAGAGCAGGCAAGGTAAAGAAAGCCGTATAAATTTAACACTAAGTGATTTTCAAAAACAGTCGCTTTACGGCGACTGTTTTTTGTCTGGCAATTTTTTGTATATAAATGTTTTTATTTATGTATAAAAAGGAGAGAGCTTATGTCTGATTATGGTACATACAGGTATATGGGTTTTTGGTTTCAACCTGATCCTGTGCCAATGGATGAAGCAAGACCGTTTTCAAATAACGGTTTTTTGAAGAAATATTGGGATGAAGATTATTACACAGAGGTATCAAACCAAACGAGCAACCCTTTTGAAAATTATTTTCATATTAATTTTGATTTAAATACTGGTTGCACTCAAACAGATATAAATTTTAAAGATTCACTTGATAATGCTTCTTCAATAAACCTTGATAATGATTTACAAGCGGGGCAATCGGTGATTAATTTAAGCGAAAACAATTGCTCAAAAAAAATTGATTACATTAAATATTTCAACTCTATATTTAATTAGATATTTTATATGAAAAATGTAAAAAATTTCCCATTAAGTTTTCATTCCAAACTTCAACACCTTTTGGAACATCAAGAACTGACGGGGAAAAATTCCAAATATACTTAATGCTAGATTTCACAAGAAAATCAGCAGTTTTTTGAGCCGCATTTCTGGGAACTGTCAAAAGAACCATTTGAACACCCATTTTTTTTGCCAATTCTGGCAATTTTGAAATGTGAAAAACCTCTTTTTTATTTATCGTAACACCAACTTTAAGAGGATCGTTATCAAATAATGCCATTACATTTAAACCATAGTTTAAAAAATTATCGTATTTTGCAAGTGCAAGCCCTAAATTTCCCGCTCCTACTATAAAAGCGTTTTTTGGGTGTTCAAAGCCCAGAGTTTTTTCTATTGCCTTTTTTAAATCCGAAACATGGTAGCCAACACGAGATTTTCCACTGTTTTCTAGAAGCGATATATCTTTTCTCACCTGAGAATCATCAATATTAAGCAAATTTGCAATCTGAGAAGACGTTATGGTATCTGTTTTTGAGGCAATAAAATCACTTAAAATGCAATGGTAAAGGGTAAGCCGATTTATTGTTTTGTCTGAAATTTTTTCTTTCATAATTTTTAAAAATATCGGACAGCGTAAAATACACTGTCCGATATGAATTTAATCTATACTTCGCCGTTGTAGGCTTTAATATACATTTCTCTAATTTCTTTCATTAGAGGATATGCAGGGTTTGCACCTGTACATTGATCATCGAATGCCAATTCTACGAGGTTGTCTAGTTTAGCATAGAACTCATCTTCTGATACACCAAGTTCTTTGATTGAGAGTGGTATATCAAGCTCTTTTTTCAAATTGGTTATCGCATTTAACAATAATTCAACTTTTTCGTCTTCACTATTCCCGCCTAATCCTAAGTTATCAGCAACTTGAGCGTATTTTGTCTTAGCATTAGGGAACTTGTATTGAGGGAATGCTGCTTGTTTTCTCGGGCAATCATTTGAGTTAAAACGAATTACCTGATTTAATAGCATAGCGTTTGCAATACCATGAGGAATGTTAAACGCTGCACCAAGTTTGTGAGCCATAGAGTGGCAAACACCCAGGAATGCGTTAGCAAATGCCATACCTGCAAGAGCTGAGGCGTAGTGAATTTTTTCTCTTGCGATAGGATCATCCTTACCGAATTTGTAAGAACGTGGTAAGTATCTAAAGATTAACTTAGCAGCCTCAAGAGCAGGTGAATTTGTGAAGTTTGTAGCCATTGAGCTTGCATAAGCTTCAAGTGCGTGGCTTAGTGCGTCAATACCTGATGCAGCGCAAAGACCTTTAGGCATAGAATCTACAAAGTTAGGGTCGATAATTGCCATCTCAGGTGTTAGAGCGTAGTCTGCAAGAGGATATTTGATGTGTGTTTTATCATCTGTAATAACCGCAAAAGGCGTAACTTCGGAACCTGTACCCGATGTTGTAGGAATTGCAACCATTGTAGCTTTTTTACCAAGAGCAGGAAGGTCGCAAATTCTTTTTCTGATGTCCATAAATCTCATTGCAACATCGTCAAATACTGTTTCAGGTTGTTCGTACATTAACCAAATAACCTTAGCAGCGTCAATTGGCGAACCACCACCAAGAGCGATGATTACATCAGGTTTATACACATTAACCATTTGCATTGCTTCGTTAATTGTAGATAATGTAGGATCGGGTTTAACGTCAAAGAAGATTTGGAAATCTACACCAATTTCTTCTAATACTTTTGTAACGTTATAAACAGTGCCTGAGTCAAATAAGTATCTGTCTGTTACGATAAATGCTCTTTGTCTGCCTTTTAATTCACGAAGTGCTAAATCTGTTGCACCACGTTTAAAGTAAACTTTTGGCGGAACTTTAAACCATAGCATGTTTTCTCTCCTTTCGGCTACTGTTTTGTAGTTTAATAAGTGTTTAATACCGACGTTTTCGCTTACTGCGTTACCGCCCCAAGAACCGCAACCGATAGTTAATGTCGGATCTAATTTAAAGTTGTAAATATCACCGATAGCACCTTGAGATGCAGGTGAGTTAATTAAAATTCTACCTGTGTGCAGAGTTTTTGCAAATTTTTCAATTCTTTCTGGTTTTCTTTCATCTGTATAAAGAACTGAAGTATGACCTGCACCACCAGCGTCTACCAAAGTAAACGCAATATTTACAGCGTCATCAAAGTCGCAAGCTCTGTACATTGCAAGTACCGGTGATAATTTTTCATGTGCAAAAGGCTCATCCATTGAATAATCACTTACTTCGCCGATAAGAACTTTTGTATCTTCAGGAACTTCAAAACCAGCCATTTGAGCGATTTTATAAGCAGGCTGACCAACGATACCGGCATTTAATCTGCCTTCGGGGAACATTGTGTTTCTTAGTGCCTGTTTTTGATCTTCATTACAGAAGAATGCACCTCTGTACATAAATTCTTTTTTAATTTCTTCATAAACACTGTCTATTGCGATAACTGCTTGTTCTGACGCGCAAACAACACCGTTATCAAATGTTTTTGACAAAAGAATTGAAGAAACTGCCATTTTAATGTTAGCTGTTTCATCAATAATAGCAGGGGTATTACCAGGACCAACGCCAAGAGCCGGTTTGCCTGATGAGTAAGCTGCTTTAACCATTCCGGGACCGCCTGTAGCTAAAATCATATCGATTTTTGGGTGGTGCATTAATTGGTTAGATAATTCAACTGATGGTTCATCAATCCAGCCGATAATATCTTTTGGAGCACCTGCTGCAACTGCTGCATCAAGAACAATTTGAGCAGCTTTAATTGTAGCTTTTTTAGCTCTGGGGTGAGGGGAGAATACAATTGCATTCCTTGTTTTTATGGCAATTAATGATTTAAAAATTGCTGTTGAAGTTGGGTTTGTAGTAGGAACAATACCTGCTAAAACACCAATGGGTTCGGCAACTTTTTTAATTCCGTTTGGTTTATCTTCTTCAATAATGCCGCAAGTTTTGCAGTTTTTATATTTGTTGTAAATATACTCTGAAGCAAAGTGATTTTTAATAACTTTATCTTCAACGATACCCATGCCTGATTCTTCATGAGCCATTTTGGCAAGAGGAATTCTTGCTTTGTTTGCAGCCAGTGCTGCCGCCCTAAAGATTTTATCAACCTGTTCTTGGGTGTAAGTAGCAAAAATTCTTTGTGCAGCTTTTGCTCTTTCAATTAACTGGTCTAAATCCTCAGCGCTTGTAACCGGTCGACGATTTTCGTCATTTTGGACTTGAATTTCCATGTTTTCTTGTGTCATGTTCTTCTCCTTATTACATAGCTCTTTTTTTGATTGTTTTTTCCCTAGATTAAAAAACATTTTATCTCCGATTTATTTGTGATTTATTTCACAATATGATTTTAAAACAAATAATGGCAAAATGCAAGTGTATTTAATACACATCATAAAAACTTTATATAATTTTAATTTTATTAACAACTTTTTACTTTGAATTTTTAACTTTTTTGATAAAATAATCTTGGTGAAGTATGATAAATCAAATTACTTTAAGCGATATATTTATGGTGCTGGGCTTTTCGCTCTCACTTTATGCATGCGTTTCTAATGATGTTATTCAAACTCTGGGCACTTTTTTAAGCACTACAAGAGAAAAGCCGGCATGGTTGATTTGGTTATTTGCGAGTGCTGTTTTGGTTTTAACTTTTGTGTGGGGTTGGTATGTCGATGATGGCGATATGGCTTTTGGCAGGTTGGATAGAATTCCTTTTGCCGAGCATTTTTACTGGTGGCATATTCTACCTCCCGTTATTCTAATATTTTTGACCAAAAAAGGCATTCCTGTTGCAACGGCCTTTTTAATATTGAGTATTTTTTCTTCAGGTACAGTTATAAGCTTAATGCTTGCAAAGTCATTTTTAGGCTATGTGATGGCATTTACAATTTCAATAGTCCTGTACTTTATAATTTCGAGACCTCTTGAAAAAAAATTCCTGTATACCAAGGGGAAACCAATATCAAAATGGTGGTATGTAACCAAATGGAGCGCAACAGCGTATCTATGGTCAATGTGGCTTATGCAGGATGCAGCAAATCTTTATGTATATTTGCCAAGAAAACTTGATTTTGCACAGATGATTACCACTCTTGCGATTTTTGTAACATTTTTGGGTTGGATAGTTTATAAGCGAGGCGGTGAAATCCAAAATATTGTGAAATTAAAAACAAATACTCAAGATATCCGCTCTGCAACAATAATTGATGTTACTTATGCTTCTATTCTTCTTTATTTCCAAAATGTCAACAATATCCCAATGTCTACTACCTGGGTGTTTTTAGGACTTTTAGCAGGTCGTGAAATTGCCATGTATAACAGATTAAGATTTGAAACCCAGAAAAAAGTATATAAACACGTTGCCAAAGACTTTACAAAAGCACTTATCGGCCTAATTGTTTCAATGGTTGTTGTGTGTTTAATAAATCATTTTGATGTAATTATAAAAATAATGCATGTGTATTTGCATCTTGACTAGTCTTTGACTGTTTTTTTAATGTTACGGTGCAAAAATTGTTTATAAAATCATTTAAATCCATAACTTTTGGGATTTTATTATTTTTATTTATCAATTTATTGATAAACATTGAAAATTGCAAGCTCCAAAGACAGGTAGGACATGATGTTAAAACAAAATCAGCATTTGTATTAATTACATTTTTAGCTTTTTTCATTGAAATTGAGTAGGCAATTTTCGGGTGTCGTATAAAAAAATCCCCTCCAAAGCCACAACAGTCTTGGGCTTTTTGCATTTGTATGTAATTTATATTTTTAAATGATTTTAAAATATTTTCTATTTCACTTAATTCAACACCACCACTTTTTAAGTGACAAGGCAGATGATATGTAATTTTATAATTTTTATTTGCGGCAATATCAACGTTTTTGTAAAAATCTGTATAGAATATTAGCTTTTCTTTATTTTTCAAATTTTTAAAAGGATAGTTCTTAACTGCGCTGAAGCAAGTTGCACAGTCAAATACAACTAGATCAGCATTTTCAATTATATTTTCATTGTGTTCGACCATTTTTTCATAAATATCTTCCCTGCCTTTTGTAAGGTAAGGTAAAGCACAGCACAAAAAATTGCCATTTTTTAGCTTAATACCTTTAATTTTAAAATCTTTTTTTAGTTTTTTTGCAATACATCCCTGAAAGTAGACAATTCTTGAACCGTTTTCAAGTTTTGGAGATTTTTTGAATATAGAAAAAAAGCCAAGCATTGAAAGCTTTAAATTAAACATAAAATTTGAATTTAAGAATTTACCTAGAGTGTTTAACTTTTTTTCTTTAGAAAAAACCCCTGTTGTGTTGACTGCCGATGGGCAGTTTATTTTGCATTTGTCGCAATTTAGGCATAAGTCTAGGCTTTGTAAAATTTTTTTGTTTAATCTTAAATCTCCCTTTTTAACTCCCCAGATTTGCATGAGTTTACCACGTGCTGTTGAATTTTCGTTTTTAATTTCTTCATAAACAGGGCAAACACCCTGGCATAAGCCGCAACGAGAACATTTAAGAATATTTTGTTTTACTTCATTGTCATGCATAATTGTAGTATAATTCAAGTATGAAACAAGCTCAATCGATTCTTGAATTTACTATAATAGTTGCATTTGTGCTTATTTTTGTGAGTATATTCCTGAACAGTTTCAGATTAAAGGGCATTGAACAAAAAGCAACTTTTGGCGTAAAGGAATCAGGTTCAAGTACCGTTGTTGTACCGCCAATGACTCCTTAAGAGGACAACGATGAAAAGTGCAAAATTAATTGATTCTAAGGTGAAAATTATTGATATTGAAAAACCCTCACTAGAGGACAAAGGCGCAATAATAAAAGTTTTGGGCTGTGGACTTTGCGGCTCTGATATTGTAAAAATAAAGCACGCAACAAAAGATAACGAGCAGCAAATTAAATTAGGGCATGAAGTTGTAGGACAAATTGTTGAAATAAACTCGAATACTTTGTTTAAAGTTGGCGACATTGTTGCGCTTGGACATCATTATCCATGTTTTAATTGTGATTTTTGTCGCATTGGTGCATATTCAATGTGCGAAACATTTAAAAAATCAAATATTTTCCCTTGCGGTTTTTCAGAATATATAAAAGTCGATGAAAATCACCTTAAATACACTGTTTGCAAAGTACCTGAAAATATTGAACATGAAGAAATTTCTTTCTTAGAGCCTCTGGCATGCATTGTAAGAGCAATAAGACGTGCAGGATACGAACTTGATAAAGATAATTTAAAATCGAATGCACTTGTTATTGGCCTGGGCTCAATTGGGCTTTTAACAGTTCAAGCACTTAAGGCTTTTGGAGTTAAGGCTTTTGGATATGATATAAATAGTGAGCGCATGGAATTTGCTTCAAGATTTGATATTTCATACAAGAAGGATAAATATGATGTAATTTTTATGACTTCAGGTTCATCCAGGGCAATTCCAACAGCTCTTGAACATGTTCGAGATGGCGGAAAAATAGTTGTATTTTCATCCATTGAGAATGAAGAAGGTTATAAAAATAATGACATTTATTATAGGGAATTAAGTATAATTGCAAGTTATTCCCCCTCGCCTGATGATTACAAAATTTCTTATGATTTTTTGTGTAATAAAAAAGTCAATGTTAAGGATACAAGTACTGTTTACACACTTGACAATTTAGCGTTTGCGATTGAAGATAATATTTGCGGAAAGATTTTTAAGGCTTATATAAAAATATGAAAATGAAAGCTGTAATGTACTATGCTCCAAAAGACATTCGCTATGAAGAAGTGAATGTAAAAATGCCTGATACGGGTGAAGTTTTGGTTAAGGTTGAGGCTGCTCTTACTTGCGGAACAGATGTTAAAACTCTAAGACGCGGTCACCCTGTTTTGATTAAAAAAACCCCATCAGGTTTTGGACATGAGTTTGCAGGTACAATAGTGCAACTGGGTGATGGTGTTGAAAATTTTAAAGTTGGCGACAGGGTCGTTGGCGCTAATTCTGCCCCTTGTGGAGAGTGCTTTTTCTGTCGCCGTGGGGAAGAAAATCTTTGCGAGAATTTAGATTTACTTAATGGTGCTTATGCTCAATATATAACGATTCCAAAAAGAATAGTAGAGAAAAACCTGCTGATAATCCCTGATGATGTCAGTTTTAGGCGTGCGGTATTTTGTGAACCGCTTGCAAATGTTGTACATGGAATCGAAAGAACACCTATCAAAAAGGGTGATACTGTAGGAATTGTAGGTATTGGTCCGATTGGTCTTATGTTTGCCCGCCTTGCAAAGCTAAAAGGTGCAAAAGTTATAGCTATGGGCAGAAACCCGCTTAAATTAAAAATGGCACGAGAATTTGCCCAAGCCGATGAAGTTATTGATTTAAAAAAACATCCCGACCCAAAAGATTTAATTATGACAATGACAGAAGAAGGCAGGGGACTGGATGTTGCAATCGAGTGTGTCGGATTACCAGAAATTTGGGAAAGGATGTTTGCACTTGTACGCCGTGGAGGCACAGTGCATCTTTTTGGAGGGTGTTCTGCAGGTACAAGTGTAAATATTGATACACGCAGATTGCATTATGATGAAGTTAATATTATTAGTGTTTTTCATCATACACCAAAATACTTTAGACGTGCACTGGAACTTATTTCAAGCGGAGAGGTTAATGTAGAGAAATTAATTACAAAAACCATGCAAATGAAATATGCTAAACGTGCGCTTGAAATGCACCAAAATGGTGAAGCAATAAAAGTTTTGTTGGAAAATTAAATAAATCTTGACTTGAAATCTTGAATTGGTAAGATAGATTAGGTAAAAGATTTGCCGCGTTAGCTCCGAGTGGAGCAAAAGCGAAACGGAGTCAAAAAAGTAGAGCTTGCTCTACCAACTCCATTGAAAATTAAATAGATTTGCCGCGTTAGCTCAGTTGGTAGAGCAAGGGACTGAAAATCCCTGTGTCCTTGGTTCGATTCCGAGACGCGGCAAATTTTTTGTTTGTTAAGCTGTAATTTTACTATCAGATTGGTTTGTACGGATACTTTGATTATTTTGGTTTAGGTCGCTGTAATTAAACGACCAGTTTGATTTGTACGGATACTTTGATTATTTTGGTTTAGCCCGCTCTGCGAGGGCGTTTTCAGGTCGGAAAATTATGTTTTCCAAAAAAATCAAACTGGAAAACTGGACTTTTTCTGGACTGTACGGATAGATTGATTTTTTCTTAATATAACTGGATTTAGCACCAATTTTGAAGTGTACGGATAATTTGATTATTTAGGAATAGTCCAGTTCCGCAAATTTTCACAAAAATATCATAAGGTTTGAGAATTTGAAACAAGGTCGGGAAAATTTTTCCGACCTTGGGTTGAGCAACTTCATTAGTATAAAATTTTAATTATTGCCTATAAAATCAAGCGTTTCTCCATCATCAGGGATTAACAGATTACCAATATTATTTTTAGTTTTAAATTCTTTTAAATCTTCTCTTGTAACAGAAAGATGGCTGACTGTATCTAAATGACTTGCAATTACTTTTGCGTCAGGCGCAGCATCCAAAACATTTTTTACATCTTCAATATTCATAATTATGCGTTCTCCGTTCAAAAGAGTTGCCGCACAGGCATTTACTACTATAACTTCAGGCTTGTATTTGCCTAAGACATCTTTTACTTCCTCACACCAAATTGTATCGCCTGCAATATACAATGATTTTTCATTATTTGATTTAAAAACAACACCCATTGCATCATAAGGCAAGCCAACAGAATCGCATAACGGTTTTATTATCTCTCTTTTGCCATGTTGAGTTCTTGTTTTGTATAGGGTTATGCCATTATATTCTGTTCCGGATTCTTGTATAACTTCAACATTTGTAAAACCCTTTGAGATAACGTAGTCTTTATCAACAGAAGATTGAACAAAAACTTTTATATTTTTATCCAGAGTTTTTTCAGCAAATTCGTCCCAGTGGTCAGGGTGGATATGAGTGATAATAACTGCATCAACATCAACAATTTTTTCAATGCCAAAAGGTAATTCCACTCTCGGCTGACGAATTTGTGAGTTTATGGCGCTATCAAACCCGGGCATATAATCTTTTGGCATAAGCCAAGGGTCTATTAAAAATTTTGTATTATTATATTCAACTATAATTGTTGCACTTCTTACCTGTGTAATTTTCATTTAGATTTCCTCCTTTAATAAAGCAATTTTATACATTTATTATCATTTTGACAAGAATGCACTTTTTTGTATAATACTTACCAAAAAGTAAATTAGGGACTTTAATTATGACTAAGCATAAGAAAGATGAATATAAATGTCCTCTTGAGGCAACAATGGAGATAATCGGCGGGAAATACAAAGGAGTTATAATCGGACACCTTATAAATAAAACATTGAGATATAATGAACTGCAAAAACTTATTTCTCACGCTACACCCAAAATGCTTATACAACAGTTAAAAGAACTTGAAACAGATGGAATAATCAAACGAAAACTTTATCCCGTAGTGCCGCCAAAAACTGAATATTCTCTCACTAAAAGAGGTGAAACACTTATTCCTGCAATTATTGAGTTAAACAAGTGGGGAATGAACTATTTAAAAGAAGAAAATATACCCTGCGCCTACAAGGGTGATATAGATTAATACACGATTTATCATAACAAGACCACTTGACAAATATACCCCTATAGGGTATTATGTACATGTAGTTAGATACCCCCTGTGGGTATAAAAGAAAAAGGAGGCTAATATGGCTAAATGTTCAAATCCACATTGCAAATGCGTTAACTGCAAATGCGGAGACAACTGTACTTGCACCGAAGACAAATGTAATTGCCCGCCTGAGTGCAATGAACTTTCTAAAAAATAGAATATTATTTTGGGATTAAGGAGCGGCGTTGCTGCTCCTTTTTGTGTATAATGAAAGAATGAAAAAAGAGTTTACAAACGATATGAACATAAAAAAATCAGAAAATCCGAGCCATAAACATGAGATACCTCGCCTAAACAGGGCAATAGGTCAGTTGGAAGGTATCAAGAAAATGATTGAAGAACAACGATATTGTCCGGATATTATTGTGCAGCTCAAGGCTGTACGTTCAGCAATAAAACATGTCGAAAGCAATATATTGAAAACACATCTTGAAGAATGTGTTACTAAGTCTTTTTCTGATTCTGAAATTGCAAAAGAAAAAATTATGGAAATTAAAACTCTGCTTGATAAAATGCAGAGTTAACTTATATATTTTAATTTGTTTTTATGACAGTAACTTTATATTCTTAAAATTGCAAATTTGCTCATTTATTTAATATTTCAAATTTATGTTGCCCAAAATAATCAAACCATGTGGAACAAATAATCAAACCATGTGTTCTTTTACAACAACCAGCTTGATGGGTACGGATGGTTTGAGAATTTTGCAGACCCCACTCAGTGAGGGCGTTTTCGGGTCGGAAAATTAAGTTTTTTAAGATAATCAAACCAAGTGTTTGTTTACATTAATCAAATCATGTTTTTTACAGTTGCAAAATGCAGTTAAAAAATGTACCATGGATTTTGGTATAAGGAATTTTAGTATGAAGAAAATTTTTCTATTGTTTGCTATATTTGTTCTATGTGTAAGTTCAGCAAATGCGCAGGTATTTAAAGCGCGTGCACTTGGTGAAATATCAACCAAAAACCCAAGTGAAACAATAAAAGTAAAGGCGCTGAGAGATTTGAATTTGAGCAATGGATTAATTATTGAAAAAAATTCTATTATTACTGGTAAAATGACAGAGGTTGTATCTCCTCAAAAGTTTCACAAAAATGCAAGTTTTACTTTTATCCCGATAGAGTTTATTGACCCTGAAGGTGCTGAACATAAAATAGAGACCGAGGTAAGGGCATCATACAGACAAAAATTAAAACCTGACTTTAAACATTCGCAGATAAGTTTCGGAATGAGTAGTGATGGCAAGGACCCTCTGAACTCTGCTTTTGTATTTTCGCCTTCATATATTTCTGATGCCAAGAAAATTATTCATGGAGAAGGCGGAGAAGTATGGGAAGATTATAAAAACAGAAATACTCCTTGGGGCGATGGAGAGGATATTGATATTAAGATTAATGAAGTTATCTACTTTAATTTTCCGGATTTCGAGTAAAAGTTACGAAAAGATGGTAATTGGTAATATAAACTTCTTTTAAACACTTACTTGTTTCTTAATACTTTGAATATTCTTTAAAAACTGTATAAGTTGACATCTTGCAGGATTTTTTCTATATTAATTATTTAAAAGGATTAGGGGGAACGGATGTTTAAAAGGGTTTTTGGCATTATTTTTTGCTTTGTAGTATTTTCGCTATTCTCAAGCGCGGATGCGCATAGTACATTCACTTGGTTTGGGCTAAGAAAGGATAATACGGAAATCTTTATTAATACAGGTACGGCACATGAGCCGGATTGTCCGCCGCATAAGCCACATCCCAAAAAACATAAGCCGAAACCGCCAAAGCATGAACCGCATAAAAAAGGGCCGAAACATCACAAATGTTTCTGGTGGTGCAAATAATTAAATGATTAAGGATTTAACAAAGGGTGAACCCTTAAAGCTTATTTTATTGTTTTCTGTACCGTTATTAATCGGCAATATTTTTCAGCAACTGTATAATATTGCAGATTTGGTAATTGTTGGTCGACTTTTGGGGGTGGAAGCTTTTGCCTCGGTTGGAGCTGTTGCGCCTTTGTTTTTTCTTATAACTTTTATTATTGTAGGTTTGACTAATGGTTTTGCAGTTATTACCGGTCAGAGGTTTGGAGCAAAAAATACGCAAGGTGTTAAAAATTCTGTCGTTATATCAATTGTTTTAAGTTTGGCTGCAACTTTGTTTTTTACTATATTGTGCTCGGTTTTAATGCATCCTGTGTTGTATATGCTCAATGTACCTCAAAATATATATACTAATGCGTATTGGTACATAGAAATTGTAATAATAGGGCTTGTTACCACAACACTTTATAATCTTCTAGCTAGTATTATAAGAGCTTTAGGAGATAGTAAAACGCCTTTGTATTTTTTAATCGTAGCCTCTATTGCCAATATTTTTCTCGCGTTAATATTTATTCAAATTCTAAAGATGGGCGTTGCCGGTTCTGCAGTTGCTGTTGTTTTGTCACAGGGTATTTCGGTGGCGTTGTGCTTGATTTATGTCAAGAAAAAATTTCCTATTCTACATTTAAAAAAGCAAGATTGGCTTTTAGGGATTAACGAAGATTTTTGTAATTCGGCGCTTGAGCATTTACGTGTCGGAGTACCAATGTCTATACAATTTTCAATAATAGGTTTGGGTGTAATTGTAATACAAAGTGTATGTAATTCATTTGGATCAGATGTTATAGCCGCAGTGACTGCTGCACTTAGAATTGAACAGATTGCAACTTTGCCGATGGTATCCTTTGGTACTGCGTTAGCATCCTTTGTTGCGCAAAATTTTGGCGCAAAAAAAATCAGAAGAATAAGAACTGGGGTGTTGCGAACATCCGTTCTAAGTGTAATCTTGAGTATCGTTATGGCACTTATAATGCGTTTTTGGGGTGTAGATATTATAAGGGAGTTTATAGGTAGTGCAACAAACAATATCATAGAAATTGCACATCAATATCTTTTGATAAGCACGTTTTT
Organism: uncultured bacterium; assembly: GCA_949286885.1. Classification (GTDB taxonomy): domain Bacteria; phylum Cyanobacteriota; class Vampirovibrionia; order Gastranaerophilales; family Gastranaerophilaceae; genus Galligastranaerophilus. The sequence goes on from CASEEG010000125.1 coordinate 60,476, forward strand.
CTATATTTTTCTTTCGCAAATTTTCATATACAGAAGTGCGCTACAAGGCATGGGTGAAGTAATTTTTCCCTTATTAGCGAGCGTTGCAGAACTTTTAATGCGTGCCTTTGCAGCAGTTTACTTGGCAATAAAGTTTGGTTACATAGGAATGTTTTACTCCGGGCCAATTGCTTGGGTAAGCGGCTGTATTGTTTTATCTTTTGGGTATTTTGGAAGTATAAAACCAATTGTTTATAAAGTAAAAGAACAGACTTGTCTTAGTAAAATGTGACAAATATAATATCGAAAGATATTATATTATTCTGCTGTGTAAATAATTGCTCCATTTGTTAAATAATAAAGAATGCTTCTTTTGCATTATTACAACGTTGAAATAATCAGCTGCTGATGTTGTTGAGGGTAATTTTTGTCTTTGGAAGTTCGGGAATTCCCGTACTTGTTCTATCAATATTAGAAGGTTTAGTTTTGCCTAGTGACCATCTTAGTCCGCATTGTAGCCCTATACCGTTTCTGCCGCCGTTTGTAACATATGCTTGCGCAAAACCTGTAAATTTTTCACCAATTCTTTTTTGAAAGCCTGCTCCATATTTTACATATGGTTTTACGGATAATTCAGGCAAATATACATCATCTGCCATAAATTTTGTGTTATCCATGATGTTCCAAGCTACTGAGACTGCCAGATATGGTTGTAACATATTTTTAAAATTACCTATAATTTTTATTTGCGGCTCTATATGTATCACATTTAGCGGTTTAGCATTTATGTGTACGCCGCTTGGATTTGTAAAATCAAAAGTATTAACAAAAGTATATGCGCTCATTATATTGGGTTGAATAATCAATCTTTTTTTAAAGAAAGAAAAGTTATAGCCTGTTTTTTGTGCAATCCCTGTGTTTAACATTGAGAAGTTGCTTGTGTCAAAATGTGTGTGTGCTTTTGCGCTATTCGCTCCGACATTTGCACTCCAGAGTGAAAAGAAGTTATCTTTGTAGAAAGCCGCAATTCCTCCAAAAAGTCCACCATTATTATATATTCCAATTCCTTCGTATGCTTGATGAGAACCATTGTATGAAATATATTGTCCATAGAGCCATTTCCATCCTTTTTTTAAATCTCTCAGGCTGCTTTCACCTCCTATCAATCCTCCATAACCCACATTTGAAACAGTCGGGCCATTTTTAAGGGGAATATTTTCAAAAGTTGTATATGGCTTAAACCATATACCACAGTTTTGCTCTGGTATCGCCGGGTTGACAAAGCCAAATGAATTTTCTCCGGTATATGCAAATTTATTGTAAAATTTCATAGCTGTTTTTGTATAGTTATCTAATGTAGTAACCATGTCAAGATTTGAAAACACGTTGTTAAATGTATCTATTTGTAACAGGTATCCTGCTGTTTGTGCCGCAATTTCCGCAGAGAGGATGCCCGCATTAAAACCCCTCCTTGTAAAGACAAAATCTCCATCTGTGGAGTTATAATATGATAAATAATTATAGATAGGTGTTTCTATTAGTCTGGAATCGTAAACCACCGAGTCTTTTAGTATTGAATCTGCAAATGGTATTGAAATAAAATTGGCTTTTGGAATTCCATAAACTGCTAAATCTGGTACGTATATTTTTCCACTGCCACTTAGACTTGATGCACCTATTGTATCCATTGTATTTATTGATAAGTTGACATCAGGGTATATGTTTGCATTTCCAGATAGAGTTGTTGTGCCAAAGTTTAAATTGTCAATTTGTCCGTTTTGCATATTAAGATTAACATTGTTGGAAAAATTAGTTGCATTTGCATTAAAGTATTCGCTATTTGCCATAACATTTACGGTTCCACTTTCCAGATTAAAAGTTCCGGTATAGTTTGAATTGTTCCCCCCTAAATTTAAAATACCGCCACCATTTTTATTGATGTTTCCGCTGCCTCTTATCCCGCTTAGTATGTTGGTTGTTCCATTTCCTGTAAAATTAATTATATTATTGTTATATATGTCGTTTGGACCATTTATATCTGTATTATTTTTGAATGTTGAATCAATAATTGTAATTACGCCCTCATTGCCAATTGCTCCACCTCTACTATTTTGAGCATTAATCGAATTGTTTTCAAAGACCGAATTTTCTATTGTAACGTTTCCGTCCACATAGTTATATAGCGCTCCTCCTGATGTGTCTATATCAGATGTTATGTAGTTATTATTAAAGATGCTATTTGTTATAGTTAAATTTGAATTATTATGTATGGCGCCACCGTAGGAAAATGAGTTATTATTTCCAATTATATGGTTGTTATAAAAATAGCTGTTATCTATATTCATATTGCCCGTATTGTAAATACTCCCCCCATAAAGGTATGCATCGTTTGAGGTAGCTGCAGTGTAATTATTATTAAATAAACTATTTGTTATGTTTATTGTTGCATAGTTACCGTTTGCAATTGCACCACCATATGAAACAGCAGAACTGCTTGCGTAGTTGCTGTTAAAAACCGAGTTGGTTATATTTATGGTGCCCTTTCCTGTATCATTTCCTATTGCACCACCCTGTGCGCTTGCGCCATGTGTATAATTATTATTAAAAAGTGTTGAGTTTATTGTTACATTTCCATTGCTGAGATTGTAAACTGCTCCTGCGACTGCAAAGTTAATTCCCCCCGCGTCAGCATAATTGTTGCTAAAGGTAGAATTTTCAATTAATGTGTTGCCGGCATTGTTAAAAATTGCGCCTGCAAAATATGAACCATTATACAATTGTCCTTTGCAGTTGCTCATTCTTATCATATTAAAATTACTTCCCTGATTTAAAATGAAGCCGCCGAAATTATTGCCGCCATTTATACTGTGGTTTTGACCCTCAAAATATACATCTTTTGTGAGAAAACTATTCCCTATAGATGTATTTGATGTTAAATCATTTACAATTGTAATAGTATCCCCACTAGAGCTCTGTGCGCCTGATTGCAGTAGTTCGTTGAAGTTTTCAACGTATATATTATTTGCGTAACTTTTTGTATTTATTACCAGAATAAAAAGAATAATAATTAGTCTTACTATCATTTATTAATAATAAGTACTATTAATTTGTTTTAAATTGCACAAAAGACTAGTCTCGATAGTAGATGATAAAACTTATTTATATAAAACAGTGGCCGAATCACTCAGGGGAGGCATTAAAAAAGAGAGCTTATGCTCTCTAATTATCTACCCTGGATGCGATTCGAACGCATGACCTACTGCTTAGAAGTAGCATATAGCCCTATTCGCAAGGGTTTTTAGGTTTTACTATAATTTGTCAGAAGTTATTATTTTTATTATCTTCAAGCTTGTTTCATCTCTCAATCTTTACCCCCTTTTGCTGGGATTTATCAGGATTTTTGCAAGAAGGTTGTAGTATTAATGTGGTAAAAGCTTAAATTTTATAAAAGTAGCCCCGCCCTATAGGGGGAAAGCTAAAATTTAATATGTTGTCGAGAGTTAGAAAAACTCCCGACTGATTTTTGAAAATTGAAAGTTAGCAGAAAGTAAATAAAAAATTATATAATCGCAACGATTTGCAAAATAAATATCAACAAAAAATTTTAACTCATATTTTTATGGTATGCTAATAAATATGAAGAAGGCTAAATCTAAAAGTGTTACAGTTG
>CASEEG010000126.1 GCA_949286885.1 uncultured bacterium
ACAGATACTGTGGATTCAATTACTTGTTCTATAGCACACCTTTGCATAACTTGAGAAAGTATTTCTCTTGATTTTTCCTCAGCCGTTTCTTTTATTTTTTGTTCATTTTCACGAATTAACTGTATTTGTTCTTGTGCAAGCTCTGTTTTAAGTTGCTCAAGAAGCATGTTCTTTGCCTCTTCACGGGACATTTGAGCAACTCGTTCAAGCTCGCTTAACTGTTTTGCAACAATTTCAGCCAAATAATCTTCTTTATCAAGCAATTCGTCGTATTTTTTATTTAATTCATGCTCTTTATCAACATTTTTTTGAACTCTATCTTCCAATTGTTCTTCTTTTTTCATTAAAGAATTTTCAAGACGGTTAATTTCAGAGCGTCTTTCTCGAACTTCGTCATCAAATTTTTGACGTTCAAAATGAAGCTGTTCTTTTGCAGCAATCATAGCTTCTTTCTTTAAAAAGCTTTCTTTTTCTTCAAATTCTTTTTGCAGTTTTTTTTCGTTTTCTCCAAATACTTCAAGTTTTGTTTTTTGTCTTACATTTAAAATTACTGAAACTATCAGTGCTATTGTTAAAAGCGCAACTGCTATATAAATTGTGTAATTAATTGTTCTGTACCTCTTATATATATCCATTTTAAACAGGCAAAAAATCCCTGTTTAAACTATTTAATAAAATACTATCATGAATTTGTTAAATTTAACAGACTTTTTTTAAAATCAATTTTTCATGGTTAAAATACCAATCAAATGTATGATTTTTGCATTGCGCATTTTATTTTTTTATAAAAAATTCGCTATTATAAATATAGACTTCTGAATAAAAAATATTATAAATAACATGTAGCGTGTGAAAGGAATGAAATGCTTACAAATCTTGTTTCAATGATTACAAAATCTATTCAAACAACACAAACTGCACCGGTCAGTACAAAAAAGAGCTATAATCCTTTTGCGCAGGGTGAAAATCCTTTTTTGGGCTCAAGTTTTAATTCATCTGAAAGTTACGGTAAAAATACTCCGGTAAGTGGCGGTTATTTTGCTGGATATTACAATGGTAAGCCAAATATTGTAGGCAGAAAACTTTTTATAGAAGTCTAACCCTTAAATGCAAATTTTTGTTCCATCTGTTGTTCAATATTCTTGAATGCAGGGTTAGCAGTCTGGCCGCCGTTTTTCTTTTTTCTCAAGATAATATTTAACATCGGTTGTAAAATACCTATAGCAGCAGCACCTATTAAGACATTGGCAATAATTGCACCTGCCTTAAAGTTTCTGACTTGTTTTAAGAATTTACTTTTATCCGCTTTATCTGCGGTTGCTTCAAGCAATTTCAAAATTTCTTTTGCACCATGTTTAATATCGTCCGGCTCAATGTGGGCAAATGAATCTATTACACCGTTTGAACCCTTAATTGTAGGTATAATTTCAGATATTTTAAGCATTTGAGTAAGCGCATTATCGTTATTGTAAATGTATTTTAAGATCTCATCGCCTTCTTTAGAAGTAAGAGTTTTAATTGCATCTTTTAATTCAGGCGCCTGTATAAGTTCGAGAAGTTTTTTATTGTTCAAAAGCAAAAACTCAGTTGAAATAGGCTTTTTAAACAATGCTTCACTTAATTTTTCAAGTCCCTTTCCAATGGGTGTCGCCAGTTTATAAATGAAAATTATTTGAAATATCTCCTTAAAGCCTATTTCAAATTTTTCACCCTTTCTTCCCTGAGTAATTCTTGTTGTCGTAATGCCCGCATCAAGAATTTTCATATTATTAACAGGATTGAACATGTAACCTGATAAAAATTTTGTTATACTGTTACCGAAAGGTACATCTTTTTTGGCACCCGTAAAAGCACTAAAAGCCTCTTGGTCCTTTATATTCGAATTTATTGCATGCTCTAGTTTGATTTTATTTTTGTACTTTTCTTCAAGTTGTTTTTCGGTTGTTTTTTGTTTGTAGATAATAAGTCCGCTAAGACCTGCCAAAGTGGAGGCAGTTGCAACTATAAATCTTGTAAAGTGGAGTTTTTTATACAATTTTTGCAAGTTTTTGTTCTTTAATATGTCTTCAAGTTTTTGTTTTTGGATAGCATCTTTTGCATTTTTTGCAAGAAATTCAAGTCTGTCCAAATTGCCACTTGCACCTTTTTGAAGGTTTCTTATGTCAAAATTAGGGTCAGCTTTGAAAAATTTATATACGGTAGAGTTGAACAATTTTTTTACTAGCGGAATGCCACCGATCCAAAGTACCTCGGTACCAAATTCCTCGATTGCTCTTTCTTTTCCATCCTCTTTTGAAGCTTTTTTATCATAAATATAAGTAATGGCACAATTACTTAAAGTATCTTTGACCGCTATTGGTATTATAGAGTCTGAGTTTTTGCTTAATTCTTGAAATATTCTTGTTGTTACGCTTAAGTTTGACATTATTTTTCCTTACAAATTTCTATAGTCCCCAAATAAGGTTCATAAGCTTTTGAACCCTTGTGTTAATTTGCAAAGTATATCGAATATTTTTCATATTATTTACCTTCACTTTTTATCTAACACATGTGATGTTTGTTTTTTGCTAGTTTTTTAAGTTAATTTTACATTTACAAACTAAAAGAGCCGCTTAATAACAGGCGGCTCTTTAAATTTCATATCCAATTTTATTTAATCAATACGAACGTATATGCGAGCCTCCTGAAGTTTGCAAAATCTACGTCGTAATAGTTCAAATAAAGTTTTTAACATGTAAAGCACCTTCTTTTAATAAAGCCTTTGTATTTTACACCTAAAAAAAATATTTGTCCAGCTTTGTACATCTTCTTTATCTAATCTTTATTTTACACAACAAATTGTATAGCATACGTAACAATATATTAAGAAATTTGCATAGTATTTTTTTCTGTGCAATAATAATTATCGTTAATAGTCTAACCATTCCTTTCTTGACTTATGCGATTTGAAAATCAAATCGCATTTTATTTTATTTATTTTTATTAAATGCCTGCCTCTATATTTATTTCATAATATAATTAAGCTATGAGGATTTTAGGAATAGATCCCGGAATTGGAATTACCGGTTATAGTATTATAGAGGCACAAGATGATGATTATGAGCTCATTTCCTGTGGGTCAATACAAACAGATAAAAATCTTACTCATCAAAAAAGATTGGCAGAAATTTATCGTGATATTAAACACATTTGTGCAACTTTTAACCCTCAAAGTGCAGCTCTTGAACAGCTTTTCTTTTTTAAAAATCAAAAAACGGTTATTCCTGTTGCTCAAGCCAGAGGTGTTATTCTTGCTGCACTTGAAGAATCAGGGGTTGAAGTCGGAGAATATACTCCAATTGTCGTAAAGCAAGTACTAACAGGGCATGGTAGAGCAAGCAAAGATGAAGTAAAATCTATGGTTGAAAGGTATGTTGATTTAAATCCAAATACAAAACTTGATGACACAATAGATTCAATTGCAATAGGCATTTGTCATGCCAGAAATTTAGAAATAAAAAATAGGGAGATAATATGAATACATTAATAGCAAAAAAAGCTGCAATTTATGCATTAATACTGGGCGCAATATTAGCACTTGCAGGCACAATAGGTTTTTTAATTGGACTTGTAGCATTCGCCCTTGGACTTTTGTGTGCACCACTTGTAATATTTTTTATGAAATCCAAAAACGAGATAGGTTTTCTTGATAACCAGCAAGGAGCAGCTATGGGGGCATTGTGCGGCTTTTGCTCAACAGTTTCTTATTTTGCAATTTTTACGCCGCTTGTACTTATAATACACAGAATTATACCCTCTTACTATTCTTACGGACTGCCATACATTGTAAGTTTTGATACTTTTTGGCTTTTCCTTGTTATAGTGGTAACAATAGGAATACTTGTAGCACTCACAAATGCTACAACAGGCATGGGTGCTGTATTTTTGCTTTCACAATTTGATAAAAAACCCGATGACATTGAAGAAATAGACATAAATATAGAATAAAAAGGACAAACAAAATGAGCGAATTTCACTCTAAAATTAAAACTGTAGAATGGATTAAAACAAGCGAGCTTGATGGCATTTCAAGAATGGTTGATCAAACCTTGATACCTTATGAGTATAAAAAAATTGACATAAAAACAACAAAACAAATGTATGATGCAATTAAGACAATGATTGTAAGAGGAGCGCCTGCGATAGGCATTTCAGGGGCACATGGCGTGGCACTATGCGCAATAGAGCTACTTAAAAAAAACGAAGAAAATTTTGTCGAAGAATTAAAAAAAGGTATAGATTACCTTAACTCCTCTCGTCCTACGGCGGTAAATTTAAGCTGGGCGCTTAACGAGCAACTTAAAATAGTTGAAAAAGGCGGTACAAAAGAAGAAATTACTCATGCCCTTATTGAAAATGCAATAAAGCTTGAAAATGAGGACATTGAAATAAATAAAAAAATCGGCGATTTTGGTGCGCAAATTGTACCAAAAGGGGCAACAATTTTAACACATTGTAATGCAGGCGCCCTTGCAACCGTAGGCTATGGAACAGCCCTTGGGGTTGTAAGAAGTGCTTATGCAAATGATAATACAATTCAAGTTTTTGCGGATGAAACACGCCCAAGGCAACAGGGTGCAAGAATTACAACCTTTGAACTTGTAGAGGACGGAATTCCCGTAACGCTAATTACAGATGGCATGTGTTCGTATTTTATGAAAAAAGGCATGATTGATGTTGTTGTGGTCGGTGCGGACAGAATTGCTGCAAACGGTGATACAGCAAATAAAATCGGCACATATACAGTTGCAATTGCGGCAAAATACCATAATGTGCCATTTTACATTGCAGCTCCAAAATCTACAATTGATATGTCAATTAAAACAGGGGATGAAATACCAATAGAATTAAGAGGTGAAGAAGAAGTTACAACAATTAACGGCAAAAAAATCTGCGCCGATGGAGTAAAAGTTATAAACCCGAGTTTTGATGTAACTCCAAACGAGCTTATAGATGGCATAATAACCGAATGTGGAATTTTTAAACCGCAAGAACTTAAAAATCTCTTTATGAAATCTTAATTTGATTGATAAATTTTTGTGTAATAAAATAGCTGAATTACATGACCAAAGGAATTAATTATGTGCGGAATAGTGGGATATATTGGGGATAAAAAAGCAAGCGAGGTTTTATTAAAAGGTCTTTCATACCTTGAATACAGGGGTTATGACTCCTCAGGCGTTGCTCTTATGACAAAAAATAAAATAGAGATTTTTAAGGCTCCAGGCAAGTTAAACAATCTGCGTGAAGTTTTGAATAATCAGCAAAACATTTGTAATAAATCAACTCTCGGCATTGGTCATATTCGCTGGGCAACGCATGGTCTGCCTACTGAGCTAAACGCACACCCGCACACCTGCAACTGTGGCAGTCTTGTTGTAGTTCACAATGGTATTATAGAAAATTACAAGGAATTAAAAGCAGAGCTTGAAAAATGCGGTTGCGAATTTAAATCACAAACGGACTCGGAAGTTGCAGCACACTTAATAGCACATGAGGTTTCAAAATGTAAAGACTTGCTTGTAGCCATGACAAATGCGGTTAAAAAAATTCAGGGTGCTTATGCATTTTGCGCTATGCATAAAACCTTGCAGGATAGAATTGTTGTCGCAAGAAAAAATGCTCCGCTAATTATTGGAGTAGGTGAAGGCGAAAACTATATTGCAAGCGATATTCCAGCCATTATTGAATACACAAAAAAAGCTATTTATCTAAATGACGATCAAGTAGCGGAAGTTAAAAAAAATTCAATTAAAATTACTGATTTAGAAGGAAATATTCTTGAAAATAAAATTGAAATGCTGCCATTTGAACCTGTAGCGCTTTCAAAAATGGGCTTTAAGCATTACATGTTAAAAGAAATCCATGAGCAGAGTGATGTTGCAAGAAATGTTCTAAGTGGAAAATTAAAAGATTCCAAATCAAATGTCGTGCTTGAAGACGTAAAATTAAGTGCGCAAGATTTAAAAAATATAAACAGAATACAAATAATTGCCTGCGGAACATCGCTACATGCGGGGTTAGTTGGCAAATACATTCTTGAAAAATTTGCAAAAATTCCAACTGACGTTGAAGCCTCAAGCGAATATATTTACAGAGATACAATAGCTGATAAAAACACTCTTGTAATTGGCATTTCGCAATCAGGCGAAACAGCGGACACAATAACTGCCATAAAACAGGTAAAAGAAAAAGGCTCGCACGTTTTAATTATCACAAACCGACCTGATAGCACAATGGCACGCTTGGCTGACAGCTTACTACCTGTAAATGCAGGGATTGAAGTATCTGTTGCAGCAACAAAATCTTATATGGCGCAGCTTTTATCGCTTTATTTGCTCACAATTTATATGACACAAATAATTAATGAAAATACAGTAAATGACAAAGAAATAATTTCCTTAAAGCAAGAAATGCTTGAATTGCCAAATAAAATAGAAACACTTACAAATAATACGGATAATGTTAAAGCTGTTGCAAAAAAATACTCAAGTTTTAAAGATTTTATATTCATTGCCAGAGGAATTAATTTCCCTACAGCACTTGAAGGTGCGCTGAAACTAAAAGAAATAAGTTATATTAATGCAACAGGCTACAGTGCAGGAGAGTTAAAACATGGGCCAATTGCAATGCTTGATGAAACAATGCCTGTTCTTGCAATTTTAAACAAGGGAATTGTATATGACAAAGTTATGTCAAATTGCGAAGAAGCAAAAGCCCGTCAGGCAAGGTTAATTGGTGTTTCAAATTATATTGATAAAAAACACAAGGACTTGTTTGATGATGTCTTAATTATTCCGGATGTTTCAGATACCCTATCGCCTGCGCTTAATATTGTTGTGCTGCAGCTTTTAGCTTATTACATTGCAGAATATTTAGGAAAAGACGTTGATCAGCCAAGAAACCTTGCAAAATCAGTAACGGTTGAATAGTTAACTAGTCAACATTTACAGGTTCACGATTAATTGAACGGATTGCTTTTTTAGCGTTTTCAATTAACTCTGGTTTTAAGCCCTCGATTATTGTTATTTGTCTTAAAATGTCAATTGTGCGCTTAAATGCCCTTACAACATCACCCTGAGAAAATTCGCTATCTTTAAACATATTTTCCCAAGCGTCAATTGAAGATGTTTCGGGGTTATCGGAATTTACCCAAAATTCAATAAGTGAGCAAAAATGTGAATATAAATTCATCGGGTTTTCAATTTTGTAATCACGTTCCAAAATGTATATTTTTCTTCTTATGTCTTTAATTTTACCTAACACCTTGCGCACCTTTTGACAGGGCGGATTTGTAGGGCAATCGTCTTTTGTGCGCATTTCTTCACTTGCAAGTGCGCAAATAACAGAAGAAAGTTCAGCGGGACTTAAATCATCCAAAAGACCACTTAATATTATTTCAGACAGGTAAAGCTCATTTTCGGTTCTTAGAACCATTGTAACTTTACCTCTGTCCGTCGGGAAATTATCAATAATATTGCCTGTTTGCTCAAGAATTTCCTTGTGTGCAAGGAATTTTTGCCAGTATATGTCTTTTTGAAACTCAATTTCTTTTTTTAATTGACGGGCTTTTTTTTCATACCTTGCAAGCAATTCAAGCTCTTTTTTATGTTTTTTATACAATTTGCAAGTATCACAGCCAAAATATTCAATTTTCCTGAATAATTCTTTTGATTTTCTGCCAAATTCAGCAACCTCGGGCGCATCTTTTTTGCCTGATTTATGAGCTTGGCGCTTCAATGTTTTAAATATTGTACGTGTTTCAACATACATATTTTTAAGCTTGTTGTATTCAATAAAATCTTCGTTTTTCAAGCCTAAATGGCATTTGTAACTTTTTGCGGCATTTATTATATTTTCATACTCTTCCATTTGAGCTAAAAGCGGAGAAATTCTATC
>CASEEG010000127.1 GCA_949286885.1 uncultured bacterium
AATAAATAATTCCAGACTTGTTATTTCAAAAGCTATTGACGATGTTCAATTTAATTTAGACAACAAAGGTGCTAAATTGAGGAATGAGTCTGTAATTAACGCCGTAGAGATGTCCCTGCCTATTCCGGGCAGGGGAAAATCTTATGATTTTACAAAACCTTTTATTCTTTTCATGATTGAAAACGGAAAATCTAATCCTTATTTTGCATTGAGAGTCAGTAATACTGATTATCTTGTAAGAGATGCTTCTGATAGCAGCAATTAATTTTCGGTTCACTTTTTGTATAGATATGAAAATAAGTCCTGTATTAATAACTTCATTTAGAAATTGCGGCAATAAATACTTTTCACGTACTTATTGCCAAAAAAATCCTTATACAAAAAAACAATTCGATAATTTGAATTTTGGTTATAATTTTGCCTTAAAGACTCCCAATGGTATTCCTTGTGCCTACTGTGGCAGAGTTACTTTTGCAAAAAGCGACGCCTGGAGACTTATGAGTTTAAAGGGTAGAAACCTTGTTAATGAGCTGGAAAGTTTTGCTTCACAAAACAAAAATGCCTTTAATCAACAAAGCCTGGAAGCATTATCTCTGTTTGAAAAGATTGTTTTGGATAATCCCGACAAAAGCGGTAAAGAAATACTGCCTATAGCATACATACGCTCAAGAAACAGGATGCTGGTTAAACAATCTGACGTTTATTCCCAAGTAGGTAATCTTGCTCAAGCCCTAGAATCAAGCGAATTGATGAATTATATAAATAGCGTTAAGGCTCAAGATATTGTTTTAAATCCTAACATATCTACTAATGAATTATACGATTTTCTGCAGAATAAACTTCATATTCAATTCAGAAAAGAGGTTTTGTTACGAGTTATGCAAATTGCTGCAAAAGAAGCGAATAATGAAAGTGTTGATACTTGGTTTAAAATAATGACTGCAATAAATAAGTTGCCCTCATCAAAAAATGACGCAGATGCATATCTTGTTAAATATATTTCAAAAGCTATAAGAAAAGACCCAAAAATGGGAAATAAATATATTTCTGTGAAAGATGATGCTGCCGTTTTATTTTATTATCAACTTTTATATCCGTTTGTTTCAAGTGCAGAGCATGTTGTTCCTCACAGTGTAAAAGGTGAAAGTAACTTTACAAACTATCTTGTAACGCACACATGGTGTAATAATAAAAGAATGGCAACGGATTTTTGCTGTTATGTCAAAAAAAATCCTCAAATTTTGAATAATATTTTGACAAATTTAAATTTTATCAAAAACACTAAAGGTTCTTCTGTACGACTGTCCAGATTTGATACAGACAAGTATTTGCAAGAAATTAAACAAAGACTACATGCATTGTTGGTTAATTCATCTGATGTGCCAGAGATTTCTCGTTTCTTAGACAAGTTAAGCAGATTGTAAGTTTAGAGGTTTATTTCGTTCAAGGTTTTTCCTCCGGTTGCCTTGTACAAGATTATAGCAGATTTAATAGAATTTACATTTGAGCATTCAATGCAACTTGTTTATATTGTTCTAAAGCTTCGTCATATTGATATTTTTTATATTTTAAGTGTGCAATTTTTCGCCCTCCGGTAAAAATAATATTTTGTGAAGATATTTCACAATATAATATAGCACCCGCAATGTCTGTTGTGCCTGGGATTAGAATCAGATAAAACTACATCCTTGTTTTCTTTTATCCAGGTTACTATTGAAGAATGAATTATATTGTAGGCTACTCGCTGAGTTGTTTTTTAACACCTTCGCGAATGTCTGAAAGTGGCCCATTGTAAGGATGTCTCAAGTTATCAATATATTTTTGTATATATGTAACAGGGAATTTTGGCAGCCAGCTTAGCTGAAAGAGAATATTGACTGTTTCTGCACCTTGGGAGTACATAAGTTCATCAATGGTCTCTTCGTAAGCAGGTGAAATAGACGTAAAGATTTTTAAAAGATAATCTGCAGCAGTAAGTGCGCCGTATCCGGAAATTAATCCTGTATCGGTAATTATTTTAGTTATTTTTAACTCATTGCCGTCCACGCTAATTTTTTGTGTGTTTTCAGGTAGTGAAATTTCACCCTCCATGGCGCGCTCAATCTCATACCATTCACCCTGATATTTTATTCTAAGTGTATTAGGATCGGGCATATATATGTCATCATACTCATTTTCGAGAATTTCATTGCCTTGTGAATCTACAATTCCATATTTGTAGTTTTTACATGTTAAAAACATTTGTCCAAAAAGAGGGTCAATCCTCGTGTATTGGGGCATAATAATAATCTCACCGTTTTCATTATATAACCCATAGTCTTTAGAATTGCCAAACTTCGCGTATTTACCTAATATCCTATCTACATGTCTGTACTTAGGCTCAACTAAGTAATTTCCATTAGTGTCCATTAGACCAAACTTGCTGCCTTTTTGGATTATCCAAGACGAGTTTCCGACTCTAATTAGTTTTTTATATTTAGCTTCTACAACTATATTGCCGTTTTTATCTTTAAGTCCAAATTTATCATCATCACTAAAGACAACAACATCATACATACTTAAATTACCTTGAAGTGTCTGTGAATATAATGCATTTTGAGCCAATAGTAACGTAATTGCAAATATACAAAATATCTTTTTCATAGTTAAATGATAACATAAAAATTCTTATGATATAATTTTATCAGACTGGGAATTGAATATGATTAATATAAAAAAATATGGACTTTTTAGCTTAATAATAGCACTTGTGCTGATATTCATTGTAAATATTTTCTACCTTGTTATGTTACCAGCTTTAGTTTCAAATAAAGCTTTCATTTCATTTGTTGAGCGTCAACTTGAAAAATCACTTAGAACCGATATTGAAATTATTTCACCTGAACTTAAGACATCGTTTAAGCCGGATATTGCAGTTAAATTACATAAATTGCAAATAATTAAAGACAAAGTTATAATACTTGATGTTAAAAATTTTGATACTGAACTTTCGTTCTGCAAAATACTTGACAAGAGAATTGTTGTAAATAAACTTGGCGCCGATTATATATTTGCCGATGTCGGCAAATTAACTTCACTTTTTAGTGTGCAAAGTGAGCAAAAAAACAAACCTTCGGATATTTTTATAGATATTTTTAATGCACTTTTATATGTAAAAAAATGTATTATTGTATACGACTTTTCTGATACCCAAAAAGTTGTATTTAATGGCTCAGGTCTTGAAATTACTGCACAAAGAAACCCTAAATACGTTCATTTTGACATACTCTTGGATATAATAAATAATGGTAAAAAACTAAGTTTAAATATTAAAGATAACAATAGAGTCTATACAAAAAATCAAAAAATAATTATAGATAACTGCCCCTTAGTTATCGATAAATCAACTGTTTTTCTTAACCTGCAATTAGGCAGAAAGACACGCTTTGCAAGTGCAAGCTCCAAAAATTTTGATGTAAAAACCGTTGTTGAATTACTTAGGACAAACTTTATTTTACCCAACGGCAATGAAATACTTTCTTATTTCAAGGATATCAGTGGTAATTTCGACTTTAATGTTGAATATAATGATAATGGATTAAATGGCTTTTTGAATTTGAATAAAAGCAAAATTACTCTTATTCCTTTAGCCGATTTAAGGCTTACAATTGATTCGGGCTATGTTGATATTAAGCCAAACGTAATAACATTAAGTGACATAAAAGGCTATTACTGTGGCGATAAAAAAAATACTGTTGAAATTAAGGGTACTGTTAAAGATTACTACAAATCTTTTGAGACTGATATTATTGTAAAAGCGCTTGCAGGTAAAGAGTTTTCAAAAAATCATTTATCAAAAATTGTAGGTTATCCTCTCGAAATTACGGGCGTTGCAAATGCTCTGGTGTATTATAAATCAAAGTATAATGATATGAATATTTGGACTGCTTTTATGCTTAAAAAAGGCAGTGATATTTTGGTTGACGGTGCATCTTTAACCCCTGTTAATTATGACAGAGTAGCAACTGCGGAGGTTGATTTTGATGATGAAAATATCAATATTAAAAAAATAAATTATTACATTGCTTCAACAATCGATAGAAACAGTAAAATTAAACCATTGCTTACATTATGGGGTAAACTTGACGCAAAAACTTGTGCATTAAAAAATGTGGGCTTTACGATTCCACGTCCTCTGCCAAGCGAATTTCTAAATGTATTAATCGGTCAAAAAGTATTTAGGAAAGGGAAAATATATGGTGACTTAGAATTTATAGCTGATTCAAATGTGCCATACGTTAAAGCTGATATGAGTATGGAAAAAGTTGCAGTACCTGCCCAAAGACTTTTTATCCGTAATGCTAAATTTTTAGCTTCAGGTAGAAATATTACACTAAGCACTGAAGGACGATTCAAGCGTTCCGAGTACAATTTATCAGGCACAATGCTTAATGAAATAAAACTGCCTGTTATAATTAAAGATGTAAATTTGACAGTTGATAATTTGGATATTGAAAGATTTATAAATTCTCTAAATCAGCAAAATAAGCTTGATAAAAACAATACGCAAAGCTATGAGCAACTTGTTATTGCTGATGATAACAATTTAGATGAAAACAAAAACATAGATAATGCACAAGTTTTTGACACAGGTTTACTTATTGTCGAAAACTGTGTTTTTAATCTAATTAAAGCAAAATATAAAGATATAAATGTGTCAGATCTAAAGGCCACACTTACCCTTGATAAAAACGGTTTACTAAAAATTGCTTCTAACAGATTTAACATAGCCGACGGTATTTCTTCATGTAAAATTGCCTGTGATTTGGTAAAACATAAGTATGATTTACTGCTTGGCGTAAAAGACATTAATTCTGATATTATGGCTGGCTCAATGCTTGGTTTGCAGCGTGAAATTTCAGGTAAAGCAAGCGGAATTATTCATTTTCAAACTGATGACTCTTTAGCGCTAAATGGTAAAATGAAATTTTCTATTAAAGACGGAACTATCGGTAAAATAGGTTTAATTGAATATGTGCTTAAATTTGCAGCATTATTTAGAAATCCGCTGGCTATGATTAGCCCGTCAATTTTCTTTGATATACTAAATATTCCTGAAGGAAATTTTGATAAAATTGAAGGCGATTTAGAATTAAAAGATAATGTAATAGAAAAAATTGTAATTAAATCTATGTCACCACAGCTAAGCTCGCTTATTATGGGAAGGTTTGACCTTATTACTCGTGACGCCACACTCAGAATTTATACAAAATTTTCTAGCCAACATAAAGGTTTTGGCGGATTTTTAAGAAATATTTCACTTAACAGTCTTGCAAATAAGGTTCCTCTTAATTCCAGAAATGATAGCAGTTATTATGCGGCCGAGTTGAAATTCCTACCTCCAATCGAAGCTGACGATAAGGATTGTCAGGTATTTTTAACAAAAGTTGATGGCGATGTAGAGCATAATAATTTTATTTCATCATTGAAGAAAATAAAGTAATGATGTATTTTTCATTATAAACAGTTTTATATTCTTGTGGTATAGCTTTTAATAGTGTACTCATTTGAGCATAACTTAAATTTGTATTTTCTGACAAGAACTTTGCATAGTTTGGATGACAACCGTTTTTTGCCGATAAAAAATATGGTAATGTATATCCCCAGGGGGTTTTGTCGTATATAGGCAAAATGTAATTATTGATTGAATCCAGTATGGGTATAATATTGTACTTTGTATTCCATTGAGTATTAAGATGTTGAACAAAAAGCTCAGTACACAAGTTACCTGCGCCTCGTCCCATGCCATACAAAGTTGTGTCTACTATAATTTCGCGATTTGAATTCAAACGTGAAAGAAGGCACGCATTAGAGTACGATAATTGCATATTATTGTGAAAATGAAAGCAAATTGCTATATCTTGTCTTAGATTTTCATTAAATAAGTTAAACAATTTTAAAGTGTTATCACTATCTAACGAGCCGATAGAGTCTACTATTGTAAATGCAAAAGGTTGTAATTCATTTATCATTTCAATAAGTTTTAGAAATTCATCTTTATTGTATTGATTACAAAAAGTCGGGTTAACAAATAATTTATAACCTTTTTTTATCAATTTTTCTGCTATTTCTATTCCATGATGTAATTGATGTTTTTTAAATATTAATCTTAACCCACCGATGTTTGCATTTATTGCCTCGGGCAGCTTTTCGATGTCGTATTCGCCTGTTTTTATCATTAATAGCAGTTTATTTGCAGCAGTCTTTTCGGGGAAAATATCATACACTTCTTCAATCGTATTAAACAATGTTTTGTCAATATTAGTGTTTTTGCAAGACAAAAATCCTGCCTCTACGTAGTCTATATTTGCTTGAATTAACAATGACAACAATGATCTTGAAATATTTCTTCCAAAATCCCAATCATTTACATATCCGCCATCTCGAAGCGTACAATCTAAAATTTTAATGTTAAACATAGCTAGAATTCGGAGAGTGAGGGATTCGAACCCTCGGCAGGTAATTAGCCTGCACGGACTTTCGAGATCCGCACCATAAACCGCTCGGACAACTCTCCGTCTTAATTTTACAAGGAAAAATATTCTTTTGCAATAAAAATCGGCACCCGTAAAGTGCCGATTTTATGTCTTGATCAGTCTTACACCAGATCTCGATAAGAATTTTTAAACATATCTTCGTAAGTTGTATGTAATAACTCATGAGCTTTGTGAGAATTTGGTTTTTCAAGAAATTCTTCGTAAAGTTTGATTATATCCGGATTTTGATGTGATTTCCTAAACTGTAATTCGGTATCCTCTTTATAAAGTCCCAGAGCGCGTTCTTCTTTAATTTTCGAGTTGTCACAACTTCTTGGTTGACCCCCGCCGTTTACACAGCCTCCAGGGCAAGCCATGACCTCTAAAAGTTGAAAGTCAGCTTTTCCTTCTTTTAATTCACAGATTGATTTTTCTGCCTCTTTTAGAGTTGATACAACTCGAACCTTAACTCTTGTGCCCTTAATATCAATTTCAGCTTCTTTTGTTCTATGGTTTTTATCTACACCACGAAGTGGTATGAACTCAATATTTTCTAGTGTTTCATGAGTAACAAATTCATATGCGGTACGAACTGCAGCCTCTGCAACACCGCCTGATGCACCAAATATGGTACCTGCGCCCGTATATTGACCAAAAGGCGAATCGTTAGGTTCAGGGTTAATCGTAACAAGATCAATGCCGGCCGATTTTAACATTCTTGCAATTTCTTGTGTTGTTAAAACAATATCAGTTTGTGCTCTGCCATCACTATAGAGTTGACCGCGAACAGCCTCGGCTTTCTTTGCAGTACAAGGCATAATTGAAACAACATATAAATTCTCTTTTGTATAGCCGTCAAAGTACTTTGGTACAAGCTCTTTTATGACAGGTGATAACATACCCTGTGGCGACTTACAGGTTGACAGATGTTTAAGCATATCAGGGTGTTGAGTTTCTAAATATCTTACCCAAGCAGGGCAGCAAGATGTAAACAAAGGTAAATTTTCACCTTTTGTTAAACGCGAGATAAACTCGCTTGCTTCTTCCATAATGGTCAAGTCTGCCGAGAAATTAGTGTCAAAAACTAGATCAAAACCAAGCTGCCTTAATGCTGCATTTAGCTTGCCTATTACATTTTCGCCTGGTTTTAGTCCAAATTCTTCACCAAGTGCAACTCGAACCGAAGGAGCCATTTGGACCGCAGTCTTTTTATTTTTGTCATTAATTAAGTCCCAAACTTTGTCAATATCAGATTTGATTGTAAGTGCGCCTGTCGGACAAACTGCTTGGCATTGACCGCAAAATACACAGTCAACACTTGCAAGGGCCTTTCCTGCCATAGGTTGTACAACAGTTTTTGAACCCCTGTTTGCAAAACCAAGAACACTATGCCCTTGAAATTCACTGCACGCTCGAACGCAAGCACCGCATAAGATACACTTATTAGGGTCGCGTACTATTGATGGGTTTGAATTATCAATCGGCAAGTAATCTTGCGGTTTTTTCTTCGCAAATCTGATGTCTTTTATGCCGTATTCTTGTGCATACTGTTGCAATTCACATTTACCTGACTTGTCACAAGTTGTGCACTCTCTGTCATGGTTTGCAAGCAAAAGCTCAAGTACAATTTTCCTTATTCTGCGTGTTTTCTCGGTATTTGTGTGAATTTTAAGCCCAGGTTCAGGAGGCATAGTGCATGAAGATTGAATTCCTCTGCCTTCAATTTCCACAACGCACATTCTGCAAGCACCGTACTGTGTTAAATCTGGTCTGTAGCAAAATGTTGGCACATTAAAACCGTTATTTCTTATAACTTCGAGCAAATTGGGCTCGTTTGTATATTCGCATTCTTTTCCGTTTATAAATAATGTATTTGTCATTTTTACCTCTCTTACGCTTGTGAAATAGCCTTGAACGGACATGCGGAAATACAAGCACCGCATTTTATACATTTTTCCTGATTAATCTTGTGAGGATTTTTCACAGTTCCTTCAATAGCACCTACAGGACAGTTTCTTGCGCATTTTGTGCAGCCTTTACAAAGTTCTTCGTTGATTTTTATCACTTTAAGCGCACTACATACTCCTGCAGGACACCTTTTGTCTTTTATGTGTGCAATATATTCGTCTCTAAAATATTTTAGTGTTGATAAGACAGGATTTGGAGCGGTTTTACCCAAACCACAAAGTGAACCTTCTTTAACAGCAAGTGCAAGCTCTTCAAGTGTGTCCAAATCTTTCATTTCGCCTTGTCCGCGAACTATCTTTTCTAATATTTTCAACATATTTTTTGTGCCTTCGCGACATGGAACGCACTTTCCGCAGCTTTCACTTTGTGTAAAATGCATAAAGAATCTGGCAACTTCTACAATACAAGTGTCCTCATTCATTACAACAAGACCGCCTGAGCCTACCATAGCACCTGCTTTAATCAAGTTGTCATAATCCATAGGAATATCAAGATGTTCTTCAGTTAAACAGCCGCCAGAGGGACCGCCTATCTGAACCGCTTTAAATTTTTTGCCGTTTCTTATTCCACCACCTATGTCAAAAACAATTTCTCTAAGTGTTGTACCCATAGGGACTTCAATAAGCCCCGTGTTGTTTACTTCACCTGTTAGTGCAAAAGTTTTTGTACCTTTGGAAGTTTCTGTGCCAAATGACGAAAACCACTGAGCACCTTTGTCTATAATAACAGGCACATTTGCAAGAGTTTCAACGTTATTGATTAATGTAGGACGTCCAAATAGTCCGCAATTTGCAGGAAACGGAGGCTTTGGTCTTGGCATGCCACGTTCACCTTCAATTGAAGCCATAAGGGCGGTTTCTTCGCCACAAACAAAGGCTCCTGCACCTTCTTTAATGTGAATTTCAAAATTAAAGCCGCTGCCCATGATATTTTGCCCCAAGTAGCCTTTTTCCTCAGCTTGTTTGATGGCAATTCTAAGTCTTTTAATTGCAAGGGGGTATTCTGCGCGAACGTAGATATATGCCTCATCTGCTCCTATTGCAAAACCAGCAATTGCCATACCCTCAAGTAATTTATGTGGGTCACCTTCCATAACTGATCTGTCCATAAATGCACCCGGGTCACCTTCGTCACCGTTGCAAACTACATAAGATTTTCCACCGCGATTTGCTGCTGTAAATCTCCATTTGCGACCTGTTGGAAAACCCCCGCCACCGC
This sequence comes from uncultured bacterium, assembly GCA_949286885.1. GTDB lineage: Bacteria > Cyanobacteriota > Vampirovibrionia > Gastranaerophilales > Gastranaerophilaceae > Galligastranaerophilus. The sequence goes on from CASEEG010000127.1 coordinate 9,702, forward strand.
GACCTCGCAGCCCAGATTTTTCAATTTCCTCTATAACTGCATCAGGATTATTCTGCTCCAACACTTTAGCAAGTGCTCTGTATGCACCTTTTGCAACTGCTTCGTCGATGCACTCTGCGTTTATTTCGCCGCAATTTTTTAAAGATGTTCTTGATTGTTTTGCATAGAAATTAATTTCTTCATTTTTATACACATGATTACCTGTTTTAGGGTCAGTATATAAAAGCCTTTCAACAGGTTTACCCTCTTTTATGTGAGAATTAAAAATTTCTTCAACGTCATCAGGTTTAACTTTAACGTAAGTAACATCAAAATCGGGTATAATAACCAAAACACCTTGTTCGCAGAAACCATGGCATCCTGTTGGAACAATTGTAATTTTATCATGATGAGTAAGAACTCCGACATCAGCGCCAAGTTCTTTGAATTTTTCCATAACCTCATTTGAGCCGTTTGCAATACAGCCCGTACCGTTGCAAACAAGAACTCTTAAACCTTGTTTTTTAATAAGTTCGTTTGCTTTAACACACTCTTGTTCAATATCAATATTTAAATTTTTTTCTTTCGTTTCCATTAACTACCCCTCATTTTCTTGCGCAACAATAGTATCGATAATAATTTTAATCGCGTCAGGCGTCATTTGCGGGTATACTTTGCCATTTATAACTACAACCGGAGCTAAGCCACAGGCACCTAAACAACTGACCGTTTCAACAGAAAACATACCATCATCAGAGGTATATTTTCCCTCTTTTAGATTAAATCTCTGCATTAAATATGTGTACACAGGCATTGAACCGCGTACGTGGCAAGCTGTACCGTCGCAACATTTTACTTCGTATTTGCCCTTAGGTTCAAGTGAAAACTGTGCGTAAAATGTTGCCACACCATAGACAGTTGCGGGTGATAAGCCATCTATCTTTGTTCCAATATAAGTAATAGCATCTTGTGGCAAATATCTAAATTCTTCCTGCACTTTTTGTAAAATGGCAATCAGGTTAGATTTTTTTGCACCAGAAGAATTAATGATGTCATCAACTTTTCTAAGGTTAATTCCATCAGAGGTTTGAGTGCTCATGTATTTCTCCTTACTTTCTAACAACCCTATAGTGATTATTACACGATGGAATATTAAAATCAAATATTAAATTGCTTAAATACACGCTTTAGACTATACTGATAATGTACCAGGAAATGTAAAATGGATAAAAAGATTAACATTACAGTATGTCTTGGCAGTTCATGTTATGCAAGAGGCAATGAAGAACATCTTAGCTTTATTGAAGATTATGTAGAAAGGTATAATCTTGACGCAAAAGTCGATATATCCGGCTCAAGGTGTGAAGGCAGATGTGCAGATGGTCCGAATATAACTGTCAACGGAAAATTATACACTAACATTGACCAAGATAAGTTAAAAGAAATATTAGATAATATTAGGGGTTGATATGGATAAGCTTTATCCCGTTTACACGCTAAACAATGAATGTCATGATTGCTACAAGTGTGTCAGACAATGCCATGTAAAGGCAATAAGCATACAACAGGGGCATGCTTCAGTATTGCCGGAAAAGTGTATCGCATGTGGTAATTGTGTGCAAGCATGCCCAAACAATGCAAAAAGAGTAAGAAATGACATTGAAAAAGTTAAAAATTTATTTCGAGCACAACAGGAGGTCTATGTTTCGCTTGCCCCGAGCTGGAGCGGCATATTTGAATATACGCCGTCAAAAATGATTGCTTTGCTTAAAAAATTAGGTTTTAAACATGTGAGCGAAACAGCTCTAGGTGCTCAAGAGGTATCTATCGAGTGTGCAAAACTTATGAAAGAAAAAGAAAAGGGGCTTTTTATATCAAGCGCATGTCCTGTTGTAGTGGACTATATAAGGCTTTATAATCCTAAATTTTTACCTTACATTACCCCCGTTGCTTCTCCTGCACTTACTCATGCAAAAATGTTGAAGGAAATCTACGGTAATCACATACATATTGTGTTTATCGGTCCTTGCATAGCAAAGAAAAACGAATCCGATTATAATCCTGATTTAATTGACGTTGCATTGACTTTTGAAGAACTTAAATTTTGGTTGCAAGATGAATTTATATCTGTAGATGATACCGATGAAACAGGCACTGAAGCATTTGTACCACAAAACGCCTTTGAAGGTGCACTTTATCCAATTGAAGGCGGCATGAATGAAACAATTAAAAAAGGTGGCATGGCAGATGATGTCCAATTTATAAATGTAAGTACAATTGAAAATCTAGAAAAAACCCTAAAAGGCCTTGATCCTGCAAATGTTAATAAAAAAATATTTATAGAGGCGCTTTCTTGCAGTGGCGGCTGTCTTGCTGGTCCTTGTGCCTCTACAAAAAAACCTGAACTATTGAGAATTAGCGACACTCTTTCAAAGGTTAAATCAAGAGAGTCGATACCTAATGAACCAAAAACTGTTGTTGAAAAAGAATATGTAAAAAAACAAATCGAGCACCAAAATTACAGTTATGAAAAAATATCGGAAGCATTAAAAAAAATTGGCAAATATACCGAGGAAGACGAACTTAACTGCGGCGGCTGTGGTTACAACACTTGTCGTGAGCTTGCATGTGCTTTGTTATCAGGCGAAGCTGAGCCTTCCATGTGTGTGTCTTACATGAGAAAAATTGCAATGCAAAAGGCTGCTGCTATGCTAAGGTGTATGCCCTCAGCAATTGTTATGGTCGATAAAGATCTAAGAATTGTTGAGTCAAACGAAGCTTTCATGAAAATGTTTTGTTCTGATATGTATGACGTATTTTCAGATAAGGCTGAAGGGCTAAACGGAGCTTGTATCGACAGAATTGTTGATTTTTCTGATATTTTTAAGGAAACACTTAAAACAGAGCGGGATATTCACAAAGAGCATTATGCGGTTAAAAACAGGCTCTATGACATCAGTGCCTTTTCAATAGAGAAAAACGAGCTTGTAGGCGCAATTATTACCGATGTTACCCAAAGCGAAATGGGTAGGGAGAAAATTGCGCAAAAAGCACACGAAGTTATAAATAAAAACATTGCAATTGTACAGGAAATAGCTTGCCTTTTAGGTGAGCATATGGTGGAAACTGAGCTTTTATTAAGTACGATAGCTCAAGACTATGACACCTCAGACGAGGATAAAAAGTAATGTTTATTGATGTTGACTGTGCGCAAGAAAAAAAATATAATCAGAACACTTTCGGTGATTATTTTTTGTCAAAAAGATATCCTCAAAGTGGTGATTTGATTGCAGTTCTGTCTGATGGCTTAGGCAGCGGGATAAAAGCTAATATTTTAGCTACAATGACAGCAACCATGCTTTTAAAGTTTGTTGAAGCAGGTGCAGATATTAAAACAGCATGTGAAGTTATTATGAATTCCTTACCGGTATGTCAGGTAAGAAAAATTAGTTATTCGACTTTTTCTGTTGCACATTGCTCTGAAGACGGTGAAGTTAAGATTGTCGAAGAGGGTAATCCAAATTTTATATACATTAGTGACAATAAAGTTGTAGAACCCGAATATACCGTTATTGACTCTGATACTTTTAAAAATCGCCACATGCGTGTTTATAAATTACAACTAAAGTTAGGCGACAGACTTATTTTTTGCTCAGATGGAGTTACACAGGCAGGTTTGGGAACTCCTGAACTCAAGTTAGGACTAAGAAGAAGCGGTTTAATAAAATTTTTGCTCGAAAAAATAAATAACAGTCCCGAAGTTTCAAGCAGCGAACTTGCAAAATTTGTAGTAAGGGTTGCACTAAATACTGAAACCGATAGAAAAGCGAAGGATGATACCTCTTGTTGTGTAATATATTACCGAAACCCAAGACATGCATTGATTTTTACAGGTCCACCTTATCATCAAGAAAAAGACAACGAATATGCACATGAGTTTTTTAATTCGAAAGCTAAAAAAGCAATTTGCGGTGGTACGACAGCAAACTTAATATCGAGAGAGCTTAATATTCCTGTTCGTTGTAATAATGTCAGAAGTGTCGGCAAATTGCCTGCAGTATCAAATATGGAAGGTATAGACCTTGTTACGGAGGGTATTTTAACTCTAACAAAAACAGTTGAATATTTAGAAAACGGATTTAACGACAAGGAAAAAAATGCCGCTTATGATTTAATGCAATTTTTATTAAGCAGTGATTGTATTGAATTTATGGTTGGTGCAAAATTAAATCAGGCACATTATGATCCGAACTTGCCTATAGAAATAGAAATTCGCAAAAACATAATAAAAAAGATGGCAAAAATTCTTGAAAACAAGTATATTAAAAGGGTCACCGTAAGGTATATATAAGGAGAAAAAATGAAAAAAATAGTTGTTAAAATATGTATGGGTACAACTTGTTTTGTGATGGGTGCCTCTGAATTGCAAGAGCTGGAAGAACTTATTCCGGAAAGATTTGGAAATAACGTTGAAATTCAAGGTGTAACGTGCCTTGATTACTGTTCCAGCTGTTCTGAGTCACAAGCTCCTTATGTTTTAGTTGATGATGAAATAATTAACAAGGCAACGGTTGAAAAAGTTATTGATGTAATTGAAAGAAAGTTGAAAAATGGACAAGAATAATCAGGCTGCTCACTTAAAAAAAGAGATTTTGGTTAAAACAATAAAAGCATTTTTATCGGATAATTTTGAAGAAAATACGCGTTTAATACCTTTTGAAATGCGTCCCAAGGGTCATGAAGTACCTTACAGGTGCTGCATTTACAAAGAACGGGAAATTTTAAGAAACAGAATTATTGCAACGCTTGGCTTCCCAATTGAAGGGTCGGACGAGCGCGTTTTGCTTTCGAATTACGCTAAAGAATCTCAAAAACGTGAAAAACCGGACGAACAAACTTTAACTGTGCTTGAATCAGCTTGCAAAGGATGTGTGCCAAACAGAATATTTGTTACTGATTTATGCCAAGGTTGTGTTGCTCGTCCGTGTCTCGAAAATTGTAAATTTGGCGCTATTTCAATTGTAAACGGCAAATCGCAAATCGATAGTTCTAAATGTAAAAACTGTACTAAATGTATTCAGGTGTGCCCTTATCATGCGATAGTAAAAATCGTTGTTCCTTGTGAAAATGCTTGCCCGGTAGATGCTATTTCAAAAGATGAACAGGGACATGCCAGAATTGATTTTGAAAAATGTATAACATGTGGAAAGTGCGTGAGTGCTTGTCCTTTTGGCGCGATCCATGAAAAAAGTCAAATAATAGATATCCTTACAAAAATAAAACAAGGCAAAAAAGTTGTTGCAATGATTGCCCCATCTATAGCAGGACAGTTGCCTTGTACAATATATCAACTAAAAACTGCGCTTTTAAAATGCGGGTTTTACGATGTGCTTGAAGTTGCCCAAGGGGCAGATATTACCGCACTGAATGAAGGTAGAGAATTTGCAGAAAGAATTAATGAGGGGCAAAAATTCATGACTACTTCCTGTTGTGCGGGCTACAATAATCTGGTAGATAAACATTTGGGCGAAATTGCGCCATATAGGTCTGAAACCAAAACTCCAGCATATTATACCGCTGAAATTTGCAAAGAAAAATATCCTGATGCAATAAGTGTTTTTGTGTCGCCTTGTGTTGCAAAAAAAAGCGAAGCTATGAAAAACGATAATATTGACTATGTTATGAACTATGAAGAACTAGGTGCGCTTTTTATTGCTCATAAAATAGAACTTAGTGAACTTGAGGGAACGCCTTTTGAGGTTGAGTCATCTCGCGAGGGAAGAAATTTTGGAATAACCGGTGGTGTTGCTAAGTCTGTTGAGGCTGCTGACAATGGTAAAAGTAAGATAGAATCTTATCTTGTTAATGGTATAAATAAGGAGTCCATAAGGGCACTAAAAGGATTTGCCAAAAAAGGTAAATGTGAATTTGGTAATTTGATTGAAGTAATGTGTTGCGAAGGTGGTTGCGTCGGTGGTAATGACTGTCTTAACACGGTAAGAACTACAACAAAAGCAATTAATGATTTTACCAAGGATTCAAAGCCAATTGTTTAATTTTAAAAATTTGCCATATATGCTACAACACTATACAATAATAGTGTTAGGCGTATTGGAGTATAAATGAAGAAAAATAAAGTTATAAAAACAAGAAATTTACTCAGGTTTCTGCAAGATAAAACTCTTGATTACGACAATAAAATCGCATTAGGTACTAAGGTAACTTTTGGTTGGAAGGAGTTTACTTATAAGGGTATTGGGTTATTGTCCAGAAAAATTGCAAACTGGATGATTAATGATATAAATTTAGAAAAGGGCGACAGGGTTGCCATATTATGTGAATCTAAACCGGAATTCGGTGCTTGCTTTTTTGCTTCCGCACTTTCCGGTACAATTTTTACTCCACTTGATATAAAATTAACACTTCATGAATTAAGAATTATACTTAAGGATTCTACACCTAGCGTTCTTTTTGTCAGTAATCAATATTTTGAACAAGCGTTAATTTTAAAAAATGAATTAGATTTTATAAAACACATTGTTTTGATAGATGAAACTCCCGTAAAAACAGGTTTTACCACAATATATAATTTGGAAAATAATTATGAGGGCAAATTCAGACGTCCTCATATGCACTCAACTGCTATATTAATTTATACTTCTGGAACAACGGGTTCTCCAAAAGGTGTTGAAATAACCTATCTTAATATGATTACTCAGTTAGAATCTTTAGAGTGGGTTAGGGACATTGTTTTCCCCGAATATGGCAAAACAGATATTGCAGTTTTATCAATTTTACCAATGAATCATTTATTTGAGCTTACAGTTGGATTTTCACTTTTTATGAATTGGGGATTGAGTATATATTATACAAACAGTCTGCGACCAAAAGACATTTTAAGCATGATGTGTGAAAAAAATATTAAATTTATGATAGTTGTGCCAGCCTTTTTAAAACTCCTTAAAACCAGTATAGAACAAAAAATAAACTCACTGCCCGCTGCCAGAAAGTTTATTTTTAATACCATGTTTGCCCTTGCAAAGTTTATTCCATTTACATCTGTTAAACGTCTAATGTTTAAAGGTATTCATACAAGATTTGGCGGCAAATTTAAGGGTTGTATAACAGGTGGTGCACCTCTTGACATCAGTGTGGGTAAATTTTTTGAACGTATCGGAATACACATTTATAACGGATATGGTTTGAGCGAAACTAGTCCCGTAGTGAGTGTAAATTGTGAAAACAGACAAAACCTAGCCTCTGTAGGTAGACCTTTAAAATGTTTTGAGGCAAAAATAGATCCACAAAATAGCGAACTTCTTTTAAGAGGTTTAAGTGTCATGAAAGGATACTATAAAAGAGATGATTTAACAAAGAAAGTGATTGACTCTCATGGTTGGCTTCACACAGGTGATATAGCTAAAATCGACAAAGACGGATATTTGTACATTACCGGAAGAATAAAAAACATGATTGTACTTTCAGGAGGCAAGAAAGTATTTCCCGAAGAAGTTGAGTCTGTTCTGGAGTTATCGGATAAGTTTAAGGAATTATGCGTATTTGGATATACCAAGAAAGATGGTGCAAAAGATGGCTGCGAAGAGGTTGCAGTAGCAATTTTACCTGATGAGAGTATAGCAGACAATATTGACTGTGAAAAAATAATTAGAAATGAAGTCAAAATTTTGTCGGCTAAACTTGCCGCTTATAAGCGGCCAACAAATGTTTTTGTTGTTAAAAACCCACTGCCGCGTACAACGACAAAAAAGGTAAAACGAAATATATTAAAAGAAATAGTGACATCTATCTAAATACTCCCTCGCATTTAGTTTTACAATTTTTACAACATGCGTAATCATCCAGATTGTATTTTGTAATTTTATATAAATCACGTTCAATTAAAATTGATCCACAGTTTTTGCAATATGTGGCAGTATACTTTTTGTCAGTTACATTTCCACAGTACACATAATTTATTCCGGTTTGTTTTGCAATCTCATATGCTCTAAAAACTTTATTCGGTAAAGTAGGACTTTTATTTAGCATCTTATATGCAGGATGAAATGTGCTAAAATGAAGCGGTACATATGTACCCAAGTTTTGTACTATCCAATTACATAAAAACTTAATTTCTTCATCAGAGTCGTTTTCGCCCTCAATTATTAGATTTGTGATTTCAAGCCAGGCATTAGTTTCATCTTTAATATACTTTATTGTTTCAAGTACAACATTAATATCAGCGGCACAGTTTTTCTTGTAAAAATCTGGTCTTATTGATTTTAAATCTATGTTTACTGCGTCCATATTTGAAAAAAGTACTTGCTTATATGGCGAGTTTATATAACCGGCACTTACGGCAATTGTATGAATACTTGCTTGTTTTGCTAATCTGGCAACATCGGTTGTAAATTCATAAAATATAACAGGGTCATTGTAAGTAAATGCGATACATTGACACCTATATTTTAGTGCAATTTTAACAATTTGTTCTGGCGTATAATGTGGTAAATCGTGAGGGTCATTTTTTGTTTTTGTAATATGATAATTTTGACAAAATTTACAACCCATATTGCATCCATATGTCCCAAAAGATAGGGTTTTAGCGGAAGGCATGAAATGGAACAGAGGTTTTTTTTCAATCGGATCAATTGACAATGGGGTTATATGCCCGTACGAATCGTGCTCAATTAAGGTACCGGTGTTCCTTCTCACATGGCAAAATCCTTCTTGTCCGACACTGAGTTTACACTTGCGTGGGCACAAGGCACATGTTATTCTATTATTATGCTCGTTAGAATTTTCCATTTGTTATATTATAATTTATTTTAGTCGATATTTAAACTATAGAGGTGTAATTTGAAAATAAAAAAATCTGCAGTAGCAGGATTATTTTATCCTGAAGAAAAGTCTGAAATACAAATGCTTTTTTCAGAATATAAAAAGTATAATTCAGACGACGTTAACTACAATAGCAGGCTTGTAATTGCACCACATGCAGGATATGTCTATAGCGGATACAGTACATATTTATCACTATCGCATTTGTCCGGAAAAAATATTTTTATTTTTGCGCCTGCACATAAAATTTATGTTCACAGTGCTGTAATCCCTGATTATGACATGTTTGAAACACCAATGGGAAGAGTCAATTTAAACAAAGAAATACTATCGAAAATTACACAGGAATTTCATCTTGTCTACAATAATAAAGCTTTTGACACAGAACATGCCATTGAGGTAATGTTACCATTTTTGTCGCACTTTAAAACTGATTTTTCAATAGTACCTGTATTGGTTGGAGATTGCAATGCAAATTTGATTGAAGAAATAATTAGCAGATTTTTTTCGGACACATCAAATTCCTTTATAATATCAACAGATTTAAGTCATTTTTTGTCAAATAATCATGCGTTAAAACTTGATAATTTAACAGCTGATACGATTGAAACAAATGACTTTAATAATTTAAGACACAAGCAGGCATGTAATTCTGTTTCAGTTTGTGCTGCATTAAAATTTGCATCTGAAAACAATTTTTCGTTTATAAGACTAGACATGAGAAACTCGTCATCAGTTACCAATGACATGACAAGCGTTGTTGGTTACGGCAGTTGGCTTATGTATGATGGCGAGAAAAACAAATATATTAAAAAATATTATTCAGATGAGTTAAAAGATATCTGTTTAAACTCTATTGTATCGAAAGGAAAATATTCACCGGCAAAATATCCCGTTGTACTTAATCAAAAGGGTTCATGCTTTATAACCCTTGAAAAAGAAGGGCAATTGCGCGGCTGCATTGGTTCTATTATTCCATACAGAAGTTTAATTAATGATTTACTACACAATGCATTTGCTAGCGCCTATAATGACCCGCGTTTCAAACCTGTTTTAAGTAATGGGATTAAAAACTTACAAATTAAAATTTCGCTTCTAAGCATTCCTATAGAAATTTCCTTTTCTGACGAGGGTGATTTATTGGACAAAATAGTTCCATTTGAAGATGGTATAATAATCTCAGATAAAAATTACAGAGCAGTATATTTACCGAGCGTATGGGAACAATTGCCCGACAAAAAAACTTTCCTTACTTCTTTAAAACGAAAAGCCGGTCTAACTGATGATTATTTCTCAGATACATTTAGGGCATTTAGATTTCATTGTGAAATTATTTAAAAGTCCCTAGCTCTAACACCTTTCTTCCAATTTTCCTCAATTTTTTCAAGCGCAATACCCTTGGTTTCAGGCACAAGGAAATACACAAAGAACAGACATATAATACAAATAATTACAAATAACCAGAATGTATGAGCAGCGCCAATGTTTTTTATCATAACAGGGAAGCTAAAAGTAATGATAAAATTAAATACAAAATTTGAAACCATACAAATACTCATTCCTACCCCACGCACTTGAAGAGGGAAAACTTCCGAAATTAATGTCATTCCAACAGGTCCCAAACTGAACGCAAAGCAAATTATGTAAAATAATAAACTTCCGACTGCAAACCATTTTACAAGTGTACCCAACTGAGGCATAAATGCAAATACACAACCCATAATAATTAAGCTGAGCATTACACCGGTTAATCCTATATATAACAAAGGTTTTCTGCCTATTTTGTCACTGTAGGCTATGGCAACAAATGTCATTAAGAAATTAACAATGCCTATTAGACTTGTTGCGTATATCGCACTTTGATTACTGTCAAATCCTGCTAATTTAAATATTGTGGGGGCATAGTATATAATCGTATTAACCCCAGTGCATATTTGTGCAAACATTATACCTATTCCAACTACAAAGGGCATAATAAGCCACTTTTTAAATTGAAATTTATTCCCTCTGTCTGTATTAAACGATTTTTTTATCTCAGAAATTTCATAGACAGTATCTATATTTCCTTGGATTTTTATGAAAGCATTTTTAGCATCTTCATCGCGACCCTTGAGAACTAACCATCTTGGAGTATCATTGAGAAAAAGCATGCCTAAAAATAGAACAGATGCAGGTGCTATTCCTGCAAGCAGCATAAGTCTCCAAGTGTGTTCAAAGTGCGAGAAGAAGGAGTTAACAAGATACGAAAAAAGTATCCCTGCAGTGATAGCAAGTTGAAATAGCGAAACATACATGCCACGTTTCTCTTTGGGTGAAACTTCTGATAAATATAATGGAGCAGCAAAATTGACTGCACCAACTGCAAAGCCTGTAAACATACGCGCTAAAATGAGCTGCATAGGGCTTTGCGCTAGCGCACATAGTATCGAACCGACAAAAAACATGACTGCAGTTGCAATTATGATTGTCTTTCGTCCAAAAATATCAGCAAGCTTACCATTTGATGCTGCACCTATAAGCGCACCAATCAGAACTGAACTAACCAGAAAACCTTGTTGAAAATCTGTTAAATTCCAAGTTTGATTTATATATAGCAGCGCACCAGAAATTACACCGGTATCATAACCAGAAAGCAAGCCACCCAGTGCTGCCATTAGTGCTGTAAAAAATAACCAAAAATCATGTTTTTTCATGTTCAAAGCATAGCAGATTTTTCTAAAACATGCCATATCTTATTATTAATGATAAGATTAAATTGTAATCTGTACACGTGGGTAAGAAGTGAAATTTCATAAAATATTTTTTTCTATAATTATATTATCTCTGGTTGCAAATGTCTGTGCAATTGAAGAAATTAAAAAAATTGGAATATCTGACGCAATCAATATTGCAATAGAAAATAGTATAGAGTTAGATACTCAAAAACTTAATATTGAAATTTCAAAAAATGATATTAAGATTGCAAACAGATTGCAAAATCCCAGTCTTGACACATATTGGAATATGGGACAAGCTGGTGCGGGTAATCCTCATACAATAGGTGTTACGCAGTTTATTGAACTATTTAAGCGTAAACATAGAAAAAAAAGTGCCATCTCATCATATGAAGTTAGCGAAGAGTCTGCAAGATTTAAAAATTTTCAAATTAAAATGGATGTCAGAGAAGCCTATATTAACCTTGTTAGTGCCAAATCATTGGCAGAATCACTTGAAATTGAAGAAAAATCTCTAATTGAAATTAACAGACTTGTTAAGGAAAGATATAAAATTGGTAAAGCAACTGAAACTGACGTAATTCAGGCAAACATATCTTTGAATCACGTTAAAACACAATTAAATACTGCTCGTACAAATATTATGGCTGCTCGTTTTCAATTTAACAGTGTAATGGACACAGATCCTATATATGATTCTTCAATTGAAACATTTGAAGACGATAATGTCTTTAATTTGCTGCTAACGCCATCTCCAAAATCTGAATTGCCGTCATTTAACGAAATTCTTGCTTTAGCTGAGCAGCACAGATTCGATTTAAAAATTGCACAGAAAGAAATTGATGTAGCTAAAAATAATCTTAAAATAGCAAACAGTCAACGCATTCCGGATTTAGAAATTACTGCCGGTTATTTATATCAGCCCATAGGAGTTTCAGGAGAGGGAAGATATTTGAACGGTGCCTATACCGGTGCTAGTCTGGTAAATTTGCCAATTTTATATAACTACTCTCCAGAGATTAAAAATGCAAAGCTTGAAATTCAAAAAGCAGAATTAAAGTATGCCGCTGCGCAAAACAACGCTTTCGCAAATTTGAGCAGTGCTTACGAAAAGCTTGTCAATGCGAGAGTAAACCTAAATTATTACACTGATAGTTTAATACAAGACTCGAAAAATATGATGAAAACATCAAAGAAAAATTACGAAGAAGGCAAAACTGATCTTACTTCGTTAATTGTCATAGAACAGTCTTACAGATCTATAATTATGGGATATACGTATGCCCTAGCCCAATATTATTCATGTTGGATTAATTTCTTGAGAGAAGTTGATGTTGAGTCTCTGGATTCTGTTGTAAGTTTATAATGTTATGTTGACAGCAAAATTGTGTTGTGATATTGTTAGTCATGCCTAACAATTGTAAGTCATGCCTAACAAGGAATAAAATGAAAATTTCATCTTTAGCAAAATTTTTAGACCAACCGTTACTAAACAATTATATTTCAAGAACTATGCCTACATTACTTTGCACATCTGCATGTATATTTGGTATAAAAGATACGTTATCAAAGCCACAAAACGAAAGGGTGAAATTTGCCAAAAAAAATTTTGTCGTTTTAGGAATAATCACAGCAACAACTCTTATGAGTATCAGTCTAGTAAAAATTAATGGAAAAAAACTAATAGACATTTTACCAAAGGAGCAAATATTAAAAGCACAAAGAGAAGCAATTTCCAAGTTTATAAACTCTAATACTAATATAGACCATAGTACTAGAAATATACTAAATAAAGCAAAATCTGAAATTTTAACCCCTATTGAAATTGATCACCTTATAAGCACAATAAAGGATAAAAAATCAGCGACTGTACTAATTAATACTTTATTTGGAAATAATGAAAATCTTACAAGTGGTAAAATATGGGATGAAGTGTCGAGATTATCACTTCTTGGTTTTATTCCGGTTTTTAGCGGAATACTTGCTGGAATAATTTCAGATAAAATTAACAATGAATATTCTAAAGAAAAAACATGCAATAAGATAAAAGAAGGAATTTATCAATTTCTTGCCAATATTTTTCTATGCAATATTGGTGCAGGAAGTTTTCTCTACATTGCAGAAAAGCTCCATGATGCAGGTATACTCAACTCTTTAACACCAGTAAAGAAGATGTTTATTATACTTAGTGGAATATTAACTGTTGGAGTATTTGGCGGAAGCTATATTGCTAATAGTATAGGCAAGCATCTCGTCAATCCTTTGATTGGTAAATTTGCTAACAATAATTTAACAAATCAAAAAAATGATACACGAAATCCTGAATTGTTAGATATTGCTCTTCACTCTGATGATATTGCAACGGCGGGTCTACTCTCTGGGGTGAAATGGATAGAACCACTCCTGCCCATTATGTACCTTATTTCCGGGTATAGGGCTGCTATTGGGTATAGAAACAATAATAAGAATTTTTATCTTGACAAAGATACATTTCAAAAGCATAATTAACCAATGGGACATGATTTAACACCGAGTTTAGAAGATTATCTTGAAACAATATTTATACTGTGCAGCAAGAGCAACAATGTAAAACCTATTGATGTTTCCAAGGCAATTGGTGTAAGTCGGGCCTCTACCACAGAAGCAATAAAAAAGCTTTGTTCAAGAGGACTTGTCATTTATCAGACACACAACACAATTTCTTTAAGTGAGATTGGAACAAGTGTTGCAAGCGATATTCATGATAAGCACAATTCATTATTTATTTTTTTTAACGATATTCTCGGATTACCTTCTAATAACGCTCAAGATATTGCTTGCAAGATTGAGCACATTGTAACATCAGATTTGTTGTTGCGTATAAAAATGTTTAATAATTATTATCTTGACAACTATAAAAATGAATTTAAAAATAAATTTTGCAATCGATAGTCTCTTGTGTTGTCATCATAACACAAGTATGATAATTTCATGCCAGAAAAAAAAGGGAGTTGCGATGGTTTTTTGGCTTTGCAGCAATGTTTTTGCCACTATTTGGCCTTTTTGTTGGCGGCTATTTAACAGACAATTTCTCTTGGCAGTGGGTATTTATTATGAATATCATTTATAAATATTATGTTGTATGGAACATTATTACTTATACCCATGACTAAATAATTTATCCTCATTAGTCAGTATTATTTTTGCCAAACATAATACTTGGTATAGGGATTGCAGTTACATTTGTTCCCGTCAGTGCATTATCTTTTATCTATTCAAACATAAAGGTATCATTTAAAACTAAAACACCCCTTTTGTGGGGCGTTTTAGTTATGCACATGGGAATAATTTCTATAATATTACACTTCTTCTTTATCTTTTAATTCATCAGGATCAACTTCTGTTTCACCAGTTGTATTATTGCCTTCATCGACAGGAACTTCTTCAGTTTCATCGTTTTCTTCTTCAAGTGCTTCAGCTTCTTTGGCTGCTATGTCTTCAGCAATTCTTTGACCTTCTAGCTCAGCATTAGCTTCAGCCATGTCTTTATAAATTTCTATTGCACCTTGTGAGAAACCTATTTGAGCATAAGCATTATTAATTTCTGCCTCAAGTTTAGGCAATTCGACTTCCATATACTGTTGCATAAACTGTTCATAGATTGCAACATCTCCTAGCTCTTGAGCTTGCGCTGCAGCGTCAACTCCTGAGACATCGACACCTTGTTCTTGAAGGCTAGCCAAATCCATATTTTCGGAATAATTTTCAACAAGCCAGCTTTGATCGTCAAGTGTTTGATATCCAATTGTATCAACGCTTTGATCATCCGTAAATCCAATATCAAATGTGCCCAAAAGTTGATTATTTGCATTATCGTCAAATCCGAACGGGCCTACAACGCCTGTGTTTACTTCATCATGTTTTTTAGCAGAAATTTCTAAATCACCCTTG
>CASEEG010000128.1 GCA_949286885.1 uncultured bacterium
AATTGAAGAATTGGGCACGCCGCAAACGGAATTAAACGGTCTTGTAAACGATATGGAAGGCCTGGTGGGTGATATAGACGGACTAAATTCTCAATACGGAACTGCCAAAAGCACTTTAGATTTATTAAAATCGACAAGAGACAATATGACTTGTGCTGCAGGAAGCTATCAAACTTCCGACACAGACCCTTCAGTGCCTATTTTTACACCTGCAAAAGAAGATTTGGCAGATGGATATCTTGCCCAATATACTTCCCGTATGGCAAACAGGGAAAACCAAACACCAGTTGCAACAACAACAGACAAAGCAAGTGTGATAAATAAATACAAAGACGCAGCAGCAGGACAAACAAAAGGTGTAGATAGCTACTCCATAAATAATGCCCAGCTTAAATCTTTTGGCGACGCGTTAAACAATGGCATTATACAAGATATGCAAGCCGCTGGTTTCACAAAAAAAGAAATGCTGGACTCAATTAAAGAAATTTATCCTTCAATAGGTATATCACACGGCGATGACGGTAGAGCTGTTGTGCCTTACGGACATGGCAGTGATGCACAAAAAGTCTACTCTCAATTCTTAGATAGCTTTGAAACGATTGACGGCGGAGCACAAAGAGATGATTTGCAAGTAGCAGAAATGGATAAAGCGATCAATGGTGACAAAATTATCGAAGAAATGAAAGAGAACGGTTTTACTTGGAAAGAAGTAGCCTATACTCTTACAAGACTATGGCCCGGCGGTGGCTTGGGTTATAATTTGGGCGATATGGAAATGACTCTTCCCAATGGCGATGACAGCACAAAGGGAGTCTATGATGCAATTGCTGATGAAATTGTCAAGAACTATCCTGATGTAACAATCAACAGAGGAACATCCGATGAGGTAGTATCCGACGAAACCAAACGTACAGACCCAGTAGGCTTCCATGTTGGTGATAACAGCTATGAGTTTGTGATAGACAGAAATCAAGACGGTGTAATAAATGACTTCAGCGAAATGGTTGGCGCAAACGGCGTCTGTGGCATGGAAGAAATGAAGTTGTTTGACACCGACGGCGATGGTGAAATCAACGGTGATGAACTTAAAAATGTACTTGTACTGAACACAGAACATACTAATCGTGATTATGAATTTTTGACTGCAGAACAATTGGGAATTGAAAGCATAGACTTAAATTCATATACCGAAAAAACACAGTCACGCGGAGACGGTGTAGAAGGCAGCGAAGATTTCATCAATATAAATAATTCTCTCATAACCGGTAATTTTGATGTTAAATTAAAAGACGGCACAACCGCAGAAGGTTATCAAAAATACGTAACCGAAGATTACATGAAAGCAGTATATGATCCTATATTGGGTGAAAATATATACTCAGAACTTGACGGCAATATGGTAGATAATGTTATTGATGACAGTTTTGCGGAAGCAGACGCAAAATTAGGTGACTTAAATGAATTTGCAACTCTTATTAAAGATGCAAAACAATATGACAACATAAAAGCTGCTCTAAGGACAAAATTGAACAACGCTCAAAATGAAGCATACGGCTATAAGGCACAACAAATGGCAAATAATATCTATGGTTACAACGCCGAAGTACCTGAAAATGAGCTTGAAATGTCGGTAGAAGAAGCAGATCGAATTATCGATACTTATCTTGATAAAACAGAAAAAGAAGAAGAGCAAGAATAGACAACACATTTAAAACATTAGGATAAAAAGACCTCTCAAACAAGAGGTCTTTTTATATTATTTGTCCGTTAGAAATTTTAACAATATCAACATCAGACAAAAACTCCTTATCAAATGCAATCGTATCTACGCTTGTAATTATTGTTTGCGTATCATCCCCTATCGCATTAAGCAAATAATTCTGTCTAACATTATCCAGTTCCGCTAAAACATCGTCTAAAAGCAACAGTGGCATTTCACCAGTTTTTTCTTTTATAACATCGAGTTCTGCAAGCTTTAGTGCCAACACAAGCGTTCTTTGCTGTCCCTGTGAAGCATATCTTTTTGCATCAATATCATTTATGTAAAAAGAAACATCATCTCTGTGCGGTCCAAATAGGCATTGTGCACGTCGAATTTCATCATCCTTAATTTGTGCAAGTTTTTCATAAATTACTTCCGACAATTCTTTCACACTTAAATTTTCAGACAAATCACAATCGTATTTAAAAGTTAAGTTTTCATCAGGCGATACCGCCTTATGCTTCAAGCTTGCTATTTTTTCTAATTCTCTTAGAAATTTTATCCTTAAATATACAATATTGGCTGCAGCAATAGACATTTGAGTATTAAAAGCCTCTAAAAGCCCGTTATCACAAGAAAATTGAGCAAGAAAATTACTTTTTTGCAAGCGAATTTTATTATATTTAGCAAGTTTTTCATAATATGCACCATAAATTTGACAAATAGCTAAATCAAGCCATTTTCGCCTATCTGAAGGATCACCGCGCATAAGCATTAAATCGGAACTTGAAAAATTAACCACTTTCAACACTCTTAAAAACTCTGCCGATTTAGTTTTTTTAAGTCCATTAACTTTTAATATTTTATTTTTCGGGGGATTAATTATAACATCTAAACAGATATCTATATCGCATTTTGTACAATTTGCAGAAATTATACATTCACTTTCGCCAAATTTTATAAGTTCCGAATCTTTTTTTATTCTATTTGAACTTAATGCACTTAAATAATATACTGCCTCAAGCAAATTAGTTTTACCTTGAGCATTTTTACCCACAAAGAGAGTTTTTCTTTTTCTAAATTCATGCTCAAGATATGTATAATTTCTAAAATTTTTTAATTTAATAGAATTTAAAAACATATTTGCCTTTAAGTGATATTATAGTATGTATAATAAAGAAAATACAATTTATAAAGAGGAATTAAAATGTATGATGTTATTACAATAGGGTCGGCAACACTTGATGTATTTGTCGAAAGTGACGGAGCAAATATAGTTTCGGTCAATTCTCTAAAGAAAAAAACAGAATTTATGTCATTCCCTTATGGCGCAAAAGTAGAAATAGACGGATTTTCAAGAAACATTGGCGGTGGAGGAATAAACACTGCGTCCAACTTTGCAAATCTTGGTCTGAAAACATCCACAATTGTAAAATTGGGCAATGACGAAATTGCACCCGTTATAAAAAATAAAATGAATAAAGACGGAGTAGACACGTCAAACATAATAATGTCTAAAGACAACTTAAGTGGTTTTTCAATAATATTAGTAAGTTTTCAAGGTGACAGGACAGTTTTAGCACACAGAGGCGCCAACTCTACAATAAGTGAAGATGAAATCAATTTCGATGAATTTAAAAGTACAAAATGGATATATGTTGCCCCTCTTGCCGGAGAGACAAACAAGCTTTTAGATAAAATAGCAGATTTTGCAGCAAAAAATAATATTAATCTTGCAATTAACGCAGGAAGTACGGCTATAAAAAAAGGCGAAAAATATTTTAACAACATTTTAAAAACTGCAAAAATTATCGTAATGAACAAAGAAGAAGCTTCTATGCTCACAAAAATTCAAGTACGGCCGGATACCAAAGATGAAAAATTCTCGGAATATGAGATACATCCCGATATTGTCATAATGTTAAAAAAGATGCATTGCAAACAGGGCTCTTTAGCAGTTATAACTGACGGAAAATATGGCGTATATTGTTATGATGGCAAAGATTTTTACCATGCGCCCGAGTTTAGTGCAAAAGTTGTTTCGACACTTGGTGCCGGCGATGCTTTTAGTTCAACGCTGGTTGCAACCATATTAAAATACGGATGCGATATACAAAAAGCTCTTGCATACGCTTCAATAAATGCTGCAGCCGTAATAGAAAAGTTTGGCGCGCAAGAAGGAGTTTTGACTTTCAAAGAAATTGAAAAAAGACTTGCAGAGCACAGCGGTTATAAGGTTAAGAAAGTAAAATGCGACTAGATAAATTTTTAAAGGTTTCAAGGTTAATAAAAAGAAGAACTGTTGCA